>JBEVKF010000139.1:0-19115 GCA_040509755.1 Thermoleophilaceae bacterium | reverse complement strand
GCCGCCCACCGCGTGACTCCACGTGGGGGCACCGGGATGAACACGGCCATCCACGACGGGTACGACCTCGGCTGGAAGCTCGCCTGGGTGCTCCGCGGCTGGGCCGGCCCCGAGCTGCTGGATTCCTACGAGGGCGAGCGCCGGCCGGTGGCCGAGCACAACGTCGCCCGGTCCGCCGACCCGCACGGCTCGGTGCGGGGAGCGGCGGACGAGCTTCCCGTGGACCTCGGAGGACGCATCGCGCACGTCTGGCTTCCGTCCGGGACCGGGCGGGTCTCCACCCTGGACCTGCTGGGTCCCGGGCTGACGCTCTTCACCGGTCCCCATGTGGCGCACTGGCCCACGGCGGCGAAGCTGGCCGCCGGACCGGTCCCGCTCGCGATGAGGCGTCTGGACGAGATCACCGCGCGAGCCCTGGGCATTCCGGGCGGCGGCGCGCTGATGGTCCGGCCCGATGGCCTACCGGCTAGCGGACATTGCCTGCACCGCCCACCCGTTGCCGTCGGGATCGCTGAAGAAGACGAAGGAGCCCCAGGGGAACTCCTGGACCTCGCTCACCTCCACGCCGCGGCCGGCTAGCTCCGCGTGCGCGGCCTGGATGTCGGCGACCACCATCTGCATGCCCTGCACCGAGCCCGGCTCGGTGTCAACGACGCCCGTCCCGATTGCGATCGAGCAGGCCGACCCGGGAGGGGTCAGCTGGACGAAGCGCAGCTCGTCGCTGACCTGGTGGTCGTGATCGGCGTTGAAGCCTGCCTTCTCGGTGTAGAAGGCCTTAGCGCGGTCCACGTCGGAGACGGGGATCGCCACCAGCTCGATCTTCCAATCCATTGAAATCTTCCCTTCGGGTTGACATGTGACCATTTAGTCACGTATTCTTGTGGGGTGACAGACGACGACCGTGTCTTCAAGGCGCTCGCGGATCCCACCCGGCGCTTTCTACTGGACCGGCTCTTCCTGCGTGACGGCCGCACGCTGACGGAGCTCGAGTCGGAGCTTGAGATGACGCGCTTTGGCGTGATGAAGCACCTGCGCGTTCTCGAAGAGGCGGACCTCGTGGTCACACAGCGGTCGGGCCGGGAGAAGCTGCACTTCCTGAACCCGATGCCGATTCGGTTGATCCACGATCGGTGGATCGACAAGTACAGCGAGCGCCGGGTGTCGGCGCTTGCGAACCTCAAGAGCGAACTGGAGGAAGAGGCATGACAACCATGACGGAGACCAACGTGACCACTCAGATCTACAGGGTGTACATCAAGGCGGCGCCCCAGGCGATCTGGGACGCGATCACTCAGCCCGAGTGGACCGAGCGGTACGGCTACGGAGGCCGGGGCGAGTACGAGCTGCGCCCGGGCGGCAGCTACCGCGGGTACACGAGCGAGGATATGAGGGCGCACGGCGCGCCGGATCTCGCGGTGGACGGCGAGATCCTCGAGGCCGATCCGCCGAACAAGCTCGTCCAGACCTGGCGCATGCTCATGGACCCCGACCTGGCGGCGGAGGGGTTCACCCGGCTCACGTACGAGATCGCGGAGCGCGAGGGCGGCCTGTCGAGGCTGACGGTGACCCACGAGCTCGAGGGCGCGCCGCGGACGGCGGCGCTGATGCGCGGCGAGCTGGAAGACCAGGGCGCGGGCGGAGGCTGGAGCTTCGTGCTCAGCGGCCTGAAGACCGTGCTCGAGACCGGCGACTCGATCGTTCACTGAGCGTGCCCGGCGGAGGCCCTGCGGCGGCAGGGTCTCCGCCCATCGCTCCCTCCAGAAGCTGCCAGCACGCGACGTCCCCCCACCACTGCTCGTAGCGCTCGGGGCTCCACCCCGGCTCGCCGACAAGCAGCTGCCAGACGTTGCGATGGTTGAGCGTCCAGAGGATGTCCGTGGCCTGCTCGACGTCGAGGCCCGGCCTCAGCGCCTGCTTCTGGTCCAGGCTCTCCACGATCACGCGCTGGTTGGCGTGAAACTCGGTCCCGATCCGTTTCCACAGCGCCTCGATGTCGTGGTCGATCGGGGCGGCGCTGCGGATCACCTCGAGCAATGCGGCGATGCGGATCTTGACCAAGCGTGAGCTGCGCGCGTTCAGCGACCGCGCGCGACAGGCGGTCAGCCCCTATGAGACGCCCGACGGGCTGGAGCTCCCCGGGGTGACGCTGCTAGCCACCGGACGCCGCGCGTAGGCTCCGCGTGCGGCTGACGTTTGCCGCCACATAGGCGGTTAACGTCAGTTCGGTGCCTGGACAGGAGCTCGTCAGCCGGTCGATCGAGTTGCCGAGCGGTGTGTTGCGCCTGCTGCAGCCCCAGGAGGCGGCTGAGTTGCCGGACGCGGGCGAGGTCAAGTGGGCGCCGCTCGCGCCTTACTGGGCGGTGCTCTGGCGCAGCGGCGTGGCACTCGCCCGGGAGCTCGAAGGCGAGGCGCTTCGTGGACTGCGGGTGGTCGAGCTCGGCTGCGGGCTGGGCGTGCCCAGCATCGCCGCCGCACGAGCCGGCGCGTCGGTGCTCGCCACGGACGTATGCGCCGAGGCGCTCGCGCTCGTCGAGCGCAACGCACGCGCGAACGGGGTGGACGTCGAGACCGCGAGGGTCGACTGGGGGCAGCCCGGCGACCTCGTGAGGCGCGCGCCGTTCGACCTCGTGCTCTGCGCCGACGTCCTCTACGAGCGCGCCGGCGTCGCTCAGCTGCTGGCGCTCCTGCCGCGCCTCGGGCCGGAAGCATGGCTCGCGGATCCCGGCCGGCCGGCGGCCGAAGCGTTCATCGAGCGGGCGGCCGGCGTATGGACGATCGAGACGCGCGTGCGCGGTGTGGTCCGGATCCACCGGCTGATCCTGCAACAGCCCCTGAGCGACGCATCCGGAGCCTAAGCGCTCCGCAGCCGCGCGAGGATCAGGTCTATGCGGCGCCGGGCGTCGGCCTTGCCGGTCACCGCGTGGAACGGCCCTCCGGCGCTCGCCGCCCAGGGCACGAGCACGTCGAAGTCGAGCTCGCGCATCAGCTCGAGGCTCTCGATGTAGGCCGAGCGATCGCTCGACTCGAGCAGTGCCTCCACCCACTCACCCTGGTCGAGGTAGATCGTGTCGCCCGTGAACAAGACGCGATGCTCCCCGGAGTCCCAGAGGAGGGCCGTGGCCCCGGCGGTGTGGCCGGGCGTCGGGATGATCTCGAGGTCGTCGTCGAGGGTGTGGCGCCTGGAGAACGTTCCTCGCACGTGCACCTGGCCGGCCACCGTGTCGCGCTCGTCGGCGTGGACGAACACCGGCGCTCCGATGCCGTCCGAGGCGAACATGGCCTCGTGGCCGTGGTTGAGGTAATGGCGCGAGACTCCGCCGAGCTCTTCAATCGCCGCCGCAGCCGACTCGAGCCCGGGCACGCTGTATACGAGCACGTTGCCGCGGTCGCGCGCCAGCAGGAAGGCCCGCGTGTGGAGCGACGGGGCGAACGGAAGCGGCGCGGGCGCCGAGGCGTATAGGCCGGGGATCGGGACGACCGGTTCGAATGTTCCCGCCGGGGCGCCGTAGCGCTCGATGACCCGGTCGTAGTTGAGGCGCAGCAGCGCGATCACGTCGCGGACGTCGTCCTCGTTCTCGATCCTGCGCGCCGCGGGACCCTCCTTCCCGGGGAAGACGGGGTGGTGCACGACGCGCCCCTGGGCGAACAGGTCGCGCCAGATCTCCTTTGGGAAGGAGAAGTGCGCGGAGCGGTCCCCGTGCAGGTGACCGATCTCCCGCCGCCCGACGCGGAACCCAAATTCACCGCGGCGGCCCGTCCCCGCCGTGACGCCGGGCCACGAGGCGACCTCGTCGGTGATCTGCTGGCCTGCGGGCTTGGTGGCGGCTGTCGTTGTCATGGTTCCTAGAGTACAAGTTCAAGTCAACTTGAAGTCAAGCCCAAGACGTGCTTTGCTTACCGCCATGACGGATCTGTTGACGATCGGCGAGGTCGCGCGCCGCAGCGGCGTGGCCTCCTCGGCGCTGCGCTTCTATGAGGAGCGCGGGCTGATCGCCTCCGAGCGCGCGGGCTCCGGGCACCGTCGCTACCGGCGGCCGGTGCTGCGTCGTATCGCCTTCATCGTCTTTGCCCAGCGGGTCGGGCTGACGCTGAATGAGATCGGAGCGGAGCTCCGCAAGCTGCCCCCTGACCGGGCGCCCACCCGCCGCGACTGGTCGCGGCTCTCGAGCAAGTGGGCGGGGCGCATCGACGAGCGCATCGCGGAGCTCGAGCGCCTCAAGGCCGGCCTCACCGAATGCATCGGCTGCGGCTGCCTCTCGCTCGACCGCTGCCGCCTGGCCAACCCCGGCGACCGCGCGGCCACCCTCGGCCCCGGGCCGCGCTACTGGATCGGCGACGGCCGGCCAGCTTAGATCACTGATCTAAGCGTGGTGGCAGACGGCCTCGACGTTGTTGCCGTCCGGATCGAGCACAAAGGCGCCGTAGTAGTCGGGGTGGTAGATCTCCCGCAGGCCCGGCCCGCCGTTGTCGGTCGCGCCGGCTTCGATCGCGGCGGCGTGGAACGCATCGACGGTTTCCCGATTCTCGGCTGTGAACGCCACGTGTACGCCGCTGTCGGGTCCGCGGTCGCGCTTGCCGATCCAGAAGAGGGGGAAGTCCGCGCCGAACCCCCCGACGTCGGCCACCGGCTCCATCAGGAGCTGCATCCCCAGCGGCGCGAGGACCTTCTCGTAGAAGGCCTTGCTGGTCTCGTAGTCGCTCACATCCAGTCCGACGTGGTCAAGCCTGGGCCTCACAAGAATCTCCTTGGTCAGGGGCGGGGGTATATTGTTGCTTGCCGCTTCGCCCTGAACCTCGGCGAGCGACGTCGTTCGGCGCCGACACTCGGCCGCCGTGGCGCTGACCCCCAAAGGTCCGCGCGGTCCACCGGGCCACAGGCGCACCCGCGAGCAGAGGCGCCAGAACGGCCGGCTGCGGCGCAAGCTGGCCCGGGTCGAGCAGACCCGCCTGCAGCCGCTCGGCTGAATGGCGATCAGCGCGGCTGGGGCACGAGGCGCGCCGTCAACCGCCCTCCCGGTCGCCTCCGGCAAGCGACTCCGCCAGCAGCGTCGAAACGTCCACCACGCGCATCTCGTCGCCGCGCGCTCTCACACCGTCGTCGAGCATGACGGGGCAGAACGGGCAGGCGACCGCGAGCGTGTCGGCGCCCGTCTCGGCGGCTTCGCGGGCGCGTTCCTCGTTGATCTTTCCGGCCCGCTCCTCCATCCACATGTGCGCGCCCCCGGCGCCGCAGCAGAACGTGCGCTTACCGGAGCGCTCCATCTCGATCGGCTGTCCGACCGCCTCCACCAGCTCGCGCGGGTCGCCCAACACGTCGTTGTGGCGGGCTAGATAGCAGGAGTCGTGGTAGGTGATCGTGCCCTCGCCGGCACTGGGCGCGAGGCGCCCCTCGCGCACCAGCTCGGCGAGCAGCTCGGTGTGGTGAACCACCTCGTAATTGCCGCCGAAGTCCGGGTACTCCTTGCCGAGCGTGTTGAAGCAGTGGGGGCAGCTCGCGACGATCTTCGTGACGCCGGCCTCGTTGAGCGTGCCCACGTTCTGCTCGGCGTGCGCCTGGAAGAGGTACTCGTTGCCCATCCGGCGCGCCGGGTCGCCGGTGCACGACTCACGCGGGCCGAGGATCGCGAAGTCGATCCCCGCCGCCTTCAGCAGCTTGGCCGTCGACTGGGCGGAGGTGCGTGCGCGCTCGTCGAACGAGGCCGCGCAACCCACCCAATAGAGCACCTCCGGTGCCGGCTCGCCCGGCTCGAGCACCCGCACGCCGAGCTCCGCGGCCCAGTCGGCTCGTTCGGTCTGCGCCTTGCCCCAGGGGTTCGACGCGCGCTCGACGTCGCGCAGCATCGGCTCGGCCTCGGCCGGAAAGCGCGACTCCATCATCACCAGGTGGCGACGAAGGTCGATGATGTGGTCGATGTGCTCGATCGAGACCGGGCACTCACGCACGCAGGCGCCGCAGGTAACGCAGTCCCACACCACGTTGTCGGTGACGGCATTCGGCACCAGCGGCGCCGGCTCAAAGCCCTCGGCTCCGCGCACCAGCGCGGGCCCCTCCTCGAAGACCTGATCGCGCAGGGCCATGATCAGCAGCTTCGGAGACAGCTCCTTGCCCGTGGTCCAGGCGGGGCAAACGTCCTGGCAGCGCCCGCACTCGGTGCAGGAGAAGGTGTCGAGCGTCTGCTTCCAGGTGAGGTCGGGGACCGTGCCGGCGCCGAAGCGCATCTCCTCTTCGGGGCCGTCGAAGCGCAGCGGCTCGATCCGGCCTCGCGCGCGCGTGCGCGCGAAGAAGACGTTCACCGCCGCCGTGGCGATGTGCAGGTGCTTCGAATGCGGGAGGTACGCGAGGAAGGTGAGGATGATCAGCACGTGCGCCCAGACGAAGACGCGTTCGAGCACCTCCGTGGTCTCGCCATCCCCGAAGAGGCCGGAGAGCGCATCGGACACCGGGGACCACGACGCCGGCCACTCGTTCAGCCCGAGCGCGATCCGCGACGCGTGCCAGAGCAGCAGCGTCGTCACGATCCCGGCGATCATCGCCAGAATCAGGTCGGCCTCGCCGAGGTGGCTGCCCTCGAAGCGCGCCGGACGCTGGACCTTGCGGATGATCACCGCTCCGATCACCCCGGCTAGCACCAGCACCGCGAACACGTCCACGAGCAGCGCGAACCATCCCTGGTGGCCGAGCCACGGCAGGGTGGCGTCGCGGTCGACCGCGCCGATCATCGCGATCACGATCGTGGGGAACAGGACGAGGAAGCCCCAGAAGATGGCCGCGTGGATCAGGCCAGGCACGAGTCGCTGCAGCAGCTTGCGCTGGCCGAGCACGATCTCCGCCTCGTTGCGCACGCGCGTTGGAACTTCGTCGAAGCGCTCGGCGGGCTTCCCCATCCTGACGAGGTCGACGAGCAGCTTCGTGCGGCGCGCGAACAGCGTGCCGCACACGGCGAGGGCAGCGGCGAGCGCCAGCGCTCCGGCCAGGACCGCTATGGCGAGCGTGCTTTCCGGAGCTCGGCCGTGATCGCGGGCACGATCTCCGCCAGGTCGCCGATCACGGCGTAGTCCGCGCTGGCCAGGATGGGCGCCTCGGCGTCGGAGTTGATCGCCAGGATCTTCTTCGCGCCCTTGCAGCCCGCGATGTGCTGGGTGGCTCCGCTGATCCCGCACGCGATGTACAGGTCGGGTGCGACCTTCGTCCCGGTTTGGCCGACCTGGTCGGTGTGCGGGCGCCAGCCGGCGCTCGTGACCACGCGCGAGCAGCCCACGGCGGCGCCGAGCAGCGCGGCCAGCTCCTCGAGCATCCCGAAGCCCTCCGCCGAGCCGACCCCGCGGCCGCCGCTCACGACGACCTTCGCCTCGGCGAGGGAGACGCCCGACGAGACCGCGTCCACGTGCTCGGCTACCTGCACGACCAGGTCGGCGTCCTCGAGAGCGGGCGAGAATGCCTCCACCGCGACATCCGAGCCGTTCACGGCAGCCGCGGCGACCGTATGCGGCGCCACCGAGAGCAGCGCCGGCGCGCCATGGATGCGCGCCTCCTCGAGCAGGCTGCCGCCCCAGCGCACGCGCGTGACCTCGAGCGGCGAGCCGCCGTGTACCTCGGTGCAGTTGGCCGCGAACGGCAGGTCGCGGCGGGCGGCCACGTGCCCGAGCACCTCGTTGCCGCGGTTCGTGCCCGCGGCCACCACGGCGCCCGGGCTCAGGCGGTCGACCAGGTCGAGCACGCTCCGCGCCCACGCCCCCGGGGCGTAGGCAGCGAGCCGCTCGTCCTCGGCCACGTGAGCGCTCGCCACACCGTGGGCGCCCAGCGCGGCCGCGGCCTGACCGGCGCCGGGGCCTACGAGCAGCGCGTGCAGCGGCTCCCCGGCCGCGAGCTCGCGGGCCAGCGCGAGCGCCTGCAGGGAGAGCTCGTCGACCCCGCCGGACTCGTGCTCCACAAGGCAGAGGACCATCAGGCGACCCCCAGCTCGCGCATTACGTCAACCACGGCGGGCGCCGCATCGGCACCCTGGCCGAGCACCGCCGCCTGCTTGCCCTGGCCGGGCGGGAGCACCAGCCGCAGCTTCTCGAGCTTCGGCTCGGGCCGCTGCGGCTCGCTCTTCTCGATCGGCTTCTGGCGGGCGCGCAGCTTCGCCGGCACCGAGGGATAGCGCGGCAGGTTGATGCCCTCGAGCACGGTCACCACCGCCGGCAGCGGGACGAGGTAGACGTCGCGCCCGCCGGGGACCTCCTGCTCGCAGCGCACCCGGCCGTCTGCGACAGAGAGTCCCTTGAGCCCGGTCACCACCGGCCGGCCGAGCGCGTGCGCCACTCGGATGCCGACCTGGAAGTTGCCGGAGTCGGCCGACTCGTTGCCGAAGACGATCAGGTCGTACTCGCCGCCCGCGGCCTGCTCGGCCTCCACGACCGCGAGGATCGCCGAAGCGGTGGCCTGCGGATCCCACTCCGCGCCGTCGGAGGCGAGCAGGATGCCGCGATCGGCACCGATCGCGAGCGTCTCGCGGATCTGCTCCTCGGCCTCAGCGGGCCCAAGCGTGAGGACCGTCACCTCGCCGCCGTGCTGCTCGACCAGGCGCACCGCCTCCTCCACCCCGCACTCCTCGTGGGGGCTGATCGTGAAGCCGAGATGGCGAGTCTCGATCGCCTGCTCGTCTTGGGTGAGCACGATGCGGCCGCCGGTGAGTGGCACTCGCTTGACGCAGACGAGGATCCTCATCTCAGGACCGGATCCTCGAGTTCTCGGGATCGAACACCGGTGTCGAGTCGGCGACGGCCACGGTCACGGGGTAGCGCTCGCACATGTACTCCACGGCGAGCTCGTTGCCCACCTCCGCCTGTTCGGGAGGCAGGTAGGAGAGCAGGATGTGCTTGCCGATCGACGGGCCGGCCCCGGCGCTCGTGACAAACGAGCGGCGGCCCTTGGCGTCGATGAGCGAGTCGCCGTCGCGCGTGAGAACCGGCTCGCCGCCGAGCATGTAGCGCGCCGGACCGCCGTTCGGGCTGTGATCGTCGACCGTGAGGGTGCACAGCACCGCCGCCGGTTCCGCCTCGCGCTGGCGCACGTGCGCCTCCTTGCCGACGAAGTCCTGTTCCTTGACCTTGCCCCAGGCCATTCCGGCCTCGACCACGTCGTACTCGCCGTCGAGCTCGAAGCCGAACGCGCGATAGCACTTCTCGAGGCGCCCGGTGGTGCCGTAGACGCCGATGCCGGCGGGCACCACGCCGTGCGGCTGCCCCGCCTCCCAGACCATGTCCCACAGCCGCGCTCCCTGCTCGATCGGGACATACAGCTCCCAGCCGAGGTCGCCGACGTAGGAGATCCGCGAGGCCAGGACCCGCAGCGAGCCCATCTCGATCGTGCGGCAGGTGGCGAACGGAAAGCCCTCGTGCGAGACGTCGTCGCTCGACGTGCTTGCGAGGATGTCTCGTGCGCGCGGGCCCCAGAGCCCGAGCGTGCACCAGCTCGAGGTGAGGTCGAAGACCTGCGCCGTGCCGTCCTCTGGGAGGTGGTCGCTGTACCACTTGAGGTCCGCCATCCCGTGGGCGCCGCCGGTCACGACCCGGAAGTGGTCATCGGCCAGGCGCATGACCGTGAGGTCGGAGCGAAAGCCGCCGCCGGGCGTGAGCACCGGCGTGTAGACCACTCGCCCGAGCTTCGCGTCCATCTGGCGCATCGAGACCTTCTGCACGCATTCGAGCGCGCCCGGCCCGACGACGTCGAAGACGCAGAAGGAGGTCAGGTCGAACATCGCCGCGCGGTCGCGCATCGCGAGGTGCTCGGCATTGATGATCGGCGACCACCAGCGCGAATCCCACTCGGCTTCGCGCCCGTTGATGCGATCCCCGTAGTCGGCCAGCAGCGGCTCGTTCGAGGCATACCAGTGCGGGCGTTCCCAGCCGGCGGCCTCGTAGAAGACCGCGCCGAGCTCGCGCTCACGCTCGTTGAAGGGCGACAGCCTCACGCCGCGGTTCGACTCCCACTGCTCGCCAGGGTGGACGATCCCGTACGTCTTGTTGAAGCCCTCTGCGGCGCGCGCCTTCACGTGCTCGACGCTCTTGTGGTGCTCGTGGAAGCGGGCGATGTCGGAGGCCTGGAGGTCGATCTCGGACTCGCCCTCGACCATCCACTCGGCCAGCGCCCGGCCGACCCCGGGACCCTCCTTGACCCACACCGCCGCGGCGGACCAGAGGCCCTTTACCTCAGGCGTCTCGCCGAGGATCGGCAGGCCGTCGGGCGTGAGCGACAGCAGGCCGTTGATCGCATACTTGATGCCAACCGACTCGTCCCCGACGATCTCCGGCATGAGCTCGAGCGCGTGCTCCATCTGCTCCACGAAGTCGTCTTCTGTGAACGGCAGCTCGGTCGGCGAGAGAGCGGCCTCCTCGATCGAGGGAATCTCCTCGGGGTCGTGCAGGATCGCGCGGTGGGCGTAGGAGCCGACCTCGAGCCCGGTGCCGTCCTGGCGCTCGTACATGTTGGTGTCCATGTCGCGCACGATCGGGTTCTCGATGGCGCTCTTCGCGTCCGCGAAGTGCGGCACGGGGCCGATGTCGATCATCTGGTGGACGGCGGGGGTGAGCGGGATCGAAGCGCCGGCCATGCGCGCCAGCCGCGGGCTCCAGACTCCGCAGCAGATCACGACCGTCTCGGCCTCGACGTCGCCCTTCGTGGTCCGCACGCGCCTGACGCACCCGCCCTCGACGTCGATCCCGAGCACCTCGTTGTTCGCCGAGACGGTGAGCGCTCCGGACTCCTGGGCGCGCTCGCGCATCAGGGTGCCCGCGCGCAGCGAGTCGACGACGCCCACCGTGGGGGAGTAGAAGCCGCCGATGATCACCGACTCGTCGATGTAGGGGACGAGCTCCTTGATCTCGGCGGGGGTCACGAGCGAGACCGGCTCGACCCCCCAGGACTTGGCCGAGGCCATCCGGCGGCGCAGCTCCTCCATCCGCTCCTCGGTGCGCGCGACCTCGAGGCCGCCGCACGTGGTGAGGACGCCGAGCTCGTCGTACTGGCGCACGCTGTCGAGCGTCAGCGCGGTCATCTCGCGCGAGTGGTCGGCGGGGAAGATGAAGTTCGAGGCATGACCGGTCGACCCGCCGGGGTTGGGCAGCGGGCCCTTGTCGATCAGCACCAGGTCGGTCCAGCCCAGCCGCGCGAGATGGTGCACGAGGCTGTTGCCGACGATGCCGGCGCCGATCAGCACCGCGCGCGCGGTGGCCGGTAGAGCGCTCGCTGCTGCGGGTGAGTCTTCCACCGAGGGCACCTCGAGGTTCGAAACGGGCGGGAGAGTTCTGATATATCACACCGGTGCACTCGGCGCGGGAGCTCTGCAGCTCGTCGTTCGCCATCGAAGTCGGGGGCCGGCCCGCCCGCCTCGAGGAGCTGCTCGAGGGCTTCGGCGAGCAGGACCGTCTCGGTCTGGTCATGAGCCGCCCGTGCGGAGCCGTCGGCGCGAGCGCCCTGATCAGTGCGACCATCACCGCCTTCTACGACCTGCAGCGCGCCCGCGGACCGGACTTCTTCATCTACCCCGACTACTACCTCTTTCACGTGGGCGGGCCACTGGGCGACCACGCCCGCCTCGACGTGTGGCCCCGGCGCAAGGAGGTTGTGGTTGGCGAGGCCCCCCAGCAAATCCTCGAGGCGATCGACGACCGCGGAATCACCCGGCTCGTCGTGGAGGACGGCGTGCCGCGCGAGCCGGCCTTCGAGCAGGAGGCGCTGGCCAGCGCTCGTAGCCGCATCGTGACCTGTCTCGCCTACTCGGCGTCGGGGCGGGTCAAAGGCTCGGATGTCCGAATCGCGAGCAATTCGGTCACCGAGGGCTACGTCGCGGACATCCTGGAGCCGGAGGCGCGCATGGCGAAGCTGCGCGCCCAGGCGGGCAACGAGGAGCGGGCGGACGCGATCGCGCTCCGGGCGGGCGAGGTGAACCCTGAGGTGCGAAGGAAACGCAAGCTCGCCCGGCGGGAGCTCGTCGAGGACGGCGTCTCGGTCGAGACCTATCGGCGAATCGACCTGGACGAGGCGCTGGGCATGCTCGCAGGTCACGGCGCGGGTTGACCCTCGAGCTCAGGACCTGATATATCAGGCCTGCACGCAAGCAGATTGGAAGGGAACGACGTTGGCACAGGTGAACGAGAACCCGGGGGTCCTGCTCTACACCCGGATCCGCAAGTCGCCGTACTTCTACGCTTCGCGTCGTCACGGCGTGCAGCTGTACAGCTTCTACAACCATCACTACCACCCAAGGCACTATGGGGACCCGGTCGAGGAGTACTGGCAGCTGCTGAACGGCGTGACCCTGTGGGACGTCGGGGGAGCCGAGCGGCAGATCGAGATCAGCGGACCCGACGCCTTCGACTTCACCAACCTGCTTGTCGCGCGTGACCTCAACAAGTGCGCGGTGGAGCAGTGCAAGTACGTCTTCAACTGCCTGCCGGACGGCGGCATCATCAACGATCCCGTGCTGCTGCGCGTGGAGGAGAACCGCTTCTGGCTGTCGCTGGCCGACAGCGACGTCGAGCTTTGGGCACGAGGCGTGGCCCACGGCTCGGACTACGACGTGACGGTCAAGGAGATCGACGTCGGGCCGTTGCAGGTGCAGGGGCCGAAGTCGAAGGACGTCATGGTCGACCTCTTCGGCGAGAGCATTCTGGAGATCCCCTACTACTTCCTGCGCTCGTTCGAGCTCGACGGCATGAACGTGCTCGTCTCGCGGACCGGCTATACCGCCGAGCTGGGCTTCGAGATCTATCTCTACGAGGCAAGCAAGAACGGCGTCAAGCTGTGGGATGCGGTGCTCGAGGCGGGCAAGGCGCACGACCTCGCGGTGATCGGTCCCTCTCACATACGCCGAATCGAGGGCGGCATCCTCGCCCTCGGGTGCGACATGTGGTTCGACACGAACCCCTACGAGGTGGGTCTCGGCTACGACTGGATGGTGGACCTCGAACAGGGCTCCGATTTCATCGGCAAGGAGGCGCTGGCTCAGATCAAGAAGGACGGCCCTAAGCGCCGGCTCGTGGGGGTCGAGATCGACGGAGCGAAGCTGGGCTCCTACAACGACGGGTCGATGATCGACGTCTTCCCGGTCCACAAGGCCGGCGGGCGGATCGGGGAAGTCACCTCGGCTTGTTTCTCTCCCCGCCTCGAGAAGAACATCGGCTTCGCCATGGTGCCGATCGAGCACTCCGAGCTGGGCACGGAGCTCGAGATCGAGCGGCCAGAGGAGACGGTGTCGGCGGTGGTGGTCCAAAAGCCGTTTGTCGACCCCGAGAAGGAGACTCCGAAGCAGGAGCTCGCGGCGAACACCGAGTCCTGAGAGCTCCAACGGCGGATCCGAGGGGACCGCCCAGCCAAGGCGGCTCCTCACCGCGAGCGTGTGATACATCATCTGGTGGCAAACACGCGAAAGGACCCCGCATGAGCACGAACTACGACTTCGTCATCGTCGGCGGTGGCTCGGCGGGCAGTGTCCTCGCCAATCGCCTCTCCCAGGATCCGTCCAACCGCGTGCTGGTGCTGGAGGCGGGGCGGCCGGACTGGTCGTGGGACGTCTTCATCCATATGCCCGCGGCGCTCGCGTTTCCGATCGGCAGCCGCTTCTATGACTGGAGGTACGAGTCCGAGCCCGAGCCGTTCATGGGCGGCCGCAAGGTCTACCACGCGCGCGGGAAGGTCCTGGGCGGCTCGAGCAGCGTCAACGGGATGATCTTCCAGCGCGGCAACCCGATGGACTACGAGCGCTGGGCCTCTGACGACGGGATGGAGACCTGGGACCACGCCCACTGCCTGCCCTACTTCAAGAGGATGGAGAACTGTCTCGCCGCGAGGCCGGACGATCCCTTCCGCGGCCACAACGGCCCGCTCGCGCTCGAGCGGGGCCCGGCGCGCGGCCCGCTCTTCGACGCCTTCTTTGCCGCCGTCCAGCAGGCCGGCTATCCGCTCACCGAGGACGTGAACGGCTACCGCCAGGAGGGCTTTGCCGCGTTCGATCGCAACGTCCACAAGGGCCGCCGCCTCTCGGCGGCGCGCGCGTACCTGCACCCGGTGATGAGCCGTCCGAACCTCGAGGTGCAGACCTTCGCGCTCACCACGAAGATCCTGTTCGAGGGCGGCCGGGCGGTGGGAGTCGAGTACTCCCGTCCCGACCGGCGCACCCGCACCGCCCGCGGCGCCGAGGTCATCCTGTGCGGTGGCGCGATCAACTCGCCCCAGCTGCTCCAGCTCTCCGGCGTGGGTGCCGCCGGCGACCTGCGTTCGGTCGGGATCGACGTCGTGCACGACCTGCCCGGCGTGGGGGAGAACATGCAGGACCACCTCGAGGTCTACATCCAGCACTCGTGCACCCAGCCCGTGTCGATGGCGCCCTACTTCGAGATGAAGAACCGGCCGAAGGTGGGGCTCGAGTGGCTTCTGCGGAAGTCGGGCCCAGGAGCCACCAACCACTTCGAGGCGGGCGGCTTCGTGCGCGGCAACGACGAGGTCAAGTACCCCAACCTGATGTACCACTTCCTGCCGATCGCCGTGCGCTACGACGGCACCCTGCCTCCTGGCGGAGGCGGCCACGGCTATCAGGTGCACGTCGGCCCGATGTACTCCGACGTGCGCGGCACGTGCAAGGTGGTCAGCAGCGATCCGCGCAAGCACCCCGCGCTGCGCTTCAACTACCTCTCGACCGAGAACGACCGCAAGGAGTGGGTGGAAGCGGTCCGCGTCACTCGCTCGATCCTCTCCCAGCCGGCCTGGGCCCACTTCGACGGCGGCGAGCTGTCACCCGGCAAGGAGGTCGCCACCGACGAGCAGATCCTCGACTGGGTGGCCAAGGATGCCGAGACGGCGCTGCATCCCTCCTGCACCTGCAAGATGGGTACCGATGACATGGCCGTGACCGACCCGCTCAGCCTGAAGGTCCGCGGTCTCGAGGGCCTGCGGGTGGTGGACGCCTCGGTGTTCCCCTACGTCACCAACGGCAACATCTACGCCCCGGTGATGATGACCGCCGAGAAGGCCGCCGACCTCATCCTCGACAACACGCCGCTTGCGGCCGAGCCGGTCGAGTTCTACCGGCACAAGGCGGCCGAGCCCGCCGAGGAGCCGGTGCGTACCGCGCCCTCCATGTAGCCGCACACCCACTGGTCGGAGCCGCAGACGTAGAAGGGCGGCTCGTGCGTGCCGTGGAGTGGGCCGACGCCCATCACGTCGCCCGGCCGCCACGACGTGATGTACCCGAGCGTCCAGGGGTCGGCCCCCCAGCGGCGCAGGTAGAAGCTCTCGAGGGCACGGGCCTCCTCGCCGAGCGCACCGACGATCTCCTCGAGCAGCACGTCCTCGAGCTCCTCCTCGGGAGTGGCGAGGAACGGTCCGAAGCGCTCAGGTGGGACGAGCGCCGACATGATCCCCTCGCGCTGGGTCCAGGTGCCGCCGATCAGACCAGTCTCCATGTAGAGATCGCCGTTCTGGCCGTTTCGCTCCCAGAAGGAGTCGGCCCATACGAACACGGGCTTCGCGACCACGGCGTTCTTCTGGCGATGCAGCGAATCCATCCGCTCGCGCGAGACACCCTCGACCTCCACACGGCGCAGCGGGCCCACCGGCAGTGCGCACACGACCGCATCGGACTCGAAGCGCTCGCCGGTCGCCGTTGTGACCGCGCACCCGGCCGACCCGATGCGCATTCTTGTGACCGGAGTGGCGTATCGGATCCGGTGCCCCAGCTCGGCCGCTACCCGCAGCGCCACGGTGGCAGAGCCCTCGGCCACGCGCTGGCACTCCCAGACGTCGTAGTCGTAGAACCCGTGAGCCCCGGCTGCGGCCTCCTTGCGCAGGTCCGAGAGCAGCGAGGTGCGTTCGTTGGACTCGGCGGCCAGGGCGCCCGCCACCAGCTCGCGAGCTCGCACGACATTGCGCGTGGCCCCCTCCGAGCGCAGCCACGCGGACACCGAGATCGAGTCGAGCTCACGCGCTCGCGGGTGAGACCAAGGGTCGTCGGGATCGACCGACTGGGTGAGCTCGCGAAAGGCGCGGTCGGCGTGCTCGTAGCTGCGGCGATCCTCGTCATCGAAGAACGGGAAGCCTTCGCCGACCATCCGGCCGTCGGCCAGCACGAAGGTCTCTTGCCCCGGCAGTGACGGGAATCCAGGCACGATGGTCAGCCCGAGCTCGGCGACCAGCTCGGTGTACGCCGTGTGGAATGGCGCGACGACCTCGCCGCCGAGTTGCACCAAGCGCCCGTCGGCCAGCTCGGTCTGTTCGACTCGCCCACCGGGACGGCCGCGCGCCTCCAGCACGACCACGTCCGCCCCGCCGCGCACCAGCGTGCGGGCCGCGGTCAAGCCGGCCAGGCCGGCGCCGACCACCACAACATCGTGCCGCAACCAGTCCCCCTTTCCAGAGTTCAGCGCGGAGTTATATGGGCTATGACCGATTCATTTAGGGTCCGCGGTCCCCCACTCGAAAGGAGCGCGATGGCCGACGGCGTCCGCGACCCCCAGACATCGACCCCGGGCAGCGGTGCCATCCAAGCCGTGCCGGAAGGAGTCACATTCCGGCGAGTGAACACCCTCGTCGACGAGCGCGGCTCGCTCTGTGAGATGTTCGACGAGCGCTGGGACTGGCACCCGGATCCGCTCGTCTACTCGTACTTCTGCACGATCCGTCCGGGCATCGTGAAGGGCTGGGCGCTGCACCGCGAGCACGAGGACCGGTACTTCGTGGTGCAGGGCGAGCTGGAGGTCACCCTTTACGACGACCGAGAGGACTCCTCGACGCGGGGCCTGCTCGCCCAGATCTTCCTCACGGAGTTCGACCGCCGGATCATGAACATCCCGGCGGGCGTGTGGCACGCCGACCGCAACATCGGGCAAAGGGAAGTCCTGCTGGTCAACTTTCCCTCCGCGGCCTTCGATCACGAGAACCCCGACAAGTACCGGCTTCCGCTCGATACCGATCTGATCCCGCACTCGTTCGGCGACGCCGAGGGTTGGTGAGCGAGCGACAGGAGCTGCCCGCGTCCGAGAGCCCGCGGGCCTCCGTCCTGATCGCCGCGTTCAACCCGTCCACCTTCGGCGAGTGCCTGCGCTCGCTGGCCGCGCACCTGCCCGAGGCGCCGTCCTGCGAGGTCATAGCCACGCTCAATGGTCCGACCGACGCGCTGCTCGACTCCGCCGCCGGTGTGACGGGCCTGCGCACGGTAGACACACCGGTGAACCTGGGCCTCGCGGCGGGCGCCAACCTCGCGCGAAGCCGCGCCCGCGGCGAGCTCATGGTCCTCGTCCAAGACGATGCTGAGATCGAGAGCGGCTGGCTCGAAACGCTGGTAGCCGCCGCCGACGCGCACCCCGAGGCCGGAGCGGTCGGCGGAATGGTCACCTGGCCCGGCGGCGAGCGCGTGCAAACCGCCGGTCTCGTCCTCTGGAACGACTGCTCACACTCGGAGGTCGGCGCCGGCTCGCACCCCGATGACTGGGCCGGGAGCGACCCGTTCGCGGTCGACTACTGCTCGTCGAGCTCGCTGCTCGTACGCACCGAGACGTGGGACGCCGTGGGCGGCCTCGACGACTCCTTCTTTCCGGCGGGCCACGTCGACGCCGACCTCGCGATGCGAATCCGCCGCGCAAATCGGGCGGTGCTCGTGGAGCCGCGGGCGCGGTCTTACCACCGGCGCGGGGCGAGCAGCACCAAGCCCTTCAAGCGCTTCATCGCCGTGCGCAACGCCGTGCTCTTTCGCGAGCGCTGGGGGGCGGAGCTCGCGCGCACGCAGGAGCCGCCGGGCGAGCGCGGCGCCGTGGAGTTCGAGCGGGCGCTGGGGCGCGCGGACGAACGCCGTTCGCGGTGTGCGCGGCGGCCCGCGGCGGCCCCGACCGGGGAGCCTCGCGGTGCTCGCGACATCGACCCCTTGAGCTTCAGCCGGCGCGACCTCGCGCTGCACCAGGCCTACGTGTCCGAGCTCGAGCCGGCCCTCGAGCACTTCGAGAGCGAAGCCGGCGGCCTGCGCGAGCAGGTTGCCGAGCTGAACGAGCGACTGCGCGAGCGCGACGAGCAGCTCGCCGCCATCACCCAGGGCGGCTGGTGGCGCCTGCGCGAGCGCCTGCTCCCGCTGCTCAAGCTTGCCGGCGCGGCGCGTTCGCGCTGGAGCAGAAGGTGAACGACGGGTCGACCTTCGCCGATGGCGTACGCGCCGGCATCCCTTTCGCGATAGCGGGCGGGTTGGTTGCGCTGTCGTTTGGCGTGGTCGCGCGGGACGTCGGCCTTTCGGAGGTGGCGGCGGTGGTCATGTCAGCGATTGTGTTCGCCGGCTCTGCCCAGTTCGCCGTCGTCGCAATCCTCGCTCAGGGCGGAGGCGTGGGATCCGCGGTGGCCGCGGCGGCGATGATGAACTCGCGCTTCCTGCCGATGGGCGTGGCGCTCGGTCCCTCCCTGCCGGGCGGTCCCCTCAGCCGCGCGGCGCAGGGCCAGACCGTGGTCGACGCCTCGTGGGCGCTCGCCGCGCGCGAAGACGGCAGCTTCGATCGCATGCTGCTGATCGGCTCGTCGGCGGCCCAGTACGTGACGTGGACGACCGGCACGGCCGTGGGCGCGATCTGGGGTGAGGCACTCGGGGATCCGAAGGCGCTCGGCCTCGACGCCGTCTACCCGGCCTTCTTCGTGGCGCTGCTCCTGAACGAGATGAAGAGCCGCCGCGCCGGCGGCGTGGCGGCGCTTGGAGCCCTGATCGCGCTGGCGCTCGTGCCGGTGGCGCCCGCCGGGGTGCCCGTGCTGGTGGCGAGCCTGGCGGCGCTGGTCGGCCTCCACCGCCCGGCGCCCACAGCCGGGGACGCGGCGCGGTGAGCGCGAGCGCGAGCGCGATCCTGATCAGCGGCTGCGCGGTGATCACCGCTCTGATCAAGGCTTCCGGCCCTGTCCTGCTCGGCGGGCGCGAGCTGCCCGAGCGCTTTACCGGGGTAATCGCCCTGATGGCGCCCGCGCTGCTGGCCGCGCTCGTGGTCACTGCCGTGCTGGCGGACGCCGACGAGTGGGCGATCGGCGCCGAAACGGCGGGGGTTGCCGCGGGCGGCCTGGTGGCCTGGCGGACCGGGTCGATGCTCGGCTGCGTGCTCGTTGCCGCCGTGGTGAC
>JBEVKF010000138.1:0-21550 GCA_040509755.1 Thermoleophilaceae bacterium | reverse complement strand
TGATCGCGTTCGGCCGCTCGCCCGCGGCCCGGTCCGACGCCCGCCACGTGGCGGTCGCGTTCGTCCACCCGGTGATCGTCGGCAAGCGCGCCCTGCCCGCGAGCGGATTGGCGGGTGAGGGCGGCCCGCTGGTGGACCAGCTGGCGCTGGTGGCTGAGTCGGACGACATCGCAATCGCCTTCGGCGCTGGCGACGACGGCGGCGAGGCCGCCGCGGCCCTCGGGCTCGCGAGGCAGCGCGGCTGCCTGACGCTCGCGTTCTCGCCCGCCGGCGCGGAGTGGGAGTTCGAGCCGCCGGGTCGCGACCCCTCGATCCGCCAGGAGCTGGTGGAGACCCTCTACCACGTGCTCTGGGAGCTCGTGCACGTCTTCTTCGATCACCGCGGGCTGCTCGAGGGCCGCGACGCCCGCCCGACCCATGACACCGGCGCTTCGAGCTTCCTCTATCCGTTCCTGGGCGAGCAGGAGCACGACCTGGAGGCGATCGTCGAGGATGTTCGCCGCTCGGTCCTGGCGAAGTCCGAGGAGGTCGCCGAGCTGCGCGCGCAGACGCTCGGCGACAACCGCGAGGAGTTGATCGCGGCGGCGGCGGGCCTGCGCCAGGACCTCGACTCCGGCGGCTGCCTGCTCGCCATCGGCAACGGCGGATCGGCCACTGACGCGATGGACGCCGTGGCCGACCTGCGCTGTCCGCCGGACCCGGCCTGGCCCGCGCGGCGTGCGATGGACCTGACCGAGGACCCCGCGATCCTGACCGCAATCGCGAACGACATCGGGACCGAGGCGATCTTCGCGCGCCAGGTGATAGCCCACGGCCGTACGGGCGATGTGCTGCTCGCGATCTCCACCAGCGGCAACTCGGCGAACGTCGTCGCCGCTCTCGCCGAGGCGCGCGGGCGCGGCCTGCGAACAATCGCGATGGTCGGCTACGACGGCGGCCGGGTGGCCGCCGAGCGCCTGGCCGACCACGTGGTCGTCACGCGCTCCGAGCACATCCCGCGCATCCAGGAGGCGCAGGCGAGCGCGTACCACCTCCTGCGCGAGCTGCTCGAGCTGGCGCGATGAACGAGGTCGTGCACGCCGCCGGGCGCGGTGCCATCGCGGCGATGGCGATGACCGGCATGCGGGCCGTCGACCGCGCGGGCCTGGCGGCCGACCATCTGCTCTATGGGCTCGTGCTGAGCGAGACGCGCGCGCGCCCGCGCGAGGCGCTCGCATGAGCCGCGTCCGGGCACGGATCGAGGGAACCGTTCAGGGGGTGGGGTTTCGCCCCTACGTCTACCGGCTCGCGGGCGAGCTCGGGGTCTCGGGCCACGTCCTGAACGACTCGCGCGGGGTGGTGGTCGAGGTCGAGGCGCC
This sequence comes from Thermoleophilaceae bacterium, assembly GCA_040509755.1. GTDB lineage: Bacteria > Actinomycetota > Thermoleophilia > Solirubrobacterales > Thermoleophilaceae > JACVRW01. The sequence continues at coordinate 20,192 of JBEVKF010000138.1, read as the reverse complement.
GCCCGAGACGGTGGAGCGCTTCCTCGCCAGGCTGCCGGTCGAGGCTCCACCGCTCGCGACGGTCGAGCGGGTGATCGCCGAGCAGGTCGAGGAGCTGGGCGAGCGCGGCTTCTCGATCCGCGAGAGCCCCACGGGCGGTGAGCCGCGCGCCGCGGTGAGCCCCGACAGCGCGATCTGTACCGACTGCTTGGCCGAGCTCTTCGATCCGGTGGATCGTCGCTTTCGCTACCCGTTCACCAACTGCACCAACTGTGGCCCGCGCTTCACGATCGTGCGCGACGTCCCATATGACCGTCCGCACACGACCATGGCCGGCTTTGAGATGTGCCCCGCCTGCCGCGCGGAGTACGAGAACCCGGCGGACCGGCGCTTCCACGCTCAGCCCAACGCGTGCGCGGACTGTGGGCCGCGGGTGCGGCTCGTCTACCCGGGCGGCGGCGAGCTGGCCGATTCGGGCGCGCGCGACGCCGTCGAGGCCGCAGCGCGTGCGCTACTCGGCGGGGCGATCGTCGCCGTCAAGGGCCTCGGCGGGTTCCATCTCGCCTGTCGCGCCGCCGACGAGGCCGCGGTGGCGGAGCTGCGCTCCCGCAAGCACCGCGAGGACAAGCCGTTTGCGGTGATGGCGCCGGACCTGGCCACGGCGCGCGAGCTCGTGGATCTGACTGCGGCCGAGGGGCAGCTTCTGCTCTCGCGCGAGCGGCCGATCGTGCTGGCCCGGCGGCGCCCGGACGCGCCCGTGGCAAGCGCGGTCGCTCCGGCGTCGCCAGAGCTCGGCGTGATGCTGCCCTACTCGCCGCTGCACCATCTGCTGGCGGCGGACGCCGCCGAGACGCTCGTGATGACGAGCGGCAACGTGTCCGACGAGCCGATCGCCTATCGCGACGACGAAGGGCGCGAGCGCCTGGCGTGCATCGCCGATCTCTTCCTACTCCACGACCGCCCGATCGAGACCCGCACCGACGATTCGGTGGTGCGCGTGGCCGCGGGGCGCCTGCGCGTCCTGCGCCGCTCGCGCGGGTACGTGCCCGGGTCGGTCGAGCTGCCGGTCGCGTGCGGCGAACATCTGCTCGCTTGCGGAGCGCAGCTGAAGAACACCTTCGCCGTGTCGAAGGGCGGACGGGCGTGGGTGGGTCATCACGTGGGCGACCTCGAGAACTACGAGACGCTGCGATCGTTCGTCGGAGGGATCGACCACTTCAAGCGGTTGTTCGCGGTGGAACCCGCGGTCGTGGCGCACGACCTGCATCCCGAGTATCTGTCGACCAAGTACGCGCAGGATCTCGACGGCGTCGCCCTGATGGGCGTCCAGCACCACCATGCCCACCTGGCGGCCTGCCTTGCCGAGCACGGTGAGACCGGGCCGGCCGTAGGCGCGATCTTCGACGGCACGGGCTACGGCGAGGACGGGACCGTCTGGGGCGGCGAGCTGCTCCACGGCGGTCTTGCGGGCTTCGAGCGCCTCGGCTTTGTGCTCCCGGTCCGGATGCCGGGGGGCGAGGCGGCCGTGCGGGAGCCGTGGCGGATGGCGTGCTCGTGGCTTGCCGCGGCATTCGACGACACTCCGCCGCTGGCGCCACGCCAGCTCGGACGGCGGGTCGACCGCCGCTCGTGGAGCCAGGTGTCCGAGCTGGCCCGCACCGGGGTCGCATCACCGATTACGACCAGCGCCGGGAGGCTGTTCGACGCGGTGGCGGCACTGTGCTGCGTGCGCGTCTCGGTGAACTACGAGGGCCAGGCCGCCATCGAGCTGGAGGCCGCCTGCGACCCGGGCGAGCAGGGTGCCTATGAGGTCGAGCTCGTCGATGACCGCGCCGGTCCGCTCGTGCTGGATGCGCGGCCGACGGTGAGGGAGATCGTCGTGGATCTCGAGCGAAAAGTCGCGGTCGGCGTGGTCGCGTCGCGGTTCCACAACGGGATCGCGGCGGCTACCGCGAGCGCTGTCGTTGCCGGGGCGGTGCGCTGCGGGGTCGAGACGGCCGTGCTCTCCGGCGGTGTGTTCCAAAACAGGCGCCTGCTCGAGTCCACAGCAGCGCTTCTGCGCGACGCGGGCCTGCGAGTGCTCACGCCAGAGCGGCTGCCGCCCAACGACGGCGGCATCGCGTACGGGCAGGTGGCCGTGGCGGCGGCAAGACTGTGAGCGAGCCCGCCACGCCTCCCGACGCCGAGCGCGTGCTCAACGAGAGCGTGCATGCCGGCGGCACCAACAAGCCATTTCGCGAGGTCACGACGGAGGAGGTCAGGGCCCGCGCCACCGAACTGCGCGAGGTGACGGGGTGGGGGCCGACCGCCAAGGTGGGTGCAGTGGCGATGGCCTGGAGCATGCTCGCCAAGCAGATGGAGACGAGCGGCGCCGAGAAGGTCGGCGACCTCGACCCCGCGCTGGTCGCCGAGCAGGCGGAGCGCCTGTGGGTGGTGCCGCCGGGCGGCAGCTTGTTGTAAGCGCGCGGATTGGCGGCACCGTCCTGACTTTGGGTCGCAGGACGACCACAAGTCAGGACGGTGCAGCGACAAGCCGCTTAGGCCTGCGCTTCCCAGCCCATCTCATTCCAGCCGCTCGGGCAGCCCGAAGCGCTCGAAGGCGACGGCGACCCTCCGCGGATCGAGCGGTTGCTCTGTCCAGCGGGCGTAGATCTCGCGCTCGGGGCCTGGCGTGGCTCGCGCTACGAAGGCGGTGATGTCCGCGATCTGCCCGCCGTCGAGCGTCAGCACCTCGAGTCCGAACGGGAGGTAGGCGTCCTCGCCTGGGTCCCAGCAGTAGCACCCGAATGCGGGCTGCCCGTTCGCGCGCACCTGAACGCGACGCCAGCGCCACGCCCCCGACATCGGCCACCCGGACAGGAAGATCGAGATCGCCTCGCGGCCCCGGAACCAGGTGGCAAGCGGCGGCATCGCGAGGGCGGCGTCCTCGGTCAGCATCGCCACCACCGCGTCGACATCGCCGCGCTCCCAGGCATCGACGTAGCCGTCCACGACCTCGCGCAGCCCCTCGTCGCCCAGTGAGCGCAGCGTCACCTGCTGGCTTTGTTTCGGCAGCCGCGCATCGACAGTCGCGCGGGCTCGCTGGAGCGCGCTGTTCACGGCCGCGGTCGTCGTCTCGAGCGTCTGCGCCACCTCGGCGGCGGAGAAGCCGAGCACCTCGCGCAGAATCAACGTGGCGCGTTGCTTCGCCGGCAGGAGTTGAAGCGCTGTGATGAACGCCAGCTCCACGCTCTCGCGCCGTTCGTAGCTCGCTTCGGGCGCGGCGAGTCCGTCCTCGACGCCCAGCCGCTCGTCGGGGTAGGGCTCCATCCAAACCGACTCCACCACCGGCTCGCCGGGGCCTCCGTGGGGATCGGCGGCCGGGCCGTAGCCGATCGGCAGCTCCCGCTTGGACCGGCGGCCAATCAGATCGAGGCAGGTGTTGGTCGCGATTCGATACAGCCAGGAGCGGAGCGAGCTGCGGCCCTCGAACCGATCCAGCCCGCGCCACGCCCGCAGCAGCGCGTCCTGGAGCGCATCGTCGGCGTCGTGGAGCGAGCCGAGCATGCGGTAGCAATGGGCGTGAAGCTCACCGCGGAAGGGTTCCACCAGCCGGTCGTAGCTGGCCTTGTCGGTAGGGCTGGCCGGGGCGGTGCTCATGGCCCGCCCCAGACTAGATGACTGATTCCAAATCCCTGCACCTCCGGATGGCGCGCCATACCGGCGCTGGATCGCCACCCGCGTCCTCGCCGATAGTGCTTTCACTATCCGGATCCGGGCGCACTCGGCCGAGCCGAGTGCTTGCGGCTGGGCATTCGTCCGCGTGCGCCGCCCAGCTTGGTCTGGCGCGCCCCCGAAGGCACACGGATTCGGAATCAATCATCTAGCCGGACGACGACGTCAAACGGCCTCGGAATAGGCCGGCTCGCGCTCGGCCGGCGCGGACTCGCCCGCGTCGTGCACCTCAGCCTGGTGGGCCTTCACCGGCTCGAGGACCAGGACCGCGACGATTACGGATGCCAGCACGAGTCCGGCTCCGATCAAGAAGGCGAGGTGATATCCATCTGTGAGAGCGGAGGCCACCGACTCGCCATCCGCGAGCAGGTTGTCGCTGCGGGTCGCGCTCAGCGTGGCCAGAACGGCCAGGCCCGGTGCGCCGCCCACCTGGGCGGACGTGTTGACCAGGCCCGAGGCTAGCCCCGCATCCTCCGGGGTGGCGCCTGACATCGCCAGCGTCATCAGCGCCGGGAACGAGAGTCCGGCGCCGACGCCGAACAGGATCAGCGCGGGCAGGACGTCGCGGGCATAGGTGCCGTCCACGGGCGCCTGCGCGAACAGCAGGAGTCCGATGACGATGAGCACGAGCCCGGGGAGCAGCGTGGTCTTGGCGCCGAAGCGCATGATCAGCCGCTCGGAATAGCGGATCGAAAGCGTGCCCATGACGAGCGTCACCGGAAGGAACGCGAAGCCGATCTGCAGGGCGTCGTATCCGAGCACGCGCTGCAGGTAGAGCGATCCCATGAAGAACATGCCGAACATCCCGGCCACCGACAGCGCCTGGATGACGTTGGCCCCCGACACGTTTCGTGAGCGGAAGATGCGCAACGGCATCAGCGGGTTGCTCGCCCGCGCCTCTCGCAGGATGAAGAGCGCCAGCAGCACCAGCGACGCGGCGCCAAGGCCGAGCGTGCGGCCCGCGCCCCACCCGTAGTCGGCGGCCGGCTTGACGATCGTGTAGACGCCGAGCATCAGCGAGCTCGTGATGAGGAACGCGCCGATCACGTCGGCCCCCTCACCGAAGCCGATGCCCTCGTCCCTGTCGATCAGCCGGATTGCCAGCAGCGCGGTGGCGATGCCGATCGGGATGTTGATGAAGAAGATCCAGTGCCAGTTGATCGACTCGGTCAGCAGACCGCCTGCCAGCAGCCCGATCGAGCCGCCGGCGGAGGCCACGAAGGCGTAAACGCCGATCGCCTTGGCCTGCTCGCGCGGCTCGGGGAACATCGTGACGATCATTCCGAGGACGACGGCCGAGGTCATCGCCCCGCCGATTCCCTGGATGAAGCGGCCCGCGACGAGCACGCCCTGGCTTTGCGCCATGCCGCAGACAAGCGACGCGACCGTGAAGACCGCGAGGCCGGCGAGGAAGACGCTCCTTCGCCCGAGCAGGTCGCCGAAGCGCCCGGACAGCAGCAACAGCCCGCCGAATGCGATCAGGTAGGCGTTGACAACCCACGCGAGGCTCGATTGAGCGAACCCGAGGTCGTCTTGAATGGAGGGCAGCGCCACGTTCACTACGGTGATGTCGAGGACGATCATCAGCACCCCCGCGCACAACACGTAGAGGGCGATCCAGCGTTGCTTGTCGGCTGCTGCCTGTTGTTCGGTCATGATTTCCTGGCTCTTTCGGGGCTGCGGCATATGTACTAAGGACCGGCCGGAACCCGAGGACTCATCGGTCTGCGGCGCGGCGTGTAGTTGTATACCCGTAGCTAGAAGTCCTAAAACAGTACTAGAGTGGATCTCTGCGTCAGCGAGCGGTCAGCGGCTCGACGCCCAGAGCCGTGCTGACGGCTACGACGCTTGCAGCCAGCTCGGTGGGCGTGGCGCCCGGGCGGGCGAGCGTGGCCTCCAGATCGTCGAGGCCGGCGCGCCGAGCCAGACGCTTCTCGTTGAGCACCCACTCGCGGCGCTTCGCGAGCCGTCCGTGGGCCACGCACAGGGTGGCTTGGGCGAGCATGCCAGCGCAAGGGACGACGTCACCGGCTTCCGCGTGCGCCTGGGCGAACATCAGTGCGACCTGGGCACGTCCTGCCCAGCGTGTGGCCGCGGCCGCCGCGAGCGGCTCCGGGAAGCCCGGACGCGGCAGCGTGCCCACGATCGGTCGGCAGAGCGCGAGCTCACCGACGGGCAAATAGGTCGGCGCGCCTACGATGTAGCCGTTCTGCGACAGCACCTCGAAGCGCCCCTCCTGAGCCTCGCTGAGCCAGCTCTCCACCGTGTCGAGGTCGCGAAAGAGGACATCGACGGGCGTACCGTCGATCGTCAGCCAGGCGCCTCCATTGACGATCGGCCCCCACTCGCCGAGCTCGGACACGTGGCCGCGGTGGTGCAGCCGACGGACGTCGTCGGGATCGAGCGGTCGCAGCGAGCCGCGGTAGTAGACGCCGAGATCCCAGTCGCTGTCCGGCCGGTGTGTCTCGGTGGCGCGTGAACCGCCGAGAACCACGCCGACCGCGCCAGGGAGGCCGGCGAGGTCGGTGGCAAGCGTTGCCACGGGCGCTGGGAGCGCGGGCCGGAGCATGGGGGCAGCCTAGGGTCAGGTGCGCACCTCGTACCGCGGTAGATCAGCAGCACCGCTGCGGCAAAGCAGGCGAGCGCGATCGGGCCCCCGGGGGGCGGATGCTGAACCGCCAGGGCGGACACGCCGAGCAGTCCCACCGCAAGCCGCGAGGCGCCCGTCGTGCGCAGCGCCACGCCGGCTGCCAGGACCGCCGTCACCCAGCCCAGCGAGCCGAGGCTGCTGAGGAGGCCGAAGTCGCCGACGATGGGGCTCTCGTAGAGGCTCTGGATGGCATCCGCGCCGCCTGCCCGCTCAGCGGCGGGGAGCGAGTTCGTGTGCTGGGCGATGGCCCCGGCCGCCAGGCCGGCGACAGCCTCCCAGGCTCCGTAGAACATGACGAAGGTCCCAGCCCCAAAGCGAGCGACGCGGGCAGCCCGGCCCGGCAGGTCGCGCACGAGCTTGAAGACCGCCAGACCCATGAGGCCGATGAAGAGCAGCGTGCCGACGTGAACCACCTGCCACCTGGTCACCTGGTCGCGAAGGAGGTCGTACACCTCTCCGCTGCCGAGCGGATGGAACAGCAGCAGAGCGGCCCAGGCGAGCGGCGCTGCGACCAAGAACGCGATCGTGGGGCGGGATCAAGCCGGCTTCATGGGATGTCAACCTCTCTGATCTGTATGGGGCTGGTCCGCTCGGCCACGAACCGGGGCAGGAGCGAGAGCGCCTGCGAGGGGTCGGCGGCTTCCACGCGCCACCAGAGTCCATGTCCGCCGGTCAGGCAGCTCGACGCCACGCTGGTGTGACGCAGCGGACTGTCGAAGCCCTGCCAGGCGGCGAAGGCGGGGGCGCATTCGTGCGGCTGGTGCTTGTGGTGTAGGAGGAAAAACGGCATGGTTCGATCCTGCCGCCGACGCGCCCTGAGGACATCGGGCGGGAGCCCTGAGCCGGGACCCTGAATCGCCCAGCCGGCGAACGCCCTACAACGACCGGCGCCCGCCGAGAGGCGGGCGCCGGTATGGAACCGATATGTCGTCTGGGATCAGGCGCTGGCGGGCTGCACCTCCGGCTCATGGGCAACCTCGGGCAGCCAGTTGAGCTTGCTGGGCAGCCACCAGTTCCAGTCTCCGAGGAGCTTCATGGTGGCGGGCAGCAGCACGCCGCGGATGATCGTCGCGTCGATCAGGATCGCGGCGGCGAGGCCGATGCCCATCTGCTTCATCTGGAGCTCGCTCGAGAGCGCGAACATCCCGAACACCGCGACCATCACGATCGCTGCGCTCGTGACCACGCCGGCCGTGCTCTTGATGCCGTGCGCCACGGCGTCCTCCGTGGTCATGCCGCGATCGAATGCCTCGCGGACCCGGGTCAGGATGAACACGTGATAGTCCATCGAGAGCCCGAACAGGATCACGAACAGGAACAGCGGCAGCCAGCTCGCGATTGCGCCATTGGACTCGAAGCCGAGCAGGCCCTCGGCCCACTTGCCCTGGAACACGAGCACCAGCAGTCCGTATGCGGTGCCGACGGACAGCAGGTTGAGCACGATCGCCTTGATCGGGATCACGAGCGAACGGAACGTCAACAGCAGCAGCAGGAACGCTGCACTGAGCACGAACGCGAACACGTAGGGGAGGTGGCCGATCATGGCGTCATTGAAGTCGCCTGTCGCGGCGGCCTCTCCCGTGGTGTAGGCCTCGACTCCGTCCACCTGGCCGAGCGTGGCGGGGACGAGCTGGTGGCGGAGCGTGTCGCTTGCCTTGATTGACACCTCGTCGGTGCCGCTCCCGTTAGTGGGGAACAACAGGGTGGCGACTGTCTGATCCTTGCTGACATCCAGTGTGGCGCTGCCCTCGTAGAGGCCCGGATGCTTGGCTGCCTTGTCCTCCAGCGACTCGATCGCCGAGACCACCTTGGGGGCGGTCACGTCGTCGGCCTTGACAACCACCAGCTCCATGCTGCCCTCGCTGGGGAAGGCGGCCTGGATGCGGTCGTAGGTCTGCATCACCGGGAGGTCACGCGAGTTGTCCTCGATGCCGCCCAGCGACGTCTGCATTCCAATTGCGGGTACGGCGAGGGCGACCAGCACGCTGGCGGCCACCACGGCCGAGAGCAGCGGACGCCGGAGCACCCTGTCGAGGATGCGCGACCAGATGCCGGCCTCACCGACGCGGTTCTTGATGCGCCCGATCAGCGGCAGACGACCCTTGTCGACGCGGTCGCCGAGCTTCGACAAAAGCGCCGGCAGCACCGTCAAGGAACCGATCACTGCGACTGCGACGACCATGATCGTGCCGGTCGCAAACGAGGCGAAATTGGAGATTCCGCCCAGGTACATGCCGGCCATCGCAACCATCACGGTGAAACCGGAGATCAACACCGCGCGACCCGAGGTCGCCGCGGCGGCCTCGATAGCCGCATCCTTATCGCGTCCGGCAGCACGCTCTTCACGCTCACGCTTGAGATAGAAGAGGCTGTAGTCCACACCGACCGCCATGCCGACGAGCAGCACGACGTGCATCACTGAACCGTCAACCGGTGCGATCTGGCTGATCGGGCCCAGCAGGCCCAGCGTCGCCGCCACGCTTGTGAGCGCGAGCAGCACCGGAATGCCGGCGGCGACCAGCGCACCGAACGCGAACGCCAGGATGAGCAGCGTCAGCGGCAGCGAGAAGAGCATCGACTTGCTCATCTCCTTGCCGGACTTCTCGGCGACCGCCTTGTTGAGGCTCTCGTCGCCCATCTCCTCGATCCGAAGCTCAGGGTGGGCCTTCTGCGCCGCCGCAACCGTGGCGAGCGAATTGACGACCGACTCCTTGGCTACATCCGAATCGCCCGGCAGCTCGAAGTCCACGAGCACCGAATGCCCGTCGGCCGAGATCTGCCCCTTGGCGCCGTCGTAGGGACCCACGACGTCGTCCACGCCCTTCGTGTTCTGCAGGCGCTGGGTGACGTCAGCCACGGCGGCCTTGAACTGCCTGTCGCCCGCGTCGAGCTGCTTGCTCTGGATCAGCACCTGCTCCGTCGACGCATCCGGGAACGCCCCGTTTAGCGCCTTGGCGGCCTGTCCCGACTCGCCCGGACCGGCCGAGTTCTGGTCGATCTCCTTCTGCGGGACCAGGTTCATCCCGATGAAAAGTGAAACGAGAACGAAAGCAAGCCACCCGAAGATGGCCTTCTTGCGGTGCTGGGCGCTCCAGCGCCCTACCCGCGCAGTGAAGTTGTCCGGCGTTTGCATGCTGCTCCTTCGGTTTGGGTTCGACTGCATGCAGGCAGCCTGCTCCCAAAGCAGCCTCCGAACATCGGGCGAGCGCCCTTAACCGGCACCCTTAAGCCGCGTATCCTCGCTCTGGCAATGGCAATGGACCCGCAGGCCGGGACAGGCACCACACTCGTTGGACGCGAGACCGAGCTCGAGCAGCTCGACGCGGCGCTCGACGCTCTCGATGATGGGCGGCCGGCTTACATCACTCTGGAAGGTGAGCCGGGCATCGGCAAGACGCGCCTCCTTGGAGAGCTCCGCGCGCGCGCCGAGCAGCGCCGCCACGTCGTGCTCGCGGGCGCTGCCGCCGAGTTCGAGAGCGAGATTCCGTTCAGCGTCTGGGTCGATGCCCTCGACGCGTACGTGGTCTCGCAGAACTTCGCCGAGCACGAGTCCTGGGATGAGGAGCTGGGCGCCGAGCTCGCCCAGGTGTTCCCGTCGCTGAAGGGGTCCAACGGCTCCGCGGCGGCCATCCCGGACGAGCGCTACCGGGCCCATCGCGCGGTCAGTCGCCTCCTGTGCCTGATAGCCGACGAGCGGCCGCTCGTGCTGGTGCTGGACGACCTGCACTGGAGCGACGGCGCGTCGCTCGAGCTGATTGCCGCGCTGGCTCGCAGGGAGCCGACGGCGCCGGTTCTGCTCGCGCTCGGAATGCGGCCCGGTCAGGCCGCCCAGCGTCTGGGCTCGGCGCTGACCGGTGAGCGGATTCACCGGCTCGAGCTCGGCCACCTCAGCGAGGCGCAGGCCCGTCGGCTGCTGGAGGGAGTGGACGCTCGGGACGTCGCGGCGATCTACAGCCACGGCGGCGGCAACCCGTTCTACCTCGAGCAGCTCGGCCGGGCCGGCGAGGGCACCGACCTGGCCGCGATGCTTGGCAACGGCGCCGGCGAGGCCGGGGTGCCCGCGGCGGTTGCGGGCGCGATCGCCGGTGAGCTCGAGTCGCTGTCGGCCGAGTCGCGCGCGTTGCTGGACGGGGCGGCGGTGGCGGGCGAGCCGTTCGAGCCCGGTCTCGCGGCGGCGATCGCCGAGTTGAGCGAGCAGGCCGGGCTCGCGGCCCTCGACGACCTGCTGGTCCTCGACCTGGTGCGCACGACCGACGTGCCGCGCAAGTTCATCTTCCGCCACCCGCTCGTGCGCCGCGCCGTGTATCAATCGGTGCGGGGCGGCTGGCGCCTTGCCGCTCACGCAAGGGCAGCTGACGCGCTCGCGACCCGCGGGGCCGAGGCCGCGGAGCGGGCCCACCACGTCGAGCAGTCGGCAAGCCAGGGCGACGAAGAGGCGGTAGAGATCCTGTTGGAGGCCGGGCGCAACACCGTCTCCCGCGCACCCGCTGCCGCCGCCCGCTGGTTCGACGCCGCGCTGCGCCTGCTCCCGAGCGCGGACACCGATCGCCAGGTGTCGGTGCGCGTGGCGCTTGCCTCGGCATTGCGGTCGGTAGGCGAGCTCGACCGCTGCCGCGCCACGCTGCTCGAGGCAATCGACCTCCTGCCGCCCGAATCCGTGGTCAGGCGAATCGAGTTGACCACCCTGTGCGCCGCGGTCGAGCACTGGCAGGGGCGCCACGACGATGCCCACCGGCGCCTCCAGCGTGCGTGGGACGAGCTGCCCGATCGCACGGCGCCGTCCGCCGCCGCCCTCCAGATCGAGCTCGCCGTTGACGGGCTCTATGCGCTCGACTTCGAGCAGGTCCTGACCATGGGGCGAGGAGCGCTCGAAAGCGCGCGCACCATCGGCGACAGTCCGCTGATCGCCGTCGCGGCGTCGGCCCTCTCGCTTGGGGAGGCCGCCGCGGGGGACATCGAAGCCGCGCGCGAGCACCGCGACCAGGCACTGGAGCACGTCGACCCGCTCACAGACCGTGAGCTCGCGCCGCGCCGCGAGGCGCTCTACTACCTCGGCGGGGCCGCGAACTACCACGAGTGCTACGACGACGCGATCGCGCACGTCGAACGCGGCATCGCGATCGCGCGGGCCAACGGCGAGGGCCGCCTGCTCGTTCCGATGATGCTCGTCAAGCCCTATTCGTTCGAGATGCAGGGGCGCATGGCCGAGGCGGTCGAGCTGTGCGAGACGGCCGTCGAGGCGACGCGCCTGTCGCCCAATCCCCACTACCACTTCTGGTCGCTCTTCGAGCTCGGGTTTGCCCACTACTTCTCGGGAGATCTCGAGGCGGCCATCGTCGCCGGCGAGGACAGCGCCCGGGTCGGTGGGCGGCTGCTGGGCGGCACCATGCCCTCGGCGGGGGGAGGCCCCGGCTGGCTGCTCGCGGTTGCGCGCTTCGAGGCCGGCGACGTCGAGCGCGCGCGCAAGGAGATCAGCGCTCTCGGCTCGGACAACCTTGAGCACAAGATCCCGGTCGAGCGCTGCTTTGACTGGGAGACCCTCGCGCTGGCCGAGCTTGCGGTCGGCGAGATCGACACCGCCGAGGAATACGCCGGGCGCTCCGAGAAGAACGCGTCGCGGCTGGGACTCCAGGTGCCCGCCGCAATCGCCGCCCGCACTCGCGCCGAGATCCTGCTGACGCGCGGCGAGCCCGCCGAGGCCGCCCGCCTGGCCGGCGAATCGGCAAAGAGCGCGGCGTCGGTGGGCGCACGGCTTCAGGCCGCCTTCTCGCTGGCCCTTCGCGGCCGGGCCCTGGTCGCCGCCGGCGAGCGCGACGACGCGGTCTCCGCCCTGCGGGAGGCCGAGACCGAGACCGGAGAGTGCGGTTCGCTGCGCGTGCGCGACGAGATGCGCCGCGAGCTGCGCAAGCTGGGCGCGCGCGCCGAGGTGCGCGGACCCGCCACGGCCGACGATTCCGGGCTGAGCTCGCTCACCAAGCGCGAGCTCGAGATCGCGGAGCTGATAACCGACCGCATGACCAATCCGCAGATCGCCGAGAAGCTGTTTCTCAGCAAGAAGACGATCGAGACACACATCCGCAACGTCTTCCACAAGCTCGGCGTCTCCTCGCGGGTCGAGGTGGCTCGCGTCGTGGAGCACGAACGCCGCGAACGCGCCTAGCCGATTGATTCCGAATCCGTTTGCTTCCAGGGCGCCAGCCAGGCCGTGCGGGCACGCGGTGGCCATCGAGCGCCGGTAGGCCGGCGGGCCATCGGACGCGGCACGATGCCTGGGCAGTACAGCGTTGAGCCCGAAACGCGCTTCAAGACTCGTCCATTGTCGAGTTAGCGGGCCCAGCGACCGTTAACTCGACAACGGACGCAAAATCCGGGCGGCCACAGGGAGCACCGGCGCCACCCGTCCCACCCCTTCATAGCCCGCCGTTAGCCCGCCGGACCGCTATGTGATGTCGCTCCGACTGTGACGGAGGTCGCGCAAGGCGCCCGACCCAGGACATAGAAATGGTCCTGTGATGACCGCCCTCGAAGCCCGACACCGCCTGACAGACCTCGAGGTCGAGCGCGCCCTGGCCGGTGCCAGCCCGCTCGCCGGCGTGGACGCCTACATGGCGGACCTCGAGGAAGAAATCGAGACCTGGCGACAGGTGTACACCGCCGCGGCGGTCACGGAGATCGCCAGCCTGCGCTCAGAGCTGTTCGGGGCGCAGGTCGGTTGAGCGAAGTCCCTGCCGGCCCGGTTAGAGTGGCCGAATGGCGACGACCAAGCTCCTTCTTACCACCGGCGAGCAGCTCGAGGTCGAGACGAGCATCGATGACGTAGTCAAGGCGCTCGAGAACGCGGCTCGCAGCAGCGCCGGCACGCTCGCCCGCCTGAAGGAAGCCGAATCCGGCGAACCGCTCGCCGTCAACGCCACGCAGGTAGTGACCGTCCGCCCCGGCGACGAGTAGTAAGCGCCAGGCGCCCTACGGAGTGCGCCGGCGGCCCAGCAGCTGAGCGTGGCGGCGCGCCTCGGCGGCCTGCCGAACGCTCTCGCGCTCGTGCTCGTAGGTGTCGCGGCGCACCTTGCCCGTCTTGCGAGCCTCCTCGTTGCGCGTGGCAACGAGATCGCGGGCTTCCTTCCATGCTGATTCCCCGCGGGTAGAACCCTTCCAGTCGGGCTGGTCGTTGGGCTTGGTCATGTGCTCCGTCCTCACTGCTCCCGGAGGGATGTATCACTGCGGGGCGCGGGGAGCGCGACACCCGACGGTGGAGACTCCCCCTGAGGATACCCCGTAGGGAGTTGGAAGCGTTCCTTCCACTCCTCGTAGGGCATGCCGTAGACCTCGGTACGAGCATCCGGGTCGCTTACCTCGAGGCCGCGCTCCTCGGCGGCCTCGCGATACCAGCGCGACAGGCAGTTGCGACAGAAGCCGGCCAGCTCCATCAGGTCGAGGTTCTGCACGGCCGTGCGCTCGCGCAGGTGCTCGACCAGCCGCCGAAAGGCGGCCGCCTCGAGCTGTGTCCGTGTCGGCTCGTCCACTACGACGCGACCGTCCGCCGAAACAGCACCAGGCAGATCACGGCGACGATGGCGGTGAGCACCGGCAGCCCCCATCCGATCACGCCGAAGACCGCCAGGACCGCCAACGAGAACGTCGCGGTGGCCGAGAGGCCGCCGGCCACGGCCAGCCGGTAGGCGCGCTGCTCGCGCGAGCGTCGCGATGGAGGACCGCCGGAACGTGGAGCCAGATCGCTCATGCCGGCAACGGTAACGAAGTGTGACCTTGGTCCGAGTGTGACGACGCTCGCTTTCGCGCCATCGCCGCGGAGATAGAACACCTTCCATGCAATACACAGCTCGCCTCCCCTACATTCCCTCACCCCGCAGCCTGGCAGCGCCGGTAGCAGCGCTCGCGGTTGGCGCGGCGGTGGCCACCGGTGCCTGGGCACTGATCGACAACGAGACGGTCATCCAAGAGCCGGCTCAGGTGATCGTGCTCGACACGCCCGCGCCCGCCGGCGCGGGTCTCAGTGCCAAGAACGAGGCCGCCACGGCAGCGGCCCTAGCCTCCGCGCCGGCGCTCGAGCTGCGCGGCTCGAAGGCCAGCGCGACCGGCACGTCGAGCACCGAGACAGACACCGACAGCGGCCCGGTCGCCAAGAACGAGGCCGCCACGGCAGCGGCCCGAGCCTCCGCGCCGGCGGTCGAGCTGCGCGGCTCGAAGGCCAGCGCGACCGGCACGTCGAGTACCGAGACAGACACCGACAGCGTCCCGGTCGCACGGCCCGGACGCGCCGGACCCGGTCACTGAACGGGGCGCGGCTCAGGGTCGTCGCAGGCGCCCGAGCGAGGCCCGCTCGAGCGCGGTGACCTCCCGCCAGACCCAGCGCGCGGCGCTCTCGAGCATGCTCGCGCCGCCGTCGCCGCCGCCCTCCGCGGCGTAAGCAGCGGTCGCGGCCTCGCCGGGCACAGCGGCCACTCGTCCGACCTCCACGCCGTCCTCGACGATGAAGTCGATCTGGACTTCGAACGACACCTCGGCCTGCTGGTCGGCCAAGCCGAGCTCTTGGCCGATCGGATGGCTGTCGAGCGGGTGGACGCGGATCCGGTGGTCGTTCTGCGCCGGGAGGGTGCTGACCTGCCCGATTCGAACCGGTGCCTCTACGACGGCCTGGTAGCAGGCGCGGGTGCCGTCGCCGGCGTCGCGAAACTGCTTCAGGAAGACCTGGGCCACCATTCCCTCGGCGGTGCCCGCGAGCAGGTCGGCCGTCAGGCGGGTGCCTCCGACGACCAGGTCGGCGCCGAGGGCGGGTAGGTCGCCAATCAGGTGGCTGAGGAGGCCGAGGACTCCGGCGGTCGCGCTCTGAGGCGCTCCCGTGCGCGGTCCGGGAATCGCCTCGACCTCGAGGAACTTGCGCCAGGCCGCCCCCTCGTTGCGACCGAAGTCGCCGCCAAATGCCTCGACCACGGTCGTCTCGCCGAGGCCGTCCGAGGGGGAGAAGCGCCCCATCGTCTTGGCATACCCGTATGCCTCGCGGCCCCCGAGGTAGGACATCGGGTTGTCCACGAAGATGTACGGCACCGCCAGCAGCAGGCGCTCGGCAACGAACAGCCCGCCGAGGTCGCGGCCGGCGACCACCGGGATCCAGAACGACGCCTGGGTCTCTGTCACGGCGCCCCAGCGGTCGAACGGTGGGGTCAGCGAGGTGACCCGCCCGAAGCTCCCGATCAAGAGCAGCACCTGGGAGCCGAGCGCGCGGTACTCCATCGCGCGGCCGGCGGGCCCGTTGAACATCCGCTCCACGAGGTCGTCGATGCGCTCCTTTTCGCCGTGCAGCAGCAGGCCGTTGAGGCGCCCCTGCTCGCAGGCGAACGGCGCGGGCGCGGTGGCGCGCCCGCCGAACTCCACGTAGGCGGGCAGATCCTGTCCCGCCGAGCGCAGCCAGCTCGTGTCGGCCCCCGGAATCGGCTGGCGCGAGCCGGTCAGGGCCTTCGCGGCATCAATGCCCGAGATCACGGCGGCCTCGACACAGCCGCCGTCGATGCCGTTCGCGGTCCAGTCGCCGGCCAGCACGAGATTCTCGAAGCCCGAGTCGCCAGACGGCAGCCGGTGCTCGACCGTGCCCGCGGGCGTGAGCACATAGCGCTCCCAGGGTGCGACGTTCACGCGTGAGTACTGCGCGTCGAAGCGCTCGGGGCCGCGGCGGTCCTCGGGGTCGATCAGGACGTCCCAGTCGAAGCGCTCACCGCGCCGGGCGCGCGGCCAGAGCGCGGCCAGATCGCGCTCGACGAACTCGATGGCGTCGCGCTTGGCGCGTTCGGCGGTCTGGGCGGGCGTCTCGCCTGCCTGTTCGTCGATCACGCCGCAGAAGTAACCGATCGTCCGGGCGCCGCCCGCCTGCGGCCACGACTCGCGGCCGATCAGGTGAGTCATGTCGCAGTAGGTGTCCAGCGGCTCCACGTAGCAGCCGGCCACGGAGTTCTCATCGTGGTCCCAGCCGAGCTCGGCGGCGGTCTTGTGCGACCAGAGCTGGAAGGCCTGGGTCTGGACGGTGACGGCGGACTCGATGCCGCGGCGAAAGCGCTCGTCGCGCTCCATCAGCTCGCCGCAGATGTCCGGCAACGCGCCCACCGGGATGCCGAGCACCACCTGATCGAAGTCCTCGCCGCGCCTCAGGGTGCGCGTCCGCCCCCGCAGCGGGGCGGCCTCGCCCTCGGACGGGACCCCGCCCTCGAACGCCGCGCCGCCGAGGCGGTCCGCCCCCGCGCGAAGCTGCTCCCAGCGCGGCTCGCTGGGCCAGCAGGGCAGCCCCTTGACGTCCACCAGCGGGTCATAGGAGTCCACGCCGGCCGCCAGGCTGACCTGCTGCACGACCTCGATCGTGTCGACCATGGCGGCGTCGCGAGCCAAGCCGAGCCGCTTGACGTCGTGAAAGAACTCGAAGCGCACGCCACGGCGCTTCAGGACCTCGTAGAGGGGGGTGAAGACCGTGTCTCCCATCCCCGCCTGCATCTTGTACATGATCGAGCCGCGGTAGCTGAAGGCCAGTCGCAGCAGGTCGCTCGTCGCGGTGCCCGCCGCGCAGTCGGCCTGTCCGATCACTCCGTCGGTGTAGGCGAAGGCCACGTCGTAGACCGAGCGCAGCACCGGTGAGCGCTCGGCCGGCGTGCGGCCGATGGTGAGCTCGCTGGCGCCGTGGCGGCGCAGCCACTGGGCCCAGTCCTCGTTGTTGATGACGTCGAAGCCGCGCTCGAGCACGCCGTCCTCGACGATCCCGGCGACCGTCGAGACTCCGGCGTCGACCGCGGTGAAGTAGAAGCGCAGCTCGGGATCGCGATCGATGCGTCCGGCGACGACCGAGGTCCAGAGCCACTCGCGGAATGCCTTCAGGAGCCTGACGAGCAGAGCCGGGTGGGCCGCGTGGCGGACGATCAGGTGATCGGTGTAGCGCGCACGCAGGCCGGCGAGGCGCTCGGCCAGGCCCAGCAGCTTCTCGCCGATGTCGACGGGACCCTCGAGCAGCTCGCCGGCCAGATCGGATGCGAGGTCCTCGAACCAGTCGGGCACCAGGCCGTTGCCGTTGCCGCTCGGGGGCGGCAGGTCGTCCCGGCGGTCGCGAAGGTCGCGCCAGCCCGCCAGCGCCCAACCGCAGGCCGTGGCGGCCATCTCCCAGAACGTCGGTAGCTCGCCCACGTCGCCCGGGCGCAGGACGTTGCGCGGGCAGTCGATGCGGTTCGCGTGCCACTCGCCGTCCACGAGGTCGTACAGGACGAGCTGATCGCAGCCCTTGAACGCATCCTCGAAGCTGGCGAGCGGGCTGCCGGCAGGGCGCCCAAGCTCGCTGTAGGCATCGCGCATGACGCGAAAGGCGTGGTCATAGAAGCCGAACCAGACGTGGAGACCGTGTTCCTCGATCCGGTCGTGGGCCGCCGCGTTGCGGCCGCTCGCTCCCTTGCCGCCGAGACGCCACCCGAGCTGGTAGAGGGTGACGTCGAAGCGCTCGCGCAGCTCGGGTGTGGCGGTCAGCTCGAACGCCGCAGTGGCCCCACCTACTCCCCCACCGAGAATCGCGACCTTGGTCATCCCAAGCTGCGATGCTACTCCTGTGTCCGCGACCGATCAGGACGCGTCGCCCGAGGTGATCGACTTGGTTCGACGCGGCTACGCGCTCTGGAACGCCGGTGAGCTCGAGGCCGTGGCCGAGATGTGGAGCGAGGACATCGTCTGGGAGAACGACCCCGAGTGGCCCGGCCAGACGGTCTACCGCGGCCGCGCGGCCGTCATC
Organism: Thermoleophilaceae bacterium; assembly: GCA_040509755.1. Lineage (GTDB taxonomy): Bacteria > Actinomycetota > Thermoleophilia > Solirubrobacterales > Thermoleophilaceae > JACVRW01. The sequence goes on along the minus strand of JBEVKF010000138.1, from coordinate 2,082 downwards.
CGCTTCCTGCGCGAAGAGGTCGCGGCGGTCATCGAGCTGGGCGACATCGAGGTCGAGAGCATCCAGGGTTCGGGAGATGAGCTCGTAATCAAGCTGCTCGCGCGCACGCGCGGCGCCGACAGCCACGTCGACATCGGCAAGGTCCCGATCTTCCACGTGACGCAGATACGAGACGGCCGGGTCACCCGCATCCGCGCCTACCTGGACGAGGCCGCGGCGCTGAGCGCCGCCGGCGTGGGCTGAGGCGCGGCCGGGGCCGCGTCGCCCCGGGTACTCTCGGCGCGTGCCCGATCCGGCAGCGCTTCCGATCCGCCGCAACACGGCGCTGCTCTCGGCCGCCCTCGCGGCGACCTCGGCGATGCTCCAGCTCTCGGCGGCGGTGGCGTCGCTGACGCTTGCGCTGGTGCTCGACGTGGAGGGCCTTCTCGGCCTCGGCCCGGCGATCGTCCTGGCGGCGGGCGCCCTGGCGGCCCTGCCCGCGGGTCGGGCGATGGATCGCTTCGGCCGGATTCCGGTGCTGGCGACCGGCTACTGCATCGGCATTGCGGGGTGTGCGTGCGCCGCGCTCGGGTGCTCCGCCACCTCGGCGCCGGTGGTGCTGCTCGGCCTGATCGGCGTGGGGGCCGCGAGTGGCGTCGCACTGCTCGCGCGCACGGCGGCCGGCGACATGTACCCGCCGGAGCGGCGCGCGCACGGCATCGCCCTCGTTCTCTTCGGCGCGGTCTTCGGGGCGCTGCTCGGCCCGCTCGTGTTCAGTCCGCTGCTTGCGGGCCGCGATCTCGACGGCGACGCGCTCGCGCCGCTCTGGCTGGCCGCGGGGGCCTTCATGATCGTGGGCCTCGCGCTAGTGCTGGCGGTTCGGCCCGATCCCAAGCAGATCGCGCGGCAGCTCGGACACGAGGGGACCGACGAGCCGGAGTCCGCCGCGTCGCTCGGCGAACTGCTCGCCCGGCCGGGCGTGATTCCCGCGCTGCTGGCCGCCCAGGCGAGCTTCGCGGTCATGGTCGCGGTGATGACGCTGACCGGCGCCGTGGTGGTGGACTATCACGGCCACGCCGCGCACCACGTCTTCCCGATCATCGGGGCCCATGTGGTCGGCATGTACGCCCTGGTGATCGTGGTCGGCGATGCGATCGACCGCATCGGACGCACCCGGTCGCTGGCCGGCGGCCTGGCCCTGATGGCCGTGTCTGTGATCAGCCTGCTCTGGATCGAGAGCGTCTTCGCCACGGCGGTGGCTCTCTTCGGGTTGGGGTTGGGCTGGAACTTCTCGTTCGTCGCCGCGACCGCCGAGCTTGCCGACAGCACTCACGCGAGCGAGCGCGGGCGGCTGCTCGGCTTCAACGACCTGCTCTCGGGCGCGACCGGCGCCGGGCTCGCGCTTCTGGGCGGCCTCGCGCTCGACGTGCTGGGCGTGGCCGCACTGGCCATCGGCGCGGCCGTGCTCGTAACCGCGCCCGCCCTGTGGATCCTCGCCAACGGCCGGGGGCCGGCTGAGCCGGCCCCCGGTGGAGCATCCAGCGTTGCCTGACTCGGCTTACTGCAGCCAGGCGTCGACCTTGTCGGCGTTCTCCTTCACCCAGTCCTGGGCGGCCTTCTCCGGATCCTCCTTGTCGCCGGCGATCGCCTTGGCGACGGCTTCCTGGTCGTCATTGGTGAGCTTCATCTTCTTCAGCACGTCGTAGGCGGGCGAGCCGCTCTCGGCGAATTTGTTACTGAAGAGCTTGTTGATGATGGTCACGATGTACTCGCACTTGTAGTCCTCGGGGTCGCCGCCCTCGGCGTTCTCCTTACAGCCCGGCTTCGCCTCGGAGAGGGGCGGGAGCTTGACCTCGGCGAGGTCGTACTCCTGGTTCAGGTACTGGGGCGTATACCAGTAGAAGATCACCGGCTTCTTCTGCTTGTAGAGCTGGGTCCAGCGCGCGACCTGGGCCGGCTCAGCGCCCGCGGTCACGTGCTTGAAGTCGAGGTCGAGTGCCTCGATCAGCTCCTTGTCCTTCTGCTCGAACGAGGGGTCGCCGCCCAGGAACATGCCCTGGTCGCCCGATTCCGCCGTCTTGAAGAGGTCCTCCTGGCCCTTGA
>JBEVKF010000137.1:0-13746 GCA_040509755.1 Thermoleophilaceae bacterium | reverse complement strand
GGCCCTGTGCTCTCGATCGTGCACGTCGACACGCTCGACGAGGCGATCGACGTCGTCAACCAGAGCCGCTTTGGCAACGGCACGTCGATCTTCACCGAGTCCGGCGCGTCGGTGCGCCGCTACCGCCACGAAGTCGAGGCCGGCATGATCGGTGTGAACATCGGCGTCGCGGCGCCGGTCGCCTTCTTCCCGTTCTCCGGCTGGAAGGACTCGTTCCTCGGCGACCTGCACGCCCACGGGCCAGACGCCGTCGAGTTCTTCACGCGCAAGAAGACCGTCACCAGCCGCTGGTTCTCGAGCGGCCAGGGCGGCGGCTCGTACTTCGTCGAGCAGTAGCCGTCTAGCCCCCGCGAAACGGGCCGGTCAGCTCGTAGATCGCCCCGGGCCCAGGCTGGAGATCGCTCTTGGCGAAGGCGCGCTGGGAGGAGACGTACATCCGCGAGCCGCTCGGATCGAATGTCACGCCGGTCAGCTCCGAGCCGCGGTGCTGGGGACCGGTGATCGAAAGGAACTTCGCAACCCCGCGGTCCGGGCCGATCACTCCCATGTCGACCTCGTCGGTAGCGATGTCCTCGCACACGAACACCTCGCCGGCGCGCGAGCCCGTCAGCTGGTCGACGCGCAGCAGGGGCGCCTGTGCCGAAGCGAGGCCGTCGTAGACCACGCGGATCCGCTCCCGGGCGACGTCGTAGGCGTGCACGCGGTGGTCGGCCGTGGTCGCCAGGTAGAGCGTTTCGCCGGCGAGCCAGAGGCCCTCCCCTCGCTTGAAGCGAGTGGCGCCGCTCACCTGCCGGCGCGTGCGCTCGCGTCGCGCCAGCGGATCCGGCAGCGCCAGCCACTCAACCCGTCCGCCGGAATCCACGCGCGCGATCTCGAGCAGCCCGGCTGACAGGTCAGGCCAGCGGCGCGGCGTGTAGCGATACAGGCCACCGTCGACCAGGTCCTCGGTCAGGTAGACCTGCTTGCGGCGCGCGTCGACCGCGGCGGACTCGTGCTTGAAGGCCCCCATCGCGGGATGCGCGACCGCTCGCTCGCGGCCGGCGGGGTCGCACTCCCACACGCGCCCGTCCTCGACCTCCTCGCAGGAGAGCCAGGTGCCCCACGGCGTGGCTCCGCCTGAGCAGTTTTGGGTGGTGCCGACGAGAATCCGGTAGGCATCGCGCGGCTCGCCGGCGCGATCGAAGAGGATCGCGGACGCTCCCCCCTCGATCGTCTCGGAGTTCGAGACGAGCACGAAGCCGCCCCTCGCATCGTGGAAGGTGGCCATGCCGTCGGAGGCGAGATGCCAGCGGTAGCCGGTGTCCGCCACGGGCTGCTCGCCGCGCGCCACTATTCGCGAGCGAAAGCCCTCCGGGAGCCGCACGCCGTTCTCGTCCGGCGCCCCGAGCGGGCCGTAGCCGCGACCGGGGCGAAGCGACCCGGCGGAGGCCGAGCCGAACAGGTCGTCCCAGAACACGCCGCCGAGCGCCGCGGCGGCCACGCCCCCGAGGCCGAGCCCGATGAACTCACGCCGGCGCACTCCTCAAGACTCTCGCGGAGCGCGCGGACGACGGTGAAGATCGTGCAAATGCGGTGTGACCAGCCTGGAACCGGCCTACGGCGAGGCCGCCAGCGCCACGCCCGCGACTGGGAGGTCGTAGCGGCGGCGGATGCCGTAGAGGGTGTCGCGCTCGGCGGCCGGGCGGCCGGCGGCGTGTGCGGCGCCGATCAGGTCCTCGGGGTCGAGCCGCACGCCGTGCTCGGAGCCCGCCATGCGCGAGATCGACTCCTCCATCAGCGTGCCGCCGAGGTCGTGGACACCCCAGCGAAGCGACTCGGTGGCGGCCTCGAGCCCCATCTTGACCCAGCTCGCCTGGAGGCTCGGCACGGATCTGCCGAGCGCGAGCCGGAAGGCGGCGGTGTGCTTCAGGTTCTCCTCGCGCGAGATCGGCTCGATGCCGTGGGTCCGCCCGAGCAGCGTGTGATAGGGGATGAACGAGAGTGGGACGAACTCGGTGAACCCGCCGGTGCGCTCCTGCAGCTCGCGCACGACGCGCATGTGCTCGGCGAGCTCCCAGGGCTCCTCGATGTGACCGAACATCACCGTCACCGTCGAGCGCAGCCCTGCCGCGTGCGAGGCCTCGATGATCTCGACCCACCTCCCGACCGGCAGCTTGTTGGGTGAGATGCGCTGGCGCACCCCGTCGTGCAGGACCTCCGCGGCCGTGCCCGGGGTCGAGCCCAGGCCGGCTTCCTTGAGCCGCCCGAAGACCTCGGGCAGCGGGAGCTCCCCGGCCATGAAGTGGACCTCCATGGGCGAGTACGCGTGCAGGTGCAGCTGGGGCGCGATCTGCTTGGCCAGGCGCAGCCAGCCCTCGTAGTCGGCGAGCGTCCACTGGGGATGGATGCCCGACTGCATGCAGATCTCGGTGGCCCCGAACTCGACCGCCTCGTCCACGCGGCGCGCGAAGTCGGCCTCGTCGTGCTCGTAGGCGTCGGGCGAGCGCCGGCCCTGCCCGAAGCCACAGAACGCGCAGCCCACCGTGCAGATGTTCGACAGGTTGATGTTGCGGTTGACCACGAACGTCACCGTCTCGCCGGCCAGCTCCTCACGCAGCTCGTCCGCCGCCTGGCGCATGTCCTCGATCGCCTCCGGCCGGGTCTCGGCGAACATGGCCGTCAGCTCGTCGGGCGAGAGCGAGCCGCCGTCGCGCGCCCGCGCGATCGCGCCCGGCACGAGCTCGCGGCGGATCGGCCGCTCCTCGCGCCGGCCCGAGCCGCTGCGCGGAATGAAGCTCCAGTACTTCAGCTTCACGAGATCGAGCACTCCCTGCTCGAGCCACCGCGGATCCATGTACTGCGGATACACGCATAGGCGCTCGGTGAGCGCATACCCGAGCGGCGCGAGCCGCTTGCGCATCCTGTGCACCGACGGGAACGGGTGCTCGGGCGAGATGTGATCGCCGTTCGCCGATAGCCCGCCAAGATCGGAGGCGCCCTCCTCGACGAGCGCCAGCCACCAGTCCGAGAGGTTCGGGGGGATCTGGACCCCGACGTCTGGCATGAGCCGCCGGCACTCGCGTACCAGCAAGCGCATGTCGTCGAGCGCGATCGGCGTGGCCCACGCCGGCGGCGGCGCCCCCTCACCGCCCTCGCGCTCGCCGCGCTGAGCCTCGTCGGCGATCTGCGCCGGCTCGGCGCCGTAGTAGCGCGGATGCGAAACGAAGTTCTGCAGGATGACCTCCTGCAGGTGCCCGTGCTCGGCGTGGAGCTCCGCCAGCGCCTCGAGCGCCGCGATCCGCTCGTCGGGCGTCTCGCCGATCCCGACCAGGATTCCGCTCGTGAACGGGATGCGCAGCTCGCCTGCCGCACGAATCGTGTCGAGGCGCACCGCTGGGTGCTTGGTCGGCGAGCCCTGGTGGACCACCAGGTCGGGGTTGATCGACTCGAGCATCAGCCCCTGAGAGGCGGTCACCTCGCGCAGCCTGCCGAGGTCCTCGCGCGAGAGGGCACCAAGGTTCGTGTGGGGAAGCATCCCCCGCTCCATCGCCCGCTCGCAGGCCCAGGCCACGTACGAGGTGAAGTCCGCGTGCCCGTACTCGTGAATCCGCGCGGCCACTTCGGAGTTGACCTCCGGCCGCTCGCCGGTCAGGACAAGCAGCTCCTTCGCGCCGCGGCGCGAGGCGTCGTCGAGGATGCCCTCGACTTCGGCGGGCGAGTACAGGTGGGCTCGGTGCGTCGCGAAGGCGCAGTACTTGCAGTAGCACCTACACGTCCGCGAGAGCGAGAGCGTGTAGTTGCGCGAGAAGGTGACCCGCCGCATCTGTCCGCAGTCTACGGGCGGGCCGACTCGGCCCACGTCCCTAGGGTTCAACCCGTGCGCAGGGTCCTTCCCGCCTTCGTCCTGGTCGCCGCGGCGCTCGCCGCGTGCGGAGGCGCAGACGACGAGACGCCCACCGCCACGCTCGCCCTGGATTTCCAGCCGAACGCCGTGCACGCCGGGATCTACGCGGCCGTTCGCGAGGGCCTCGACGAGCGCCACGGGATCGACCTGCGGGTGCGCGTCCCCGCGGCCTCCACGGACTCCCTGAAGCTGCTCGCCGCGGACCGGGCCGACGTCGCCGTGGTCGATATTCACGACCTGGGCTTGGCGCGCGAGCGCGGGAGCGACCTGGTGGGCGTCGGCGCGCTCGTCCAGCGCCCGCTGGCGGCCGTGATCGCCCGCGAGGGCATCGAGCGCCCGCGCGACCTCGAGGGCCGGCGGGTCGGCGTGACGGGCCTGCCCTCGGACGAGGCGGTCCTGCGGGCCGCCGTAGAGGCGGATGGCGGCGACTACGCCCGCGTCCGGCGCGTGACGATCGGCTTCTCGGCGGTGCCGAGCCTGGTCGCCGGGAGCGTCGACGCCGTCGTCTCGTTCTGGAACGCCGAGGGCGTGACGCTGCGCCGGCGCGGCCTCGAGACGGAAGAGTTTCGTGTGGACGACTACGGCGCCCCGCGCTACCCCGAGCTGGTGCTCGTCACCACGACCGACACGCTGCGCGAGCGCCGCGCGCTGGTCGAGGACCTGCTCGCCGCGCTCGCGGACGGCACGCGCGTCGCGCTGGCCGACCGCGACGCCGCTGTTGGCGAGCTGGCACGCGCATCGGGGGCCGACGAGCCGCTCGTGCGCGCGCAGCTCGCCGCTGTGGCACCGGCGCTGCGGCCGCCGGTGACACTCGACCGGCACGCGCTGGAGGGCTGGGCTGGCTTCGACGCGCGCTTCGGGATCCTCGGGCGCAGGCCCGACGTCGATCGGGCCTTCCCGCCGCTCACGCCCTGATGGTCGGCGGCCGGCGGCCGCGGTCAGCCGTCGGCCAGCAGGCCCGCGACCAGCGCGGGCGCTTCGCGGGCCATCCGCGAGCGCGGCACGACGCGTGTGAAGCCGGCCGCCTCCGCGGCCCGGCGCACGTCCTGCTCCACGTGGGCGTAGAAGCCGAGTACCGGCACCGCCGAGCCCTTCGCCGCCCTCACTCGGGCCTCGGCGTCGACGGTCAGGTCGACGACCAGCAGGTCCGCCGCGGCGTCGGCGGGCAACACCTCGTGCCCGGCGCTCTCCAGGGCGCTTCGCAGCCGTGAGCCGAACAGCAGGTCGGGGCACAGCAGCGCGATGCGAGCCACCGGCTACTGCGCCCGGCGGCGACGAAACTCCTGGCGCACCGACTCCGGGCGGCCCCAGAGCTGCACGACCTCGACGCGGCCGGAGCGCGCCTCGCGCACGGCCAGCTGACCCTCGATGCCCAGGTCGTCGAGCAGCCCGAGGGTGCCGCGCACGGTCTGGGCCGCGGCTGCGTGCCCGAACGTGTTGGCCACGCGCAATCTCCAGTGCCAATCGTGCTCGGAGTAGGGCATCGCGTTGATCTGCACGAGCAGCGTGGCGGCCTCGACGTAATGGTCCTCGTCGAAGATCCGCATGTCGAGCTCGATGTTGGTCCAGTCGGGCGGCAGCGAGTCGACCACAGCCTGGAAGTCCTGAGCAAGCGCCATCGCGGGGAAGGCTACTTCCTGGTCCGCCCCTCCCTGGTTGAGCTTGGCCGGGCGGCGTGCCGACCAGGCCGCCATATCCGGCCACAACGTGACCAGCCGCAGACGTGCGGCGCACGAACGGGCCGGCGGTCGTGGCGCCGCGATGTCGCAGGCACCCGAGGTCAGACCAGCTCTACACGCATCGCCCGCGCGAGCTGATCTCCCAGAGCATGCTCGCGTCCGTTCGCCCGCAGGGTGAGCGGACCCCCGAAGGGCTCTCGGCCGACCACTTCGAGCTCAGCGCCCGGCGCGATGCCGCGCTGAGAGAGATAGCGCAGCATCTCGGGGTTCGAGTCCGAGACGCGCGTGAAGCGGCCGCGCGCGCCGGGACCGAGGTCGGCGAGCGAGCGGGTTAGCGGCTCGTCGATCTCTCCGTTGGCCGTGGGAATCGGGTCCCCATGCGGGTCGTGTGTGGGGTTGCCGAGCTTCGCGGCGATCAGCTCCGAGAGCTCGGGCGAGATTGCGTGCTCGAGCACCTCGGCCTCCTTGTGCACGCGGTCCCAGGACATCCCGAGCGCCTCGGCCAGGTAGAGCTCGAGCAGGCGGTGGTGGCGCAGTACCGCCAGCGCCACCCGCTCTCCCCCGCTCGTGAGGCGAACTCCGTGGTAGGGCTGGCGCTCGGCGAGGCCCAGCGACTCGAGCCGCTTGACCATCGCGGATGCCGAGGCGGCAGAGACCTCGAGCCGCTCGGCGATCGCCGAGGTCGACACAGGGTGCGTGGTGCGCTGCTCGAGGGACCAGATCGCCTTCGCGTAGTCCTGGACGGCATTGGAGATCTCAATGCGAGTGGCCATCACAGGCTCACCATCAACCCGGTCACGTACATCACGAGCAGACCAGTCAGGAGGCCGCCCGCGGTGAGCGGGCTCAGGAGCGGCCCACTCTTCGACTCGCGGATCGAGGGCGCGATCTGAACGATCACCTGGGCGATGGCGCCGGCGCCGATTCCGAACATCAGCCCGGCGACGCTCGGGTGGAAGGCCGACGCGCCGATCCACGCGCCGAGCACGGCGGGGGCCCCGGCCAGCAGCCCGAGCCCCGCGAGGCGCCACACCGAGACCTTCTCCCTGGCGGCGGGTGCGACGATCGCAAGGCCCTCGGTGGTGTTGTGAAGGGCAAAGCCGACCACCAGCGCCGCGCCGAGCGCGAGCGAGCCGACGGCGTAGGCCGACCCGATCGCGAGCCCCTCCCCCAGGTTGTGGAGCCCGATTCCCAGAGCCACGAGGAGCGCGGCGCGATAGCCCGTCGCGGCTCCCTTGCTGCGGTTCTGCACCCAGGCGCCGATGCCCGCGAGCGCCAGGTAGGCGCCCACCGCGCCCAGCCAGACGAGCGCGGCTCCCCCGAGCGCCGCGGGCCCGGAGCCGGCGATCTCGCTGCCCTCGAGGAGCGCCTCGATTCCCAGAAAGCCGAGCAGGCCGATGGTGAAGGCGAGCAGGAAGCGCAGCCAGCGGGCATCGACCGTGCGCAGCCAGGGCAGCCAGAGCATCCCGATCGCAACGGGGATCACGCCGACGTAGAGGCCGATGAGGGCCATCAGCCCGTAGAAGCCGAGATCGGCGTCGGGCGTCTCTACCGCCGCATCGATCGCGTGGTCGATCGTCGCGCCCGTGGCGGTGAGCAGGAGGACCTCGTAGGCCTGGCCCTCGATCCACGGGTACTGGACGGTCACCTTGTCCCCGCCGAGACGCCCAATCTCATCCTTCGACTGGCTGAACTCGGCGAAGCCGTCGTTGACGATCGCCTGCTTGACCTCCACCGGGTCGGCGCCGTCGTTTCGCACGTGCAGCTCGATCTCGCCGGGCCGCAGAACGGTGCGCTCGACGACCAGCTCCTCCTCCGGTACTCCGATGCGGTCGAGGCCGGGCGCGTCGAGTGCGACGAACAGCCCGATCGCGGCCGCCAGGATCAGCAGCGGAACGAGCCCGGCGACCCATGCCGGCGGGCGACGGGCGCGCTCACGGGTGGCGGTGGCCGGCTCCATCACCTCAGACGACCTCGAAGAAACCCATCCACCCGAGTTCCGCGAACTCGCTCACGTGGGCGTGGAACATGTACTTGCCGGTGTACGGGAAGCGCAGCTCGAGGATGCCGCGCTCGCCCTGCCCCTGGATCACGGTGTCCGTGAAGTCGCGCGGCTCACGGCGAGTGCCGGTCGGGTAGTAGTCGAAGAAGTTGGCGTGGACGTGGAACGAGTTGAGGAGGTCGAACTCGAGCGCGTTGACGAGATAGATGCGCACGAGCTCGCCGCGCTTGACCCGCACCGGCTCGTCCATGTATGCGAAGGCGACGGTATTGACCGCATAGACCTCGTTCGCGCGGTCGAAGTTGGTGTCGAACCCGTTCATGACCATGACGAGCTCGTCGGCCGGCGCACGGGCGTCCTTGGGATCGATGATGAACGCGCCGTAGAGGCCCTTGGCGATGTGCTCGGCCAGCGGAGTCGAGTGGCAGTGGTAGAGGTGGAGGCCGAACGGCGTGGCGTCGAACTCGTAGACCGTAGACTCGCCGGGATCGATGTTGCCGGGTCCGATGCCGGGGATCCCGTCGCTCAGGTCGCGGTGGATGCCGTGGAAGTGCATCGTGTGCGGGTGGATCGAGGCGTTGGTGAAACGGATCCGCAGGCGCTCGCCCTCACGCGCCCGCAGCGTGGGGCCGGGCACGCGGTCGTTGTAGGTCCAGGCGTCGTAGAACACTCCGGGAGCCACCTCGATCTTGCGGTCCTTGGCCACGATCTCCCACTCGCGCACGCCGTTTCGCATCGTGCCGGTGTCGAAGTCGCGCAGGATCTCCTGGGGGTCGAACCCGTTGGCGGAGGCGCTGACCCGCCCGACCGCGCCTCTGTGCCCCGAGCCGCTGTGCAGCTGGTGGCCATTGTGCAGGGCCTCCTCGCGCGCCGACGCGCTCTGGTTGTGGAGGCTGCTGTGGGGGACGAGCTCGTGAAGCACGGGCACGGCGGCGCCCGCGGCCGCCGCGCTGCCGAGGAGCCTGCGGCGCGAGACCTTGTTGTCCCACAACTTTCGCATGAGGCGGTATTGAAGCAGGTTTTAGGCGAGGCTAAGAGTTGCACCCGCAAGGGGCTGCGGCGCGCCGTGCGAGGATTGCGCGATGCGCGTGATCGCATACCTCGGTCCGGAGGGGACCTTCACCCACCAGGCCGCGCGCGACCTGGCCTCGACGAGCGACGAGCTGCGGCCGCTCGCCTCGGCCTCCGCCGTAATCCAGGCTGTGGAAAGCGGCGAGGTCGACGGCGGCGTCGTGGCGTTCGAGAACAGCCTCCAGGGCGCGGTTCCGGCCAACCTCGACGACCTGCTCGACGCCAGGAGCTGCCTGCTGGCCGGCGAGCGCGTGCTGCCGGTGTCGTTCAGCCTGTTCCGGCTGCCCGGGGACGCCGAGCCCCTGGCGGGCGTCATCAGCCACCCCTTTGGCCTGGCGCAGTGCCGGGACTTCATCCGGGCGAACGGGCTTGCCACGCGCGAGGCGCTCAGCACCGCCGCCGCCTGCGCGGACCTGGCCCGCGACCGGGAGGCGGGCTGGGGTGCTCTGGCTCCGCAGATCGCGGGCGAGCTCGCCGGCCTCGAGCCCGCTCAGCAGCAGCTCGAGGACAGCGACCGCGCAGCCACGCGCTTCGTGCTGCTGCGCCGGCGCTCGCCCGGGCCATCGGGCCGAGATAGGTCCGCATTTGCGTTTCGGCCGCGCCAGGACGAGCCCGGGAGCCTCGTCAGGCTCCTCCAGGAGTTCTCGGTCCGCGACATCAATCTGACCGCCATCAAGTCGCGCCCGACCAAGGTGCTGCTCGGCGAGTACGTCTTCTTCATCGAGTGCGAGGGCCACATCTCCGAGCCGCTGCTGCACGATGCCGTCCGCGGCCTGTTGCGCTTTCCGGGCGAGACGCGCTTTCTCGGCTCCTTTCCGGAGGATCCCCAGCGACCGCCGCGAAACGGTGACCAGGCCGACCGAGACGTCGAGGTCGCCTACCGCGAAATGCTCGGCCAGGTCGACCCGGCTTAGCTAGATGATCTAACCATGACCCGCGTCGGCATCGCCGGACTCGGCCTGATCGGCGGATCGCTCCTGCGGGGGCTGAGCGAGCACGCCCCATCCTTCGATCTGATCGGGTACGACCCATCTCCCGAGGTCGAGCGCGCTGCGCGCGAGGCGGGCTTTAGAACCGCGCCCAGCGTCAATGCTCTCGCCGGTGAGTGCGATCTCGCCCTCGTGGCCGTGCCTCCTGCCAGGACGCCCGAGCTCGCGGCCGCGCTCCTGGGCAGCTCACCCACTCTGATCGTGGCCGACAGTGCCTCCGTGAAGGCGGCCGTCCTCCAAGAGCTCGAGGCAATCGCCGGTGCGGATGCGCTGCGGCGCTTCGTTCCGGCCCACCCGCTCGCCGGGGCGGAGGGGGCCGGCTGGAAGGCGTCTGACCCCCACCTCCTGATGGACGCCGTCTGGGCCCTCTGCCCGCCGGTTGCCCAAGCCCCCGCCGAGCCGATGACGCTCTTCTCACAGGTGGTGGACGAGCTGTCGGGGCGAATCCTCGTGTGTACGGCAGCGGACCACGACCAAGCGGTTGCGCGCACGAGTCACGTCCCGCACGTGGCCGCTCAGGCGCTCGCCCAGCTCGTGGCGACGGCGGAGCCGCGGCTGCGAGCGGCGCTCTCCGGCGGCGGCTACCGCGACATGACCCGGGTGGCGGCCTCCGCACCCGGCCTCTGGCTGGAGATCCTGCGCGCCAACCGCGCGGCGAGCCTCGAGGCGCTCGACGAGCTCGTCGCTGATTTGACGCGCACCCGCCAGGCCCTGGTGGAGGACGACGGCGAGGCGTTGGAGGCGACCTGGCTGCGGGGGGCGTCGCTGCGTCGGCTCGTCGACGAGATTCGCTGGCGGGAACCGGCCTGGGAGGCGGCCTCGTCTCCCTGGCCCTGCTGGGACGAGCTCGTGAGCCTCGGCAGGCAGGGGCGGGCGCTCAGGCGGCTGCGCCTGGACGGTGATTCCACGCTCACCTACGAGGCGGCCCGCGGGACCGCTCCGCCCGAGCGGGGCGCGTGAGTACGATCGAAGGGTGATCGCGACCAGCGAGTACGAGTTGCTCACCGAGTCCGCCGGACTGGTCGATCGCTCCGATCGCGCGCAGTTCGTGGTGCGCGGCGCGGGCGCGGTGGAGTTCCTCCAGGGCCAGGTCTCCAACGACATCGAGGCGCTCGCTCCGGGCAGCGGCTGCTACGCGGTGATCCTCAACCACAAGGGCAAGCTGCGCACCGATCTCCGGATCCTGCGGGCCGACGACTTTCTGTGGCTCGATACAGAGGCGATTGGGCACGCGGTGGTCAACCACATGCTCTCCACCTACACCCTGGGCCGCGACGTCCAGTGGGAGGACCGCACCGCCGACCACTCCCTGCTGTCGCTGATCGGCCCCGCGGCGAAGCGCCTCGTCGACCAGCCGCCGCCCGCCGCGGAGCACTCATTCATCGACACCGGGGCCGGGCTGTGGGTGAGAACCGACCTTGGCCTCGACCTGCTCTGCTCGACCGCGCGGGCGGACGAGCTGCGCGACGACCTCGCGGTCGAGCCCGTCTCGGAGGAGGCGGCCGAGTGCGTTCGCATCGAGTCCGGGCGGCCACGGCTCGGCTATGACATGGATGCCGAGACGATGCCCCAGGAGGCGGGAATCAATGAGCGCGCCGTGAGCTTCACCAAGGGCTGCTACGTCGGGCAGGAGACGGTGGCCCGCCTGCATTACCGAGGCAAGCCGAACCGCCATCTGCGCGGCCTGCGCCTGGGCGAGCCTGCCGAGCGCCGCACGGAGGTCATGCTCGGCGAGAAGCCTGTCGGACGCGTGGCCTCCACCTGCGTCTCCCCGAGGCTCGGCGCGATCGCGCTGGCACTTCTCCGCCGCGAGGCCGCGCCGGGCGACACCGTCACGGTCGCCGGCGCCGCGGCCGAGGTGGTCGAGCTGCCGTTCCGCGTCGGTTAGGCTCGCCCGACCGATGGGGGCACTACCGCGGGCACTGGGAATTGCGACGTTCGCGACTGCGACGCTGCTGCTCGTGGGCTGCGGCGATGATGACTTCGAAAACAACCCGCGGCCGCCGCTGCCGGTCTCGCTCACCGGAGTGATCCACGAGGACAAGGTCACCGTCTCGCCCTCGAAGCTCGGAGCCGGCCAGGTCACGATCACGATCTCCAACCAGACCGCGGGCCCAAAGACGATCACGCTCGAGGGCGAGTCGATCACCCAGCAGGTCGGCCCCGTGGAGCCGCTCGACACCGGCAAGATCACGCGGACCCTCGACCCGGGCAGCTACGAGGTGCGGGCGGGCTCCGAGAAGGCGGTCCGCAAGGAGATCACCCCGGCCACGCTGGACATCGGCAAGGAGCGCGAGAGCTCCTCCGGCGACCTCATGCTGCCGTAGCTATAGGGCCAGCTGGTCGTCCGCCGGCACGACCGGCACGGCCGCGGGCGAGTCGTCCGGGCGCACCAGCGTGTCGATCTCCTGCAGGTGGCCGCGCACCCGCGCGGCCATGGTCTCGACGAGGCCGTAGGCCTTGTCGATGCTCGTCTTGGCGCCTGTGAGCTGCACCTTGACCTTGCGCTCCTCGGTCAGCGCGCCCAGTGCGCGCTCGACGGTGTCGCGCAGCGCGCCGGCATCGATGCCGTCGGCGTCCGAACGCTTCATCAGGACCCGGGCGCGCGCCAGGCGATAGCCGAGCTCGAGCGGAAGCGTGCCCGACTCCGGGTCGAGCGCCACCACCAGCTTGTCGCCGTTGTACTCGCGCAGCGGCTCGAGCTTTGCGGGCACCTCGTCCTCGGTGGGCACGACCAGCACCGCGAAGTCAGCCGAGCGCTCGGCCATGGCCTTGTCGAGCTCGGCGATCGCGGCCGGCGTGGTGAGCTTGCGGTCCTTGGCCTCGATCACGATGCGCCCGCGGGCCGGGCCGTTGCAGGCGTCGAGGGCCACGACTATGTCGCCCACCTTGCCGGTGGCCTCCTTGAGATCGCCGACCGCCTCGGCCAGGTCGCCCTGGGAGAGCGCGATCCGGTCGGCGCTGTCGAAGACCGCCTCCTCGAAGGTGCGGCCCTTCGCCGTTCCCCGCTCGCGCTCAGCATCGACCTCGTCGAGCTTCTCCTTCTCGTCGCGCAGGGCCTGAAGCTCCTTCTGCACGTCCCCGAGCTTCTGCAGCAGGACGCGCTGTGTGGCGTCCGAGCGGCTGGCCGCCTCGTTGATCGAGCGCACGGCCGCCGTCTTGAAGTCGGCGAGCGGATTGCGGTCGTCGGCCGCCGAGAACTGGCGGACCAGATCCTCCCGCGACTTGGTCAGCGTCTCCGCGACCGCCTCACGCACGCGGTTCTGCACCGACACCGCGCTCCCGTCGCCGAAGCGGCGCTCGAGCTCCTTGGCGAGCTGGCCGTCGTCCTCCCCGAACACGGCGGTGAACTGCGTCTCGAAGAACTCGGCGATCGTTCGCGCCTTGTCGGCGAACTCCACCTGGACGTCCCTGGATGCCTTCTCGAATTCGGTCTTGACGAACTCGGCGTTGGCCGCGGCCTGTTCGCGGTCGAGCACGCGCGCGCCGATCTCGACCGCGTCACGGACGACCTTGACCGGATCGTCGCCATGCTGCTCACGCTCGCGGACGAGGCGAACCGCGCAGTCGTCATCGACCACGAGGCCGTCGACGACCAGACGGTCGCCGATCGTGCGGACGTGCGGAGATCTGAGGGGTGTGGCAGCTTCCATGATGGGTGCGAGGGGCCGGGCTTGGCCCGGACCGGAGCATTTCTATGCCTATGAAGTCTCACCGTACGGGTCGTACCTGACAGAACGGGATCCGGCGTGCAGGTCAAGGCGCTAGGCGGCGCGAATGAAGGCGACCCGGATCTGCGCGAGCAGCTCGTCGGGGCGAAACGGCTTCGCGATCACGGAGTCCTCGCCCGGCCGGGCCGCCGGCGTCCCATGGGGCGAGTACCCCGACATGAAGACGGTGGGAGTATCCGGGCTGACCGTGGCCAGCTCGCGTGCGAGCTCCTCGCCCGACAGGTCCGGCATCACCAGATCGGTCAGCAGCAGGTCGAAGCCGGTGGAGTCGCCACGGATCTGCTCGCGCGCGGCGAGCGCCGTGTCCGGCGCCAGCACCCGGTAGCCGGCCCGCTCGAGCGTTCGTGCGATCACGCGCCGCAGCGGTGCCTCGTCCTCGACGACGAGGATG
>JBEVKF010000136.1:0-7788 GCA_040509755.1 Thermoleophilaceae bacterium | reverse complement strand
TCCCTGCACCTTCGGATGACGCGCCATACCGGCGCTGGTTCGCCACCCGCGTCCTCGCCGATAGTTCATTCACTATCGGCTTCGTCCGCGTGCGTCGCCCAGCTTGGTCTGGCGCGCCCCCGAAGGCACGCGGATTCGGAATCAGTCATCTAGGGAGCCCCGCTTCGTGTCCAGCGCTCCGATCGAGTTCCCGCCTCCGGTTGACTCCGCCAAGGAGTTCGTCGGACCTCCCGTCGACTCCGAGGACGAGCGCATCGAGGTCGGCGTCGCGATTGTCGGCGGCGGCCCCGCGGGACTCGCATGCGCGATCCGCCTGACCCAGCTGCTTGCCGACGACGAGGCGCTGATGGACTCGCTCGGCGAGGTGCCGGTCGCGCTCGTGGAGAAGGGCAAGACGCCGGGCTCGCACCTGCTCTCGGGCGCGATGATGAACCCCTCGGCGATGAGGAAGCTCTTTCCGGACGTCGCGGAGGAGGACTGGCCCACCTACGGCGCCGTGGACACCGACGCGGTCTACCTGCTGCCCAACCGAAAGCGGGCGATTCCGCTCAAGCCGACTCCGCCGCCGTTTCGAAACCACGGCAACCACGTGACGTCGGTGGCCCAGCTCGGGCGCTGGATGTCAGAGCAGGCGGAGGAGGGCGGCGTCTACATCCTGGGCGAGACCGCGGCGGCCAAGCTGCTGGTCGAAGACGGGCGGGTGGTGGGCGTGCGCTCGGGTGACAAGGGCCGGGGGCGCGACGGCGAGGAGCTCTCGAACTTCGAGCCCGGCTCCGACCTGATCGCCAAGGCGACCGTGCTCTGCGAGGGAACCCAGGGGCACTTGACCGGCGCGGCGATCCGGCATTTCGAGATCGGCTCCGAGGACCCCCAGCAGTGGGAGATCGGGGTCAAGGAGGTCTGGGAGGTCGAGCAGGCGCTCGACCGGGTGATCCACACGATGGGCTGGCCGCTTCGCTTCGCCGCGAAGTATCGCGAGTTCGGTGGGTCGTTCATCTATCCGATGGGCGAAGACAAGATCTCGATGGGCTTCGTGGCCGGACTCGACTACCGCGACGCGCGCTTCTCAGTGCACGACGCGCTCCAGCAGCTCAAGGGCCACCCGCTCGCGGCCGCTCTGCTCGAGGGCGGCAAGCGGGTCGGGTGGGGCGCCAAGACGCTTCCCTCGGGTGGGTACTGGGCGCGCCCGAAGCAGCTCTGGGCGCCGGGCATGGTCATGTGCGGCGACGGCGCGGGGATGGTCAACGTGCCGACCCTCAAGGGCGTCCACTACGCCATGCACGCCGGGATGTTCGCCGCGGAGGCGATCTGCGAGCGGCTCAAGGCCCGCGGCAGCTGCGACGACCTCTCGAACTACACCGACAAGGTGACGGGCTCGGAGATCGAGCGCGACACCTACCGCTCCCGCAACATGCGCCAGCCCTTCGCGCGCGGTTTCCTGGTCGGCGGGGCGATCGCCAACATGATGGAGATCTCCGGCGGGCGCTTTCCGGGCGGGCACTGGGCAACCCACGACGACGCGACCGTCGACGTCTTCATCGGCCCCGAGCGCGACTATCCGAAGCCCGACGGCAAGACCACCTTCGACAAGCTCTCCTCCGTCTTTGCCAGCGGCAACGCCACGCGCGACGATGCGCCGAACCACATCCGCGTCCAGGACAAGGTGCCGCTCGAGATCGCGCTGATGTGGCAGAACATGTGCCCCGCGCAGGTCTACGAGGTGCCCGACGACGAGCTCGAGGCGGCCCGCCAGGACGGCAACGGCCCCCTCGACGGCAAGCACGAGGTTCGGTTGCAGATCACCCCGTCGAACTGCGTGCAGTGCGGTGCGATCACCGCGAAGGGCGGCCGCCTGACGCCGCCCGAGGGCGGCGACGGGCCCAACTATCAAGCGACCTAGGGTGAGTAGACTCGGTAGAGATATGAAGGCCGACATTCACCCCGATTACGTCCCTTCCCACGTGCGCTGCACCTGTGGGAACGAGTTCTGGACGCGCTCCACCAAGCCCGAGCTCCACGTCGAGATCTGCTCGAACTGCCATCCGTTCTACACGGGCCGGCAGAAGCTGGTCGACACCGGCGGTCGCGTCGAGCGCTTCCGCCGCCGCGCGGCGCGCGCCGGCCGCGGCTGACCGCGCCGGCCGCCGCCGCAACTACAGGGCCCGCCGGCTGTTTTCAGGGAGGCATGCGCGCCACGCTCCTGATCTCGCCGGTGTTGCTGGTGGCCCTGGTGGCGGCCATGCCCTCGGCTGCATCGGGCGACGCGCTGACCCTGGACGCGCCGCCCGCCTCGGTCAAGCTCGCCGACTGCTCGCGCGAGGCACACTCGGCCGCCTTTCACGGGCGCATGAAGAGGATCGACGCGAGCGCCCGGATGTGGATGCGCTTCACGCTGCTCGAGAAGGGCCTGGGCGGGTTCCAGGCCGTGGCCGCGCCCGGGCTCGAGCGCTGGCGCAAGTCCAAGCCCGGCGTTGGGGCATTCGGCTACCGCCAGACCGTGCGCGGGCTTCAGCAGGGCGCGAGCTACCGCATGCAGGTCAACTACCGCTGGTATGACGCGAGCGGCGAGCTGATCGCCAAGGCTCGGCGGCGCTCGCCTCCGTGCCGCCAGTTCGTCGCGCTCCCGAACCTGACCGCGGAGGTCGTCGCGACCGAGACGACGAAGGTGCCTGGAGTGGTGCGCTACGACGTGTGGGTGGCCAACACGGGCATCGCCGCGGCTTTGGACCTGGCGGTCCGGCTGTCGGTGGACGACGGCGTGGTCGACACCGTGACGGTCGGTTTCCTGGGGCCCGGCGAAAGCAGGACGCTCACCTTCCGCGGTCCCGAGTGCACCACCTCGGTGACCGCGGCAGCGGACCCCGACGGCGTGCTCGTGGAGTCGTCGGAGGACGACAACGTCCAGCAGTCGGCGTGCGCCGACTTGCCGCGGCGCTAAGGCCGCTCGCCGGGGCGCCGATACCATCGGTGACGTGAGCGCCTCTCCCGCGAGCACCGGCCACGCGCCCGATCACCTGCGGGAGGCCACCAAGGACGCGCCGATCGGCGGTCAGGCGGTGCTCGAGGGCGTGATGATGCGCGGCGTCTCCACATGGGCGGTCGCCGTGCGCAAGCCCACCGGCGAGCAGCTCGCGGCGGGCGGGGCCGACTCGAAGGAGGGGGCCAAGGGCGAGATCGAGATCACCTCGCATCCGCTGGTCTCCTGGAGCAAGCGCCATCGCCTCCTGCGCGTCCCGATCGTGCGCGGCGTGGTGGCGCTGGGCGAGTCACTCAAGATCGGCTTCAAGGCGCTCAACATCTCCGCCAACGCACAGGTCCCGCCCGACGAGGCGGGCGACCAGAAGGAGATCGGCGGCGGCGCGTGGGTCGGCACGATCGTGTTCGCGTTGCTGTTCGCGGTCGGCCTGTTCTTCCTTCTTCCTGCCGGCCTGACCAACATCTTCGCGGACCAGATCCCGAACTCGCTGGTCTTCGTCCTCATCGAGAAGCTGATCCGCATCTCCATCTTCTTGGGCTACCTCTGGGTGATCTCGCTCATGCCCGACCTCCAGCGCGTGTTCGAGTACCACGGCGCCGAGCACAAGTCGATCTCGTGTTACGAGGCGGATGAGCCGCTGACGCCCGAGAACGCGCAGAAGTTCTCGCGCTTCCATCCGCGCTGCGGCACGAGCTTCCTGCTGCTGGTGATGATCGTGGCCATCGTGGTGTTCGCCCCGCTCGGAAAGCTCGATTGGCAGTGGCTGTTCATCTCGCGCATCGTCGGCATCCCGATCGTCGCCGGCATCGCTTTCGAGCTGATCAAGTGGTTCGGCCGAAACCGCACCAAGCGCTGGGCGCGCGCGCTGATGTGGCCCGGGATGCAGCTGCAGCGCTTGACGACCCGCGAGCCCGACCTCTCCCAGCTGGCCGTGGCGATCGCCGCGCTCGAGGCCGTCCTGGCCGTCGAGAACCCTCGTGCCGCGAGCGAGGAGGACCTCATCGGCATGGAAGTAGTCGCCTAGCCCGAGCTATGGGCGCGGTGCTGCTCACCGGCGCCACGGGCTTCGTCGGCGGAGAGATCCTGAGCCGACTGCTCGACGGGGATGGAAGGCGGGTCTACGCGCTCGTGCGCGCCGAGAACGACGCCAGCGCCGCAGCGCGCCTGGCGCCGCACGAGCGCCTGCGCGCCGTGGCCGGAGACATCGAGCAGCCGGGTCTCGGGCTCGACCCACAGACCTCCGAGCGCCTCGCGCGCGAGGTGACCACCGTCCTGCACTGCGCCGCCTCGGTCTCGTTCGACATGGGACTGCCCGAGTCGCGGCGTGTGAACGTCGAGGGCACGCGGCACGTGGTCGAGCTCGCCGAGCGCTGCGAGCAGCTGGAGCGGCTGACCTACATCTCGACCGCCTATGTCTCCGGCGAGCCCAAGGGCCTCTTTCGCGAGGACCAGCTAGACGTCGGGCAGCGCTTTCGCAACTCCTACGAGCAGTCGAAGTTCGAGGCGGAGCAGATGCTCCGCGAGCGCGCCGCCGGACTGCCCCTGCAGGTTCTGCGCCCGAGCATCATCGTCGGCGACAGCCGCACCGGCCGCACGTCGACGTTCAACGTGCTCTACGGGCCGCTCAAGGCATTGGCGCGCGGGGGGATCCCGGCGATCCCCGCGCGGCGCTCGTCGCCGGTTGACATCGTGCCGGTCGACTACGTGGCCGACCGCGCCGTCGAGCTGGCCACGAGCGGTCCCGACGGGACCTTCCACCTGGTCGCCGGACGTAACGCGACCACCGTCGACCGCATCCTCGAGCTGACCGCGCTGCACCTGCGCCAAAAGCCGCCGACGGTCCTGCCTCCACACGTCTACGGGCTGCTGGTCCACCCATGGATGCGTCGCAGGAACCCCGGGCTGCGAAGCATGGAGGTCTACTTCCCCTACTTCTCGATGCGTGTGCGCTTCGACGACCGGCGCCTCGGCCCGGGCCCGCCGGTGGAGGACTACTTCGGGCGCTTGATCGACTTTGCGGAGGAGGCGGACTGGGGTAGGCGCGTACCCTCCTCCCTGTGATTCAGAGGCTCGTGGAGCAGATCGAGAGCCGCTTCGCGGAGCTCTCGGGGCAGATGTCCGACCCGGAGGTGATCGGCGACCAGCGCCGCTACGCCGAGGTCGGGCGCTCCTACAGCCAGCTCGAGCCCGCGCACGAGCTCGCCGTCGAGTGGCGCCGCGTGACCGACGACGCCGCGGGCGCGCGCGAGCTGCTCGCCGAGGACGGCGACGACCCGGAGGTGCGCGAGATGCTCCGCGCCTCCGAGGACCGGCTCGCCGAGCTCGAGGAGGAGATCCGGCTGGCGATGGTCGAGCCCGATCCCAACGACGACAAGGACGTGATCGTCGAGATCCGTCCGGGCACGGGCGGCGAGGAGGCCGGCCTGTTCGCCGCCGACCTCTACCGGATGCTCACGCGCTACGCCGAGCGCCGCGGCTTTCGCCAGGAGCCGCTCGTGGTCGGCGACGGGCACTTCACCTTCGCGGTCAAGGGCCGGGGCGCGTACAGCGTCTTCAAATACGAGGGCGGCACCCATCGCGTGCAGCGAGTGCCGGAGACCGAGTCGCAGGGACGCATCCACACGTCCACGGCGACCGTTGCCGTCCTGCCCGAGGCCGAGGAGGTCGATGTCCACATCGATCCAAACGACCTCCAGGTGGACGTCTACCGCTCGTCCGGCCCGGGTGGCCAGTCGGTTAACACCACCGATTCGGCGGTGCGCATCACGCACAAGCCGACCGGACTGGTGGTCTCGATGCAGGACGAGAAATCCCAGCTCCAGAATCGCGACAAGGCAATGCGCGTGCTGCGCGCGCGCCTGCTCGAGCGCGAGCTGGCCGCCCAGCAGGCCGAGGTGGCCGCCGCGCGGCTCGCCCAGGTCGGATCGGGTGAGCGCGCGGAGAAGATCCGCACCTACAACTTCCCCCAGGACCGCGTGACCGACCACCGCGTCGGCCTGACCAAGGGCAACCTGCCCGGCGTCCTGGCAGGCGAGCTCGACGAGTTCACCGCGACGCTCGAGGCCGAGGAGAAGCGGCGGATGCTCGAAGTCACGGCGGCTTGATCGTCCGAGACGCCCTGGACGCCGCCGCCACGGCGCTCGCGGCGGCCGGATGCGACACACCGAAGCTCGACGCAGACGTTCTGATTGCCGACGCCCTGGGAGTCGACCGCGCGGCATTCGTGGTCGAGCCCGAGATGGCCGTTTCCGGGGCCGCGGCCCGCGTGATCGGAGAGCGGGTGCGGCGGCGGGTGATGCGCGAGCCGGTCGCCTACATCCTCGGACGCAAGGGCTTCCGCAGGATCGAGCTGAGCGTGGATCCGCGCGTGCTGATCCCGCGGCCGGAGACCGAGCTGCTGGTCGAGGAGGCGCTGGGGCTGCCCGCCGGCGCTCGCGTGCACGATGTCGGCACCGGCTCGGGGGCCGTGGCGCTGGCACTGCTCGACGAGCGGCCGGACCTCGTTGTCTCGGCCTCCGACGCCTCCGCGGCCGCCGTCGACGTCGCGCTGGCGAACGCGGCCCGGCTGGGGCTCACACTCGAGGTGCAGGTGGCGCGTGGCCTCCCCGCGGGGAGCTTTGATCTCGTTGTGGCCAACCTGCCCTACGTGCGCGAGGACGAGTGGACCGGGCTCGCGGCGGAGATCGTGCGCTACGAGCCGCGCGCGGCGCTCGTGTCGGGCGCGGATGGCCTCGACGCGATCCGCGAGCTGGTTGCCCATGTCCCGGCGGGCACCCGCATGGCGCTCGAGCACGCGCCGGCGCAGGCGCAGGCGGTGCGGGAGCTCGTGCGCGACGCCGTGACGCAGCGCGATCTAGCGGGGCGCGAGCGCGTGACCATCGGCAAGGCCGGCTGACGGGGGCCGCGTCTTTCACAGCTAGAAACGCCGGGAAGGGACACTGTTAGGTGCGTGGATCCCGCTGACGTCCAGACCTTCGAGCGCTGCACCGCCGTCGGCGGGGTGGCCCTGTTTCCCGCCGACACCGTTTACGGGCTCGCAACCGAGCCAGGTTCGCGCGAGGCGGTCGAGCGCATGTACAGACTCAAGGGTCGTCGGCCCGACCGGCCGGCGGCGGTGATGTTCTTCTCGCTCGAGCTCGCCATCTCCTCGCTTCCCGATCTGCCCGGCTCCACGCGCGAGGCGGTGGAGCACCTGCTGCCCGGCGCCCTGACCTTGCTCCTGCCCAATCCCGCGCGCCGCTTCCCGCTGGCCTGCGGCCCCGAGCCGGAGGTGCTGGGCCTCCGGGTGCCGCGCCTGCTCGGCCCCTTGGCGCCGCTGGCTGCCGTGCGCTGGCCCGTCCTGCAGTCGAGCGCCAACCTCTCCGGCGAGCGCGAGGCGCGCAGCCTCGACGAGGTCGACGAGCGAGTCCGCGCGGGCGTCGACATGGTGCTTGACGGCGGCGAGCTGCCCGGCTTGCCCTCGACGGTCGTCGACCTGACCGGCTACCACGACGACGGCCGCTTCGCGGTCCTTCGCGAGGGCGCCGTGCCCGTCGAGGCGGTCGAGGCAGCCCTGGTACGGTGAGCGCGATGAGCGGCCTGAGCCCGGACTACTTCACCAAGCCCGTCGCGGACGTCGATCCCGAGATCGCAGAGGTGCTTCGCAACGAGGCACAGCGCCAGGAGACGACCCTCGAAATGATCGCCTCCGAGAACTTCGTGCCCCAGGCGATCCTCGACTGCCAGGGGTCGGTGCTCACCAACAAGTACGCCGAGGGCTATCCGGGCAAGCGCTACTACGGCGGCTGCGAGCATGTCGACGTCGCCGAGCA
>JBEVKF010000135.1:0-11704 GCA_040509755.1 Thermoleophilaceae bacterium | reverse complement strand
CTCGTGTCGAGGCCGCCCGAGTAGAGCAGCAGCACCTTGGCGACGTCGCCGGGCTCGGCCTCGTAGGAGGCGGTCTTGATCAGGGTGTGGCGCCTCTCGCTCACCGGCCGAGCACCCTACCGATGCGCAGGAGCGCCTCGTCGATCTCGCCCTCGCTGACCGTGAGCGGGGGCAGCAGGCGGATCGTGTCCGGCCCGGTGGCGTTGACCACCAGGCGCTGCTCGAGCAGCAGGCGACGCGCGAGCGCGGGGCCGTCTTCGCATGCGAACGCGAGCATCAGGCCGGTCCCGCGGACAGCCAGGCCCATGTCGCGCAGGCCATCCTCAAGGCGTTGGCCCTTGGTAACGACCGCGCGCAGGAACGCCGGGTCGTCCACGACGTCGAGCACCGTGTTCGCCGCCGCGGCGATCACGGGGCCGCCCGCGAAGGTCGAGCCGTGGTCGCCCGGCTGGAGCACGTCCGCGAACTCGGGAGCGGTCACGCAGGCGCCCACGGGCAGGCCTCCGCCCAGGCCCTTGGCGGAGGTCATGACGTCCGGGCGCACCTCGGCGTGCTCCCACGCCCACATGGCTCCGGTGCGCCCCATCCCGCACTGGATCTCGTCGAATACCAGGAGCGCGCCGAACTCGCTGCACGCCTCGCGCGCGGCGTGGAGCAGGTCGTGGTCGACGGCGTGGATTCCGGACTCGCCCTGGATCGGCTCAATGATCACGGCTGCGGTGCGTTCGCTGATGGGCAGTGGCCCGTCGCGCGGCGCGGCGGCAAAGCCCGGCACGAGCGGCGCGAACGGAACCTGCTTTGGCTCCTGCGGAGTCGCGGAGAGGGCGCCCATCGTTCGCCCGTGAAAGCCGCCTTCGAGCACAACGAACTCGCCGCCGGGCCGGTGGCGGCGGGCGAGCTTGATCGCGCACTCGATCGCCTCGGCGCCCGAGTTGCAGAGGAAGACCTTGCCTCCGAGCGAGCAGTCGGCCAGCCGCTTGGCGAGCCTCATCCCGGGCTCTGTGTAATAGAGATTGCCGACGTGCATGAGCCGGCCGGCCTGCTCGCGGACCGCCTCGACCACGGCCGGGTGGCAGTGCCCGAGCGAGGCGACGGCGATCCCCGCGAGGAAGTCGAGGTACTCGTCGCCCGCGTCGTCCCAGAGCCGCGTCCCGGCGCCGCGCACGAACTCGACCGGATTGCGCGCGTAGGTGCCGATGACGGCGTCGCGCTCGAGCTCCTGGAGCTCCGCTAGCGCCACAGCTTGGTACCGATGCCCTCGTCGGTGAACAGCTCGAGCAGCAGCGAGTGCGGCCGGCGGCCGTCCACGATGTGCGCGTTGCCGACCCCCGCGTCGAGAGCGTGCAGGCAGGCCTCGAGCTTGGGACGCATGCCGCCGCTGACGGTGGGAATCCGCTCGCGCAGCTCGTCCGCCGTGGCCTCCGAGATCCGTGTGGACGGGTCGTCGGGCTCGGCGCGCCAGCCCTCGACGTCGGTCAGGAAGATGATCTTGAAGGCCTCGAGCGCCTCGGCCACGGAGGCCGCCGCGGCGTCGGCGTTGACGTTGTAGGAGCGGCCCTCCGTATCGGCGCCGACGGACGCTATGACCGGGATGTAGTCCTCGGCGATGTGAAGCAGGACGCCCGCGTCGACGCGCTCGATCTGGCCCACGAACCCGATGTCCGTGTCGCCGGCCCCGAGCTGCTTGCGCACGGTGAAGAGGCGGCCGTCGTCTCCGCACAGCCCCACGGCCGGCTGGCCGTGGCGGTTGATGCGCAGCACGATGTCCGTGTTCTGCTTGCCGACCAGAACCATCTTGGCCACCTCGACCGTGGCCTCGTCGGATACCCGCAGGCCCTCGACGAACCTGACCTCCATCCCGAGGCGCTCCATGTAGCTCGTGATGTCCGGGCCGCCGCCGTGCACGACCACCGGGTTCAGCCCCACGTACTTGAGCAGCACCACGTCGCGCGCGAAGTCCTCGCGCAGGCCGGGATCGGTCATGGCCGCGCCGCCGTACTTGATCACCACGGTCCTGCCGTGGAAGTCGCGGATGTACGGCAGCGCCTCGAGGAGGGTTGCGACGTCTCTCATGACAGGTAGGCGCTGTTGTAGCTGGCGTATTCGGGACTCAGGTCGCTGAAGAACACCTCGGTCTCGCCGCCCTCGCCGGGCATGGTCAGCACGTACTCCACCTCCGCGCCGCTCACGAGCTCGGTGGTCGGAGCTTCCACGACCTCGCCGGCCGAGACCACCTGCAGGCCTTCGATCTCAAGGTCTGCGAGGAACGGCTCGCCGGGCGGCCAGACCTGGCCCGCCGCCTGGAGGATGCGCCCGAGGTTCGGGTCGCCCCCGTGCAGCGCGGCCTTGACGAGCGGCGAGTTTGCGATCGAGCGCGCGACCGGCTCGACGGCATCCGGTCGCCCGTTGACCACGATGCGCCCGACTCGCCTGGCGCCCTCGCCGTCGGCGACGATCTCGAGGGCCAGCTGGCGCAGCAGCGCGTCCATGGCCTCGCCGAAGCGCAGCTCATCGTCGCTCTCCGGCTCGATGAGCACGCACGAGACGCCGTTGGCCATCGCGAAGACCGTGTCGCTCGTGGAGAGCTGGCCGTCCACCGAGATCCGGTCGAAGGAGCGCTTGACGCACACGCCGGTCAGCAGCTCGAGCGATTCGGCCGAGAGGCCCGCGTCTGTCTGGATGAAGCAGAACATCGTGGCGAAGCGCGGTTCGATCATCCCGGCGCCCTTGGCCTGGGCCGCCAAGCGCACCGGGCCGTCCGCGAGCTGCACCTCCAGGCAGGCGCGCTTCGGCGCCGAGTCACTGGTCAGGATCGCCTCGGACAGGCTCGCCGCGTCGGGCGCGAGCTCGTCGCAGGCCGCGCGCACGCCCTCGACCACCCTGTCGCGCGGCAGCTCGAGACCGATCGGGCCGGTTGAGGCCACGCCGACCTGCGCGGGCTTCAGTCCGAGCTTGTCGGCGGCGGCCTGCTGCATCGCCTGCGCGGTCTCGAGGCCACGGAGGCCGTCGCCCACGTTGGAGCACCCCGAATTGGCGGCGATCGCTCGCAGCCCGGCGAGGTCTGCCTGCTTGGAGACGATTACGGGGGCTCCGAGCCGGGCGTTGGTGGAAAAGCGCGCGGCGGAGACCGTTTCGGGATCGTCGGACACGAGAACACCCACGTCGACCCCCTCCCCCTTGATGCCCGCGGCCACTCCGGCCGCGCGGAAGCCGGCCGGCAGAGCGGTGCGCGCGAGCTGTTTGGTGTGCGCGGGGCGGGGGACCCAGCGCGAGCGAAAGAAGCCGCTCACTCCAGTCCCTCCCGCTCGGGCAGGCCGAGCATCAGGTTGAGATCCTGCACCGCCTGCCCGGCGGCGCCCTTCCAGAGGTTGTCGATCGCGCAGAAGCTGATCACGCGCTCGCCCACGACCGTCACGTACACGGTCGCACGGTTGCTGTGGCGAACGTCTCGGGTGTGCGGCGGCTCGTGGACCACCTCGACGAACGGCTCGCTCTCGTAGGCGCTCGCGAAGAGCTCGCGTGCGGCCTCTCGCGCCAGCGGCTCGCGCGGGGTCGCGTAGCAGGAAGCGAGAATTCCCTGGTCGATCGGGAGCAGGTGAGCGACGAAGGAGAAGCTCACGCCCGGCAGCTCCTGCTCGAGCTCCGCCACGTGGCGGTGGCCCTCGGTCTTGTACGGGTTGACGTTGTCGATCGCTGAGACGAAGTGGGTCTCCGCCGTGGCTTCGCGCCCGGCGCCCGACACGCCCGCCTTGATGTCCACGACGGCGTCCGCGATCAGCTCGCGGAGCGGCAGCAGAGCAAGCAGGGCAGCGGTCGAGTTGCAGCCCGGCCCGGCCACGAGCTCCGCCTCACGGATCTCCTCGCGGTGGGCCTCGGGCAGGCCGTAGACGGCCGCGTCGAGCAGCTCAGGCGCCTCGTGCGGCTGGTACCAGTGCTCGTAGCGCTCGCGGTCGAGCCGGAAGTCGGCCGAGAGGTCGACCACCTTCAGCCCGCGATCGCGCAGCGCACGCACCGCCGACGCGGCCGCCTTGTGCGGGTAGGCAACGAGCGCGCAGTCGGCGCGCTCGGCCACGCGGTCGGCGTCGAACTCCTCCATCTCGAGCGGGACGCGGTAGCGCGGATACAGCTCGTCGTGGCGGCGGCCCGCGTCGCTGCGCGCCGTGAGCGCCGTCAGCGCCAATGAGGGGTGGTGACAACAGATCCGCGCGGCTAGCGCGCCGCCGAAGCCGGCTGCTCCGACGACGGCCACGCGGTGCTCAGGCACGGAGGCTCCCGCCCAGGTCCGCGAGCGCGGCCTCGATCGCCGCGCGGCGCTCCGCGACCTCCTCGTCGGTCAGCGTTCGGTCGGGCGCACGGAACGCGAGCCGCAGTGCGAGCGACTTGCTGCCGTCCTCGACCTGCTCGCCGCGGTAGAGGTCGAAGAGCGATAGCCCCTGGAGCAGGTCGCCGCCGCCGGCGCGCACCGCCTCCTCGACCTCGGCGGCCGCCACGCCCTCGGCCACGACGACCGCGATGTCCTGCAGCACGGCGGGGAAGCTCGTGACGTCGCTGTAGGACTGTGGCAGGCCAGCGCTCAACTCGACGACCGCATCCATGTCGAGCTCGAACGCGGCCACCGGGCCCGGCACGTCCCATTCGCGCGCCACGAGGGGATGTACCTCTCCGAGCCAGCCGATCTTCCTTTCGTTGCCCGCGATCACCGAGGCGGAGCGGCCCGGGTGCAGGAACGGACGCGAGCCCTCCTCCGCCCACCACGGCAGGCCCGCCGCCTCCAGGAGCCCCTCGAGCAGCGCGCGAGCCGCAAAGAAGTCCGCGGGGCGTGGATCGCTGCGCCAGCCTCCCGGCGCGGCTTCGGTCATAAGCATCGCCAGGTGATGGCGCTCGAGCGCGGGCAGCTCGCCGCGCGGCGACCCGGGCCCGACGTCTCCCAACGGCGCCGCAGGGCGGTAGACGTGCGCGGACTCGAACAGCGCCAGGCCCGCGCGCCCGCGCGCTGCGTTGTAGGCGGCAGCGTCCAGCAGCCCGGGCAGCAACAGCGGGCGCATCACGGCGTGCTCCTCGCTCAGCGGGTTGTCTAGGCGCAGCACGGGGACGCCGCCCAGGCGCAGGCGCTCCAGCGCGGCCGCCGAGGTGAAGCTGTAGGAGATGCATTCGTCGAGGCCGCGGTCGCGCAGGAGGTCCTCCACGCGCCGGCGCAGCCTCTGGCTCGCCGTGAGCCGGCCGGTGGCGCTGCGGCGCGCAGGCAGCGTGGTGGGCAGCTTGTCGAGACCGTGGATGCGGGCGACTTCCTCGATCAGGTCGGCCTCGCGCCGGACATCGCTGTCGCGCCACGGCGGAACGGTCCAGCCCTCCTCGAAGCCTAGGCGCCGCAGGATCCCGTCCGCCACCTCCGGGTCGATGCGCTCCCCGAGGAGGCGCTCCATGCGCTCGTGGCGCAGCCCGATAGTCCGCGGCGGCGCGGGGTTCGGATAGACGTCCACATCGCCCGGGACCATGCGCGCCCCGCACAGGTCGACCATCAGCCGCGCGGCCAGGCGCTGGGCGGCGCTCGCCTGGTCGGGATGCAGCTGCTTCTCAAAGCGCGCGGACGCCTCGCTGCGTAGCCCGAGCGCCTTCGACGTGCGCATGATGTTCGGCCCGACCCAGGTGGCCGCCTCCATCAGCACGCGTGTGGTCGAGTCCGAGACCTCGGAGACGAGGCCGCCCATGATCCCGCCGATCCCGGTGGGGCCCTCGGCGTCGCAGACCAGCGCCGCCTCGGAGGTGAACGTGCGCTCGACCCCGTCGAGCGTCGCCATCCGCTCACTGTCGTTCGCGCGTCGCACGATGATGCGGGCGCCGCGCACCTCGTCCAGGTCGAAGGCATGCAGCGGCTGGCCGGTGCAGAGCATCACGTAGTTGGTGATGTCCACCACGTTCGAGATCGGACGCTGCCCGGCCGCCATCAGGCGCTGCTTGAGCCAGGGCGGCGAGGGCCCGAGCACTACGTCTTCGAACACGCGCGCGGTGAAGCGAAGGCAGATCTCGGGGTCGATCTCAATGGAGACGTGGTCGGCGGCGGAGTCGGAGCCGCTCGGCTCGGCGTCCGAACCGGTGGGATCCGCGGCCAGCGCGGCGGCGGTGACGGCGTGCAGGTCGCGCGCGACGCCGTAGACGGCCATCGTGTCCGGCCGGTTGGGGGTAATCTCGAGCTCGAGCACCTCGTCGGCGATCGGCAGGTGATCGGCCAGCGGTGCGCCGGGCTGAAGCGCATCGGAGAGCACCATGATGCCGTCGTGGTCCTCCCCGATTCCGAGCTCGTCCTCGGCGAGGATCATGCCGCTCGACTTGACTCCGCGCAGCTTTGCCTCTCCCAGCTCGGTCCCGTCGGGCATGATCGCCCCGGGCAGCGCCACCGCGACGGTCTGCCCGGCCGCGACGTTCGGGGCGCCGCACACGATCGTCTGGGGAGCGGCGTTGCCCACGTCGACCAGGCAGACGCTGAGCCGGTCGGCGTCTGGGTGCTTGTCGGAGTCGAGCACCCTGCCAACGACGAACTCGGAGAGATCGCCCACGCCCACCCGGTGCAGGCGCTCGACCTTGTCTCCGGCCATCGTCAGGGTGTCGGCGATCTCCTTGGCGCTCAGACCGGGGTCGCAGTACGAGCGCAGCCAGGCGAGCGGAACCCTCATGCGCCCGCCCCGAATTGCTCGAGCAGCCGCAGGTCGTTGTCGAAGAGCATGCGCAGGTCCGGCACCTCGTAGACCACGCTTGCGATGCGCTCGATGCCCATGCCCCAGGCAAAGCCCTGCACCCGGTCCTTGTCGTAGCCGTTGCCGGCCACGTAGTCGAGCACGTTGGGATCGACCATCCCCGAGCCGAGGATCTCGATCCAGGCCTCGCCCTTGCAGGTGCCGCAGCGCTGGGCGCCCTCGAAGCCGGTCCCGTTGCAGCGAAAACAGGAGACGTCGACCTCGACGCTCGGCTCGGTGAACGGGAAGTAGCCCGGCCGCAGCCGCACCTCGGTCAGATCGCCGAACATCTGGCGCGCGAAGGACAGCAGGACGCCCTGGAGGTCGGCGAGCGTGATGTCCTCGTCGATCGCGAGGCCCTCGAGCTGGTGGAACATCGGAACGTGGGTGGCGTCGGGCGTGTCGGGCCGGTAGACGCGGCCCGGCACGACGATGTAGATCGGCGGTTCCTGGATCTCCATCGCGCGGATCTGCATCGGCGAGGTGTGGGTGCGAAGCAGGACCCGCTCGGCGAAGTAGAAGGTGTCCTGCGGGAGCCGCGCCGGGTGCTCGGGCGGGTGGTTGAGCGCGGTGAAGTTGTAGTACTCGTACTCGATCTCCGGGCCTTCGAGCACGGAGAAGCCGAGCCCGATGCAGATGTCCTCCATGCGCCGGCGAATCTGTGAGACCAGGTGCAGGTGGCCCGCGGGCTGGGGCGGATCGCCCGGGAGGGTGACGTCCACGCGATCCTCGGCCAGCCGGCTGTCGAGCTCGGAGGCCTCGAGCTCCGCGGTGCGCCGCTCCAGCAGGACCTCGAGCGCGCGGCGCACCTCGTTGGCCTCCTTCCCCACGGGCCCGCGCTGCTCCGGCGCCAGCTCGCCGATCGACCGCAGCGTCGAGGTGAGCTGAGACTTGCGCCCGAGGTAGCGCACCCGCAACTCCTCCAGCTCGGCCGCCGAGCCCGCCGCCGAGATCGCCGCCTCGGCCTCGCTGCGCAGCTGCTGGAGCTCAGCCATGGGCGGCCATCCTATTTGCGGTCTCATAGAGAGCCACGGTCGCCGCCATCGCGACGTTGAGCGAGTCGTTGTGCACCTCGATCTTCACGCTCTCGGCTTCGAGCTCGGCGGGCAGGCCGGCTCGCTCGGCGCCGAGACAGAGGACCACCGGGGGCGAGAGCTCCGCCTCGCGCAAGGTCCGGCTCGCCTGCGCGCTCAGCGCCAGCTTGAGCCCGGGCAGGCCCGCGAGCGCGCCGCGGGCGGGCGGGCGGGCGAACACCGAGCCCATGCTCGCGCGCACCGCCTTCGGGGAGAACGGGTCCGCGCAGCCCGGGCCGAGGACGACGGGGCCGTCCGCCAGCGCATGCGCGGAGCGGATGATCGTCCCGACGTTGCCGGGATCCTCGACCGCATGCAACCACACGCTCAGCGTCCCGCCGGGCTCAGCCCAGCGGCGCTCATAGACGCCGATCACCCGGCTGCCGGAACCGAGCGCGCTCGCGGCGGCGAGCAACTCGGGCTCCACGTCCTCCCCGGCGCGGAGGACGAACTCCGCCCGCCAGCCGGCGCGCTCCGCGGCCGCGACGAGATCCTCGCCCTCGGCAGCGAACAGCCCGAGCTTGTCGCGCCAGCGCTTTTGCTGGAGCTTGCGGATCGTCTTGAGCTTGTCGTTGTCGGCTGATCGGATCATCAAAAAGAAAAGGGCGCCTCGTTGAAGGCGCCCGGGGAAGTCGTCGGATCGTGGTTTCGCTCTACGCGGCCACGCCCTCCCGGGCCTTCTCGGCAAAACGTCGAAAGGTCTCAGGGTCGCGCACGGCGATGTCGGCCAGCACCTTGCGGTCGACCTCGATCCCGGCCAGCTTCAGGCCGTGCATGAACTGGCTGTAGCTCATGCCCTCCTGGCGCGCAGCGGCGTTGATGCGCACGATCCAGAGCCGGCGGAAGTCGCGCTTCTTGTTGCGCCGGTCGCGGTATGCGTATGAGTCGGCCTTGAGCAGCGCCTCCTTGGCCCGCTTGTAGCTCTTGGAGGCCTGGCCCCGGTAGCCCTTGGCCCGGGCGAGCGTCTCGCGGCGCTTCTTGCGCGCGTGGACTGAACGTTTGACCCGGCTCACTTGTGCAGAAGCCTCGTGACGCGCTTTTGATCGTGCTGGGAGACCTCGACCGGCCGGCCGAGGCGGCGCTTGCGCTTAGCGCTCTTCTTGCCGAGGTTGTGGGAGGTGAACGAGTGCCGCGCGCGGAGCTTGCCGCTCGAGGTCTTGCGAAAGCGCTTCTTGGCGCCGGAATGGGTCTTCATCTTCGGCATGCGACGGTTCATTGAAGCAGACGGTCCCGCGAGCGGGGCGCTACGAGGCGTCAGCGGCGGCGGCGTCGCCGTCGCTTGCGGCCGGCTCGCCGTCACTGTTTGACGACGGCTCGTCCGCTTCGCCCTGCTCGTCTGCGAGCTTGCGCTTGAGCGGCGCAAGCAGCATGGTCATGTTGCGTCCGTCCTGCTGCGGGTGCTGCTCGATCGAGCCGAGCTCGGCCACGTCCTCGGCCAGGCGCATCAGCAGCATCTCCCCGCGCTCCGGGTGGGTCTGCTCGCGCCCGCGGAACATGATCGTGACCTTGACGCGGTCGTCGCCCTTGAGGAAGCGCACGACGTGGTTCTTCTTGGTCTCGTAGTCGTTGGTCGCAATCTTCGGCCGCAGCTTGATCTCGCGGACGTTGACCTGCTTCTGGTGTCGCCGCGCCGCCTTGGCCTTCTGCTCCTGCTCGTACTTGTACTTCGAGTAGTCGAGCACGCGGCAGACGGGCGGCCGGGCGTCGGCGGCAACCTCAACGAGATCGAGGTCGCGCTCCTGGGCGTACCGGAGCGCCGCCTGGGTGTCCACGACGCCGATCTGGTTTCCGTCCTCGCCGATGAGGCGGACCTGGGGCACGCGGATCCGTTCGTTGATCCGTGTCTCGTCGCGCTCTGGGGGGCGCCGATCAAACTTACGAGGGATCGGCACTAGGTGTAGCTTGGGCCGGCTGTCAAAGCGCGGGGATGTGGGGGCACGTCATTCGCTCGCCGATGTTAGCGGCTCTCCGTGATCTCGTGGAGGGCGCGATCGGCGAACTCGCCCGCGGGCACAGCGCCCACGTCACCTTCGCGGTGGCGCCGGACCGCGACCTCGCCGGCCGCCTGCTCGGAGTCGCCCACCACAAGCATGTAGGGGACCTTCAGCACCTCGGCCTCGCGGATCTTCTTACCGATCGATTCCGAGCGCTCGTCGATGTCGGCGCGAATGCCGTGCTCGCGCAGCCGCCCGGCCACCTCACCGGCGTAGCCGACATGGCGGTCTGCGATCGGCAGCACGACGGCCTGTACGGGCGCCAGCCAAAGCGGGAACTCGCCGGCGTAGTGCTCGATCAGGATTCCGATGAAGCGCTCGAACGAGCCCATCGACGCGCGGTGGATCATCACCGGGCGGTGCTCGGCGTTGTCGGCGCCGGTGTAGGCAAGTTCGAACTGGTCGGGCATGTAGTAGTCGAGCTGGACGGTGCCGAGCTGCCACGAGCGGCCGATCGCATCGGTCATGTGGGCGTCGATCTTGGGGCCGTAGAAAGCGCCGTCGCCCTCGTTGAGCTCGTACTCGAGGCCGTGCTTTTCGAGGGTCGTGCGCAGCACCTCTTCGGCTCGGTCCCACATCTCGTCGCTGCCGACTCGCTTCTCGGGCCGCGTCGAGAGCTCGAGCCGCGGCTCAAACCCAAAGCGGCGGTAGATCGAAGTGCCGAAGTCGATGCAGCGCAGCACCTCCTC
The DNA here is from genome assembly GCA_040509755.1 of Thermoleophilaceae bacterium. Lineage (GTDB taxonomy): Bacteria > Actinomycetota > Thermoleophilia > Solirubrobacterales > Thermoleophilaceae > JACVRW01. The sequence continues at coordinate 1,217 of JBEVKF010000135.1, read as the reverse complement.
CTCGATCTGGTCTTCGGTGCAGAACACGTGGGCGTCGTCCTGGGTGATGTGGCGGACGCGCAGCAGGCCGTGCAGGGTGCCGCTCGGCTCGTGGCGGTGCACGAGGCCCTGTTCACAGAGGCGGATCGGGAGGTCGCGGTAGGACCGCAGCTCGCGCTTGTAGATCTGGCAGTGGGCCGGGCAGTTCATGGGCTTGAGGCCCATCGGCCGGTCCTCCACGTCGGTGAAGTACATGTGATCGCGGTACACGTGCCAGTGGCCCGACTGCTTCCAGAGCTCGACGTCGTAGAGGATCGGCGTACGCACCTCGGTGTAGCCGCGCTCGACGTTGCTGGTCCGCCACATCCGGGTCAGCTCGTTCCAGATGTGCGTGCCGTTCGGCAGCCAGAACGGCGAGCCCGGTGACAGGTCGGAGAGCATGAACAGCGCCAGCTCGCGCCCGAGCTTGCGGTGGTCGCGCGCGCGCGCCTGCTCGAGGCGCTCGAGATGCGCCTCGAGCTCCTCCTTGCCGGCGAAGGCGGTCCCGTAGATGCGGGTGAGCATCTGACGCTCGGCGTCGCCGCGCCAGTAGGCGCCGGCCACGCTCGTGAGCTTGAACGCCTTGATGCGCTTGGTGCCCGGGCCGTGGGGGCCGCGGCAGAGGTCGGTGAAGGGGCCGTTGCGATACAGCGAGACCGTCTCCAGCGGGTGCGCGGGATCGGCGCCCCGCACGAGGTCCTCGATCAGCTCGACCTTGTAGTCCTGGCCCTCGGCATGGAAGCGCTCGATCGCCTCGGCCACGCTCACGTCGGCGCGCTCGAAGTGCTCGTCCGACCTGATGTGCTCGCGCATCTTGGCCTCGATGCGCTCGAAGTCCTCGTCGGAGACCTTGACGTCGTCTGGGAACTCGAAGTCGTAGTAGAAGCCGTCCTCGATTGGCGGGCCGATCGAGATCTTCACCCCCGGATACAGCTCCATCACCGCGGTGGCCAGCACGTGCGCGGCGTCATGGCGGATCAGCCACAGCCCCTCGTCGTCGCGGGCCGTAACGATCGCGATCTTGGCGCCGCCGGGAAGCGGGGCATCGAGGTCGCGCAGCTCCCCGTCGACCTCGATGCCGAGCGCGGCCCGGGCAAGGCCTTCGCCGATCGCGCGGGCGGCGTCGGCGCCCGTCGCGCCCTCGTTCAGCTCAAGCGCGGTGCCGTCGGGGAGGAACACGTTCATCGCTCCTCACGCTA
>JBEVKF010000134.1:0-37840 GCA_040509755.1 Thermoleophilaceae bacterium | reverse complement strand
GACTGCCGGCGCGTGACTGGCAGGCCGTGGCGCTGCGGGTGTGGCCATTCGCGGCCCTGGCCGTGTACCTGCAGCCGGGCGGCACCTTCCCCTACCACTCCTTCCAGGGGCTTGCGATCCCGCTGTCGATCCTCGCCGTTCAGGGGGTCCTGAGCGTCTGGCGGCGCCCGCGCGCGTGGCTGGTCGTGGCGGCGCTCGCGCTGATGATCGTGCCGGGCACGATCCACAAGATGCAGGTGGTGGTCAACAGCGTCCGGTCCGCCGGCGATCCGTACTTCGTGTTCGCCGGCGAGCAGCGCGCGCTCGATGCCCTCGAACGCGACCCGCGACCGGGCGGCGTGCTCGCTCCTGCATACGGGGGTCACATGCTCCCGTATCGGACGGGACGCGAGGTCTACGTGGGCGCGCTGTCCTGGACGCCGGACTGGGAGGAGCGCGTGTTCGAGACGCAGGCCCTCTTCGAGGACGGCATGTCGGCGGCCCGCGCGCGAGCGTTGGTGCGCGGGAGCGGCGCGCGCTTTGCCTTCGTCGACTGCCGGCCCGGGCTGCTCGACTTGGAGGCGACGTTGGGACCGTTGGTGGAGGACACCCGTCGCTACGGCTGCGCGACGGTCTACGTGTTGCGCCGGCACGCCGGCACCGCGGCCGTTCCCAAGTGAGGCTGGCGCTGCTGTTCGCCGGAGCGGCGCTGCTCTCCGGAGTGACGATCCTCGACGGCATCCAGCCCAACGACGAGGGCCTCATGCTCGCCGCCGCCGCCCGCATCGCCGACGGCCAGGTCCCCTACAGCGACTTCTGGTGGTTCTATCCGCCGGGCCAGTCCTACCTGCTCGGCGGCCTCTGGGAGGCGTTCGGGCCGTCGCTGCTCGTGTGGCGAATCGTGCGCGTGCTCTGCGACGCCGGGGTGGCCGTGCTCGCATACGCGCTCGCCGTGCGCGGCGGCGCGTCCGCGCGGCTCGCGCTCGTGAGCTGGCTGGTCGCGGCGCTGGCGATGGCGTATCCGACCGGGCCGCATCCGTTCCCGCTGACGCTCGTGTTCGCCCTGGGGGCGCTGCTCTTGTTCGAGCGACGCCCGCTCCTGGCCGGCGCGCTCTGCGGCGCCGCTGCGGCCTGGCGGCTCGAGTTCGCCGCCTACCTCGGCCTGGGGATTCTGCTGGCCTACGCCATGCGGCCGCGCGAGGCCGGCCGCTTCGCGCCGGACGCCGCGCGTTTCGCGGGCGCCGCTGCGCTGGTGGCGCTCGTGCTGTACCTGCCGGTGGTGGCCTCGGCCGGGCTCGGCGACTCCTGGGACCTGCTCGTGCGCTATCCGCTGCAGGATTTCTCGGACTACCAGTCGCTGCCCTTCCCGCTCGACTACGACGGTCCGCTCAACACGAGCTCGGTCGGCGGCTTCTTCTCTGACTCTGTGGAGAGCCTGCTGCTCTTCTACCTGCCGCTCGCGCTCGTGCTCGGGCTGGCCGGCTCGCTGCTGGCCCTCGCTGTGCGCCTGCGGCGCGAACGCTGGGCGCAGGTGGCGAGCGCGGTGTTTGCGATCGGCATGGCCCACTACCTGGTGACGCGGCCCGACGTCTTCCACACGGCGCCGCTGGCGGTGATGGTGGGCGTCCTGGGGGCATGGGCGCTGACCGCGGGTCTCGAGCCCGCGGCGGCCGGGAGCCGCCGCTCGGCCCGGTGGGTCGCGGCGCTCTGCGGCGGCGCGGCGGTGGCGGTCGCGCTGGCGTGGGCGGCCGTGGAGGGGCTCGACCGGCGCTGGCTCGAGCTGCGCTCCGACTACGCCGAGCTGCGCCTGCCTGCGGCGGACGGTGTGCGGGTGCGAGCGAGTGCGCGCCGGCCGCTCGAGGCCGCGGTGCGCCACGTGCGCCGGGAGGTCGCGCCGGGCCATCCGATCTATGTGACGACCCGCCGCTCGGACCGGGTGACCTCGGGCCACCCGCTGTTCTACGTGCTGGCCGACCGGCCCAATCCGACCCGCTACGACATCCAGGCCCCCGGTGTCGTCACGACCGCCCCTGTCCAGCGCGAGATCGTGCGCGACCTCGAGCGCACCCGGACGCCCGCCGTGGTGCGCTGGACGGCCCCAGTCACGGCGGCGCCCGAGCCAAACCGCGCCGGCGAATCCAGCGGCGTGACCCTGCTCGACGACTACCTCGCGCGGAGCTACCGGCGGGCGGCGCGCTACGGCGCGTTCACGATCCTGGAGCGCCGGCCGTAGCGGGACGGGCGAGCGAGCTCCATTGTCGAGTTAGCGGTCCCAGGCACCGCTAGGTCGACAATGGACGCCGGGTCCCGTCCGGCCGCCGGGGCCATGGCGCTCCCGTACGCCCCTTGTTGCTTCATTGTCGAGTCAGCGGTCCCTGACTCCGCTAAGGCGACAACGGCGCCCTGGGCCCTACAGAGTGGCCGGGGAAACCGTCGACAGGTGCGCCCAGAGCGCCAGCAGCAGCGCCGTGAGCGCGACCGAGCTCCAGACGAGCGCGCGCTCGCCAATCGCCCGGCGCAGGCCAAGCCCCGCGAAGATCCCGAACCCCGGCAGCGTGCAGTGGAGGTAGCGCGGGTAGAACGCGTCCCAGTTGTCGGTCAGCAGGGACAGCGACATCAGCGCGATCCCCGCCAGCAGCGGGAGCAGCAGAACGGCAAGCGCGCGCCTGCGCTCCGCCGGTCGCATCCTCACCGAAGCCAGCAACGGCACGGCGATCACGAGTCCGACCAGGACGTCGCGCAACCGGCGCTTGGCGGTCGAGAGGAACTCCACCCACCACTCGTCCGGCAGCACGCCGTTCAGGAGCGTCACGTGCTTGGCGGGCAGGTCGCCGGGGCCGTACTCGATGCCTCCGGGGTTGAGCGAAGGCTCGGTCAGCGCCTGGACCTCGTCGCTCCCTGTCAGCGCGCCGTAGTGGTCGAGGTTGAAGGCCAGCCACGGCGCGAGCATCGCCGCCGGCAGCGCCAGGGCGCCCACGACCGGGCGCACCCGGCGCTCCCGCAGGAACGCGAGACAAACCACGCCGAGCGCCGGCGCGAACGCGATCAGCGTCAGCTTGGTCAGCAGCGCGAGACCGGTGAGCGCGCCCGCCGCCACCAGCCAGCGACTCGAACGCTCCGAGAGCGCTCGCCAGAGCGCGAGCGAGAGCGCCGCCCCGGCCACCAGCTCGAGCGCTGCGGTGGAGAACGTCGCGGCGCGCACCACGACGCCTGGCCAGAGGAAGAAGGTCAGCGCCAGGCTGAAGCCGGCGAGCGGAGCGTCGGGCATCACGCGCCGCGCGAGCATCCAGGTCAGGAACACCGCCGCAGCGAGCAGGACCACCCCGAGCGCGCGCAGGGCGCGGAGCTTGCGCTCGTGGTCGCCCGCCACTGCAAAGACCGGGCTGGCGACCAGATACGAGAGCGGCGGCTGGAAGCCTTCGTAGGATCGCCCGAACAGCCCGCGCTCGCCGGCGCTCACCCGCGGCGGGGCCGGGTAGGTGCCCTCCTCGATCGCAAGCACCTCCGGGTGCACCGGGTCCTCGTCGAGCACAGGCAGGCGCCCGTCCTCGGCGATCCACTGGACGTAGTCGTAGTGCGCGGCCTCGTCGACGAGCGCCCAGACCGGGAAGTCGACCACCACCGCCGCGGCGCAGACCGCGATCGCCGCGAGCTGCGCGGCCACGAGCGCGCGCAGACCTCTCATCGGCTAGAGGAGCAGGAACTCGCGGACGGACTCCGCGATCCAGTCGATCATGTCGTCTGTCAGGCCGGGATAGCAGCCCACCCATAGCGAGGCCTCCGTGACCCTGTCGGCGCCCGTCAGCGGACCGGCCACGCGATGCTCGAGTCCCTGATAGCCCGGCTGGCGAGTGAGGTTTCCGGCGAGCACCAGGCGCGAGTCGATCCGGCGCTCGAGCAGGAAGCGCTGCAGCTCGCGGCGCTCGGCCGGCCCGCCGTCGCGCAACGTGAAGGGATAGCCGAACCAGGAGGGATCCGCTCCCTCGAGCGTGCGCGGCCGGACCATGAGCTCGTCGAGCTCGCCGAAGGCGGCGTCCAGGCGGGCGAAGTTGCGCCGGCGCGCGCGGTGAAAGCCCTCGAGGCGCTCGAGCTGGGCGAGGCCCAGGGCGGCCTGCATGTCGGTGATCTTGAAGTTGAAGCCCACGTGCGAGAAGACGTACTTGTGGTCGTAGCCGTCGGGCAGCTCTCCGAAGCTCCCGTCGAAGCGCCGCCCGCAGGCATCGTTCACCCCTGGCGGACACCAGCAGTCGCGGCCCCATTCGCGCAGCGACCCGAGCGCACGCACCCATGTCGCGTCGTCCGCCCCGACGGCGCCGCCCTCGCCGGTGGTCATGTGATGAGCCGGATAGAACGAGTAGGTGGCCGCCGCGCCGAAGGTGCCGACAGCGCGGCCGCCGAAGGTGCTCCCGAGCGCGTCGCAGCAATCCTCGATCAGCACGAGCCCGCGCTCGTCGCACAGCTCGGCCAGCCGTGCGGCGTCGAAGGGATTGCCCAGGCAGTGGGCCGCCATGACGGCGCGGGTGCGGTCGCCGACAGCGGCGGCGAACGCCTCGAAGGTCGGATTCAGCGTGTCGGGCTCGACGTCCACATAGACCGGCACGAGGCCCTGCTGGTAGATCGGGTTGACCGTCGTCGAGAAGCCGAGGGCCGGTGTGACGACCTCGTCGCCGGGGCGCAGCGGCCGCTCATGGAGGTGAGAGCAGGCGGCGGCGACAGCGAGCAGGTTGGCCTGCGAGCCCGAGCCGACGAGCAGCGCGTGGTCGCGCGAAGCCGCATGGGCGAAAGCGGGAGCGAAGCGCTGCGCGAAGCGGCCCTCGGTCAGCCAGCCGTCCAGCGACGCGTCCACGAGCGCCTCGAGCTCAGGCGCCCCGATGACCTTGCCGGCCACCGGCACCGTGGTCTCCCCGCGGACGAAGGGAGGCACCGCGAGCGCCTCCACGGCATAGCCACGCACCGCCGCGAGCGCTTCGCTGCGGAGGGCCTGCAGCCCCTCGGTGACCTGTCCGCCGCCCATGGGCCGCGAGACTTTAGATGACTGGTTCCGGATCCCTGCACCTCCGGATGACGCGCCATACCGGCGCTGGATCGCCACCCGCGTCCTCGCCGATAGTTCTGCAACTAGCGGCTTCGTCCACGCGCGCGGCGCCCAGCTTGGTCTGGCGCGCCCCCGAAGGCGCACGGATCCGGAACCAGCCATCTACCCGCGGCCGGGCGCCGGGCCCGAGGTGCGGAACGAGACGATGAGCATGACGGCGGCACAGCCGAGCTGGAGCGCGAACAGCGCGAACGCGATCCCTTCCAGGTCCGCTCCGACGCCGGCCAGCAGCGCCACCTCGAGCGCGGCGACGAACGCCAGGATCCAGATGAAGCTCGAACGACCGAGCGCGAGCAGGTATTGAACGGACAGGTACGTGCAGGCCAGCAGCGACATCGCCAAGCCCAGCCAGACAAGCGCGCCCGAAGCCTCGGTGAGGTCATCGCCGAACACGGCCGCCAGCAGCGGCTCGCCGCCGACGGCGAAGATCGCCACCATCGCGGCGGCGCAGGCCGCTATCAGCCCGAGCGTCCGCAGCAGGATGGGGCGCGCGTCCACGCCGATCTTGGTTCGCCGCGAGGCCTCCGGAAGCAGGTAGAGCCCGAGGCCTATCGCGACCCAGATGATCGCCTTGGCGGCGACCGCCGCGACCGCGTAGGAGCCGGCCGCGTCGCTCGTCGCCTCGTGCTTGACCACGATGATGTGGACCTCCTGCAGCGCGAACACCAGCGTCAGCGCGAGCACCGGGGCTCGGGCGCCCGCAAGGAGATCGCGCAGGCGGGCCGGCTCGAACCTCCCGGAGGGCGGCGGGAGGCGAGGGAGGAGCCGCATTGCGAGCACCGCGCCAACCGCCACCAGGGCAAGCGGGATGCCGAGGAACGCGCCGGTTACGTCGAGGCCGAGGGCGACAAGCGCGAGCGCGAAGAGCAGTCTCGACATGGCCTCGCCGACGATGCTGACGCCCACTGCCCGGTAGTCCCCGAAGCCCTGCAGTGCACCGCGCAGAACCGAGACCATGGCCCAGAGCATGCTCGAAACCGGCACGACGGCCGCCGCCCAAAGCTCGTCCACGTTGATCGCCGCGGCGATCGCCCCCCGCAGCGGGATCGCAACCGCGGCCACGACCAGCGCGGCTAGCGCGAGTCGCGCCAGCCAGCGCCTGACTCCCGCTCCGGCGTCCGGACTGCCTCCCGCCACGTCGCGCGAGACCTCTCGGGCGACTGCGATCTGGAGCGCCGACCCCGGGACCATGAGGATGATGAACGCGGACACGAGCGCCGCCAGCGAGCCGTAGCCCGAGGCGCCGAGCAGCCGCGCGAACACCACCGTGAATACGAGGGCGATGACGTTGCTCGCGATGGTCGCCCCCGCGAGCCCGGCTGCCTTGCCCGTGTCAGAGGCGGCGAGCGAGCGCCACACCGACCGGCCCGCGGGCTCGATGGTTTGCTCCAAGTGCACCGCGCGCGAGGGTATAGCGTGCCCCCGCATGACCTCGCTCGTCCGCGGCGACGACGGCCGGCGGCGCTGCTGGTGGGGAGCTTCGGCCCCCGACTACGTCGCCTACCACGACGAGGAGTGGGGGCGTCCGGTGAGAGACGACCGCGGCATCTACGAGCGCATGGTTCTCGAGGGCTTTCAGTCGGGGCTCTCGTGGCTGACCATCCTGCGCAAGCGCGAGAGCTTCCGCGCGGCCTTCGCCGGCTTTGAGATCGAGGCGGTGGCCCGCTTCGACGAGCGCGACGTGGAGCGGCTCCTCGGCGACGCCGGCATCGTTCGCCACCGCGGCAAGATCGAGGCCGCGATCGCCAACGCGAAGGCGGCCGTGGCGCTCGACCGCCCGCTCGCGCAGCTCGTCTGGTCCTTCGCTCCCTCGCGTCGCCGCCGCGCGCCAAGAGCCCCCGGTGACCTGCCGGCGGTGACCCCGGAGTCGACCGCGCTGGCCAAGGAGCTCAAGCGAAACGGCTTTCGCTTCGTGGGCCCCACCACGGCCTACGCGGCCATGCAGGCCTGCGGTCTCGTCAACGACCATCTGATCGGCTGTTACGTGCGAGCGGCCGTGGAGCGCGAGCGAGCGACGTAGGGGCGAGGCGGCTGCGGCCGCGGACGCAGCAACGAAACTGACGTTGACCACAACTGTTGTACTCAACGTCAGCCGGACGACTCGGTCCGCTCGCGAGTGGGTGCGGGCCGGATCCCGCGAGCGAGGCACTATCCTCGACCCGGGATGGATGAGAGAGCGCTCACCGAGCGCCTGCTCACCTACGACACGTCCACCCTCGAAGGCATGCAGAGCGCGGCGGGCTTCGTCAAGGGCTGGCTCGAGGCACGCGACGTGGAGGTGACGGGCACGGTCCACAACGGACGGCCCGTCCTTGCCGCAACGGTCGGGCCCTCGGGCGGACCGACGATCGTGCTGCACGGGCACCTCGACGTCGTCCCGGGGCGCCCCGAGCAGTTCACTCCCCGGATCGAGGGCGACCGCCTCTACGGCCGCGGCGCCTACGACATGAAGGGCGGTCTCGCGGCCATGATGTGCGCGCTGCACGACCTAACCGCGCAGGACCGCGTGCGCGTGCACTTCGTCTGCGTCTCCGACGAGGAGTCCGAGGAGATCGATCAGCGCGGCTCGGACTACCTCGTCGAGCAGGGCTACATAGGGGATTTCGCCATCACCGGCGAACCAACCAACATGCACATCGGCATCCAGGCCAAGGGCGTGCTGGCGATGCGGATCGAGGTCACCGGCAAGGCCGCCCACGGCTCGACGCCCTGGGTGGGCGACAACGCGGTCCTCAAGGCGATCGACGTCTTTCGCCAGATCGAGACGCTGCCCTTCGCGCGCGAATCCTCCGACCTCTTCGACCGGCCCTCGATCAACCTCGGCCGGATTTTGGGCGGCGATGCGCTCAACAAGGTCCCCGACCTCTGCGTGATCGACGTCGACGTCCGCTACCTGCCGGGACAGGATCCGGAGAAGATCAAGGCAGCGGTGAACGCACTCGCCGACGCCACGGTCGTCAAGGTCTTCCATCGCCGGCCGGCGATCGTCGCGCGTGACGACCCCTTCGTTCAGGCGCTCGGCGAGGCGATCTCACGTGTCGGCGCCCCGCCCGGGGACCAGATCTCGGTGGGCCGCGACGGCGCCTCCGACGCTATCTCCTTCCTCGAGGCCGGCGTGCCCGCGGTCGAGTGCGGCCCGGCCGGCGACGGCCACCACGGACCCGAGGAGTGGGTGTCGATCCGGTCGCTCGGGGAATATCGGCGGATCTTGGTGGAGTTCGTCAACCTGCTCCCGGGCCAGATGGGCCAGGACGAACGCCCGCTTCGCATCGCCTGATGTTCGACGACATCCCCCGCCCCGGACTCTGGAAGCGCCTCCTGCTGGGCGGTCTGCTGTGCATCTTCGCCGCGGCGGGGGCCACGGCGGTCGCGGCATTCCACGAGCTCGACAAGGTTGTGGGCTATCTCGAGCTGGGCAAGGAGCTCAAGCTGGGCAACGACCTGGCTGAGACCGACCCCGGCAAGCCTCAGACCCTGATGATTCTCGGCTCGGACAAGCGCGCCAAGGGGAACGCTGAGGGCGCCGGGACCGACGCCCGCTCGGACACGATCATGCTCGTGCGCCTCAACCCGGACAAGGAGGCGACCGCGGTCATGTCGTTGCCGCGCGACCTGAAGGTCGAGATCCCGGGGCACGGCGTGCAGAAGATCAATGCCGCGTATGAGCTGGGCGGCCCGCGCCTGACACTCAACACGGTCAAGAACCTGACCGGGCTGCCCATCAACCACGTGATCAACGTCGACTTCGAGGGCTTCTACCGCGCGGTCAACGCGGTCGGGTGCGTGTACGTGGATATCGACCGGCGCTACTACAACGACTCGGCCGAATACACCTTCATCGACATCCAGCAGGGCTACCAGCGCATGTGCGGCCGCAAGGCGCTTCAGTACGTGCGCTTCCGTCACGAGGACGACGACATCGTCCGTGCCGCACGCCAGCAGGAGTTCCTGCGCCAGGCCAAGCAGCAGATCGCGTTCTCCACGCTGATCGACAAGAGCGACCGGCTGTTGAAGATCTTCGGCCGCAACACGCAGACAGACGCCGAGCTGCGCACCCGGTCCGAGGTGCTCAGCCTGCTGAAGCTCGCGGTGTTCTCGGCCGACCAGCCGATCCTGCAGGTCCGCTTCCAGGGCGCGCTCGGCCCGAGCTTCGTGGAGGCGACCCAGGAGCAGATCGACAAGATCGTCCAGCAGTTCCTTCAGGTCGAGGACTCACCGGGCGCGCGCGGCACGCCGGTGCAAAGAGGGCCGCGTCCCAAGCGCAAGAAGCTCCGCCAGGTCGGCGATCTCGGGCTGGAGGACGCGAGTGGCTTCGGGGAGGACCAGGGCGTGCAGGCCGTGGCCGCGGGCGCGGGCGGATCGCTGCCGGTCATCTATCCCACGCTACGCACGCGCGGCTCGATCTACGCCGGCCCGCCGCGCGTGTACAAGCTGCGCGGGCTGGACGGCAAGCGCTACGGCGCCTATCGGATGGTCCTCCAGCGCGGGATCGCCGGCGAGTACTACGGCCTCCAGGGCATGACTTGGAAGGACCCGCCGATCCTCGAGGGCGTGACCGAGACGCGCAAGGTCGGCCGCCGCACCTACGAGCTCCAGTTCGACGGCGACCGCCTGCGCCTGGTGGCGTGGCGCACGCCCAAGGCGGTCTACTGGATCTCGAACACGCTGCTACTGACGCTGACGAACAAGCAGATGATGGCCATCGCCCGCTCGGCGCGTCCGCTCTGACGCGTCGCGTGGATAGCCTCAGCGACCGCATATGGCTGACAAGGAACCGATAGCGGTCATCGGCGTGGGCTGGGTCGGGCTGGTCAGCGCGGCCTGCTTCGCCGAGCTGGGGCACGAGGTCTGGGCGCGCGACATCATCACCGAGAAGGTCGAGTCGCTGGCGCGGGGGGAAGTCCCGATCCACGAGCCGGGGCTGTCCGAGCTCGTGGCCAAGAACGCCGAGCGGCTCCACTTCACGACCGACATGGCCGAGGTGCTCGAGCACGCACGGCTCCTGTTCGTCTGCGTCGACACGCCGCCGACCTACTCGGGCGACGCCGACCTCTCGCGCGTGGAGAGCGTGCTCGCCGACCTCGGCGACTCCGATCAGCACGCACTCGTGATGAAGAGCACCGTGCCCGTCGGCACCGGCCGCTCGATCCAGCGCCGCCGGCCGGGCACGGGCTATGTCTCCAACCCGGAGTTCCTGAAAGAGGGCAGCGCGGTCGCCGACTTCATGTCGCCCGACCGCGTGGTCGTGGGCGCCGACGAGGGCTCGGAGAAGTTCGCCGAGCGCGTGGGCGCCCTGTACGCGCCGCTCGACGCGCCTCTCGTGAGAACCGACGTGGCGAGCGCCGAGATGGTCAAGCTGGCGTCCAACGCATTCCTCGCGACCAAGATCTCGTTCATCAACGAGATCGCCAACGTCTCGGAGGAGCTCGGGGCCGACGTCTCCGAGGTGGCGCGCGGAATGGGCCTCGACGACCGCATCGGACCGAAGTTCCTGCAGGCGGGCATCGGGTACGGGGGCTCGTGCCTCGCCGGCGAGGAGACCGTCCTGGCACGGCAGCACGGGAGGACGACGCTGCTGACGTTCGAACAGCTCTGGGCGCGACTCGAGGCCGACGGCGAGGAGCAACCCGAGGCCGGCGTGATCGCGCCGGGCAACCTCGAGGTCCTCTCGTTCCTGCCCGAGCAGCAGGAGCCGATCTTCCTGCCCGTGATGTGCGTCACCCGGCGCGACTACGACGGCGACCTGCTCGAGGTGCGGACCAAGATGGGCCGGCGGCTGCGCTGCACCCCGGACCATCCGTTTCTCGTAACGGATGCGGACGGGGCGCCGATCGTCCGCAAGCTGGCCGACGACCTGACCCGAGAGGACTGGCTGCCGTTGGCAACCGAGCGCGATGAGCACGCGGATGCGCCGAAGATGGCATCGATCCTGTCCGCGGCGGACGTGGCGGGGCTCTCTCCGTCGAAGCTCATCGTGCGGCCGCGTGCGCGAGAGATTCGCAAGCTGATCGGCCGGCCCATGGCCGACCGGCGCGGGATATTCCTGCGTGCCTCGTCGGCAGCCGCGCGCACGGGCGAGGTGAAGCGAACCGGTGCGCTCAGGCTGGACGAGGCCGGCCTCGGCGACGTATCCCTTCGCGGCTCGCGGATCGGTACCACCAACGGCGGCAATTTCGTGAGCTCCGAGGTCGAGCTCTCAGAGAGCTTCTGGCGCATCGTCGGCCTCTACATCGCCGAGGGCTGCGCAATCAGAACCGAGGCCGATCATCAGCTCCAGTGGTCGTTCCATCCCGAGCGAGAAGAGCACCTCGTTCGCGAGGTGGTGCGTGGCTGGTCGCGGTGTGGAATGGCCGCGAGCGTGTACAGCACGCCCACCGCGCGAAAGGTGATTCTGCGCTCGCGGCTTGTGACCACGTGGTGGTGCGATGTCCTCGGACTGGGGCGCAACAGCTACGAGCAGCGACTTCCCGACCTCATTTGGGACCGCCCCGAGCGCGACCAGTGGGCCCTGCTCGCCGGCCTGTTCGAGGGGGACGGCTCCTGGTCGCTCCAGGGCCGCGGGCCGAGCGTCATCATCGAGTTCGGGACGGTCAGCGACGAACTCGCCGATGGCGTGCTGCGACTACTCGGCGAACTGGGGATCGTCGCCTCACGCCGGATCGGCCGGACGCGGAAGTCGACGAAGGACACGCACTGGATTCGAATCAGCGGAGCCGACCAGATCGAGCGCGCGATCGAGCTCATCCCCGAACGCGATCGCGCCGGCGCTCTCTCGAGCATCGCCCGGCAGAGCAAGCGGATCGCCCCGACCGGCTACCGGCGCACTACCGACGGATCCGCGCGTGTTCGCGTCGCCGGCATCGACCGCCTGGCGCACCGCGGTCCCGTCTACTCGCTCGAGGTCCCTGGCGCCCATTCATTTGTGACCAGCGGATCGATCGCGTGTTCCAACTGCTTTCCCAAGGACGTCCAGTCCCTCAAGCAACTCGCCGGCAACAGCGGCTATCACTTCCAGCTGCTCACGGCCGTCATCGAGGTCAACGAGCTCCAGAAGCGGCGCACGATCGGCAAGCTCCAGAAGCACCTCGGCTCGCTCGTCGGCATGGAGATCGCCCTCCTAGGCGTCGCTTTCAAGCCGAATACGGACGACATCCGCGAGGCGACCAGCCTCGTGCTGGCCGGGCGTCTCCAGGGAGAGGGCGCGAACGTGCGCGTCTATGACCCGGTGGCCGCCGGGCGTGCGGACGGCCTGCTCGGCGGGGCCCTCATCAGCGACACCGCGCTCGAGGCCGTGGACGGCGCCGACGGCGTGGTGCTGGTGACCGAGTGGCCCGAGTTCCGCGAGCTCGACTGGACCGGTGAGGTCAAGGGGCGCATGCGGACGCCGCTGGTGGTCGATGGGCGCAACTTCCTTGACCGCGAGGCGCTCGTCGCGGCCGGGTTCACCTACGAAGGGATCGGTCGTTGACCCAGGCGCTGGTCCTCGCGGGCGGCGAGGGCACACGCCTGCGGCCGCTCACCTACACGACGCCCAAGCCCGTCATGCCGCTCGCCGGGCGCCCGTTTCTGAGCTTCATGCTCGACTGGGCACACTCGCACGGCGTGGACGAGGTGATCCTCTCGTGCGGCTTCATGTCGGACGGGGTCAAGCGCGTGCTCGGCGACATCTACGACGGCATGCGCCTGCGCTACGTGATCGAGGAGCGGCCGCTGGGAACCGCCGGGCCGGTGCGGCTCGCCTATGACCAGGGCCTCCTCGACGAGCGCCTGCTCGTCCTGAACGGCGACGTGCTCTCCGACATCGACCTCTCGGCCGAGATCGCCGAGCACGAGCGCACCGGGGCGCGAGTGACGCTCGCCCTCTACCCGGTCGACGACACCGCCAGCTACGGGGTGGTGCCGATCGACGCCGAGCGGCGGGTGCAGGCCTTCCTCGAGAAGACCGAAGGCGAGGTGCCGACCAACCTGATCAACGCCGGCGCGTACGTCGTCGAGCGGGAGGTGGTCGAGTCGATTGCCCAGGGCCGTGCCGTGTCGTTCGAGCGCGAGGTGTTCCCGGAGCTGGTCGGCAATGGCCTCTACGGCCATGAGGCCGCCGGCTACTGGATCGACATCGGCACTCCGGAGCGTTACCTCGAGGCGACCTGGGACCTGCTCGCCGACCGCGTCGGATCCGAGCTCGCGCCGCGTGACGAGACCGGGTCGCTGGTCTATGAGGGCTGTCTTGTGGCCGGAGCGCACATCGGGCCACAGAGCGTGCTCGGACGCCACTGCTCGGTGGGAACCGACGCGCGGGTGGAGCGCTCGGTGCTGCACGACCGGGTGCTGGTACGGGCCGACGCGTTGGTTCGCCAGAGCGTCCTGGCCGAAGGGGTGCGTGTGGGAGAGCGCGCCCGCATCGGGCCGGGTGCGATGATCGGAGCCGGCTCTGTGATCGGCGAGGAGGCTGTGATCGGCGAGGGAGCGAGGCTCGACCCGGGCGTCGAGATAGCCGCCCGCGCGCAGGTCGGCGCGGGCGAGCTGGTGGCCGCGCGCGAGGTCGTGCAGTGAGCGCGCTGTCGCGCGCAGCCATCGAGGCCGCCGACCCGCAGGGAGCTATCGGCGACGTTCTCGCCCAGCCGCTTCAGCTCGGCGATGCGCTCTGGCGCGCGCAGTCCGCGGGGATCCGGCCGGCCGACCGCCCCGGCGGCCTTGTCGTTTGCGGAATGGGCGGCTCGGCGATCGGCGGCGACCTCGCGGCAGCCGCGCTCGGAGACCGCGCCACCCGCCCGATCACGACCGTCCGCGGCTACGCCCTCGAGTCCTGGACGGGCCCCGACAGCCTTGTCCTGTGCTCCAGCTACTCGGGTGAGACCGAGGAGACGCTCGCCTGCTTCGAGGCGGCCGGCGCGGCCGGCGCGGGGCGAGTGGTGCTGACGACCGGTGGCCGCCTCGCGGAGGCGGCACGGGAGGAGGGCGTCCCCGTGATCGGCGTGCCCGCCGGCATGCAGCCCAGGGCGGCCGTGCTCTATATGACGGTCGGCACGCTCGAGTGCGCCGCCATCTGCGGCGCCGCTCCCGCCCTGCACTCGGAGATCGACACCGCCGCCGCCCTCCTCGAGCGCTTGGCGGGCGAATGGGGGCCCGACGCCGCCGAGGACTCCGAGGCCAAGGCCATTGCCGGGCGCCTCGAGGGGACCGTCCCGGTGATCCACGGGGCAGGCCCAACCGCGGCCGTCGCGCGCCGTTGGCACAGCCAGATCAACGAGAACGCAAAGGCAGCCGCTTTCTGGTCGGAGCTCCCCGAGGCCAACCACAACCAGATCTGCTTCTGGGAGCGGGGCGCCCGGACCGCCCAGCTGTCCGCCGTATTCCTCGGGGACCCCGACCAGCATCCGCGCGTGCGGCGCCGCATCGAGCTCGCCTGCATGGAGGCCAAGCGCGGCGGCGCGCCCGTGATCCGTGCCGAGTCGCGCGGCGAGAGCCGCCTGGAGCGCGTGCTCTCCCTGAACTTGCTGGGCGACCTGGTCAGCGTGTACCTGGCGGTCCTGGTGGGCGTCGATCCGACGCCGATCGAGCCGATCGATCGGCTCAAGCAGGCGCTCGCGGCCGAGTAGGCGCGGCGAACCTTGACACGATCGTGGTAAGGTTTGCCGCAGATGCCCGCGGGACTTGCGATAAACGAGGCGGCGGCCACCACCGGCTGGTCGCCGCGAATGCTGCGCTACATCGAGAGCGCAGGCCTGATCGAGACCCCGCGCACGCCCTCCGGCTACCGCATCTTCGGGCCCGGCGAGCTGCAGCGCCTGCGCACCCTGCGCGAGTTGCTCGCTCGCTTTGAGTGCGCTCTGTCGGACGTTGCCTTTGCCCGCCGCCTCGACTCGGATCCCGAGTTGCGCGTGGCCCTCGAGAAGTGGTTCGAGGAGCGCCCGCAGCGCCCCGAGGGCGTCGATTCGGGCGACTGGCTCAGCTGGGAGCAGGAGAAGCACGAGCGCCTGCTGGCCCTCGATCCACCAATGACTACGAACACGACCGTTACGGAGAACGCCGCCGCATGACCGTCACCGAGACCACCACACGCCAGGACTTCAAGGTCGCCGACATCTCTCTGGCCGAATTCGGCCGCAAGGAGATCACGCTGGCCGAGCACGAGATGCCCGGCCTCATGGCCATGCGCGAGGAGTACGGCGAGAGCCAGCCGCTCAAGGGAGCCCGCATCATGGGCTCGCTGCACATGACCGTGCAGACCGCGGTGCTCATCGAGACGCTTGCCGCTCTTGGCGCCGAGGTGCGCTGGGTCTCCTGCAACATCTTCTCGACCCAGGACCACGCGGCGGCCGCGATCGCCGCGGCCGGCATCCCCGTCTTCGCCTGGAAGGGCGAGACGCTCGAGGAGTACTGGTGGTGCACCGAGCAGGCGCTCGACTGGCCGGGCCACGATGGCCCGAACATGATCCTCGACGATGGCGGCGACGCCACGCTGCTCGTGCACAAGGGCGTCGAGTTCGAGAAGGCGGGTGCGGTGCCGGATCCGGCCTCGGCCGAATCCGAGGAGTTCCAGGTCGTGCTCGGCCTCTTGGCGCGCAACCTCTCGGAGGATCCGCAGAAGTGGACCCGCATGGCTGCCGACATCCAGGGCGTCACCGAGGAGACCACCACCGGGGTGCACCGGCTCTACGAGATGTACGAGAACGGCACGCTGCTGTTCCCGGCCATCAACGTCAACGACTCGGTCACCAAGTCGAAGTTCGACAACCTCTACGGCTGCCGCCACTCGCTGATCGACGGCATCAACCGAGCGACCGATGTGATGCTCGCCGGCAAGACCGCGGTCATCTGCGGCTACGGCGACGTCGGCAAGGGCTGTGCGCAGTCGCTGCGCGGCCAGGGCTCGCGCGTCCTGATCACCGAGATCGACCCGATCTGCGCGCTCCAGGCCTCGATGGACGGCTACCAGGTCGTGCGCCTCGACGACGTGGTCGGATCGGCCGACATCTTCATCACGGCCACCGGCAACAAGGACATCATCACCGCCGCACACATGGCGCGGATGAAGCATCAGGCGATCGTCGGCAACATCGGGCACTTCGACAACGAGATCGACATGGCCGGCCTGCTCCGCACCGAAGGGGTCGAGCGCAACAACATCAAGCCTCAGGTCGACGAGTGGCGCTTCCCTGACGGCCACTCCATCCTCGTGCTCTCCGAGGGACGCCTGTTGAACCTCGGCAATGCCACAGGCCACCCGAGCTTCGTGATGTCGAACTCGTTCACCAACCAGACGATCGCCCAGGTCGAGCTGTTCACCAAGCGAGACGAATACGAGACGCAGGTGTACGTGCTTCCCAAGCACCTGGACGAGAAGGTCGCCCGCCTGCACCTCGGCTCGCTCGGGGCGCAGCTGACCGAGCTGTCGGCCGAGCAGGCCGCCTACATCGGCGTGCCGGTCGAGGGCCCCTACAAGTCCGACCAGTATCGGTATTAGGAACCGAGGGCTCACGCCCCCGGACCCCCGCTGATGTCTGGCTGGCCTAACAAGGTTCGGCGAGGGCTCACGCCCCCGGACCCCCGCTGATGTCCGGCCCGTCCAAGGCACTACGTTCGGAGATCCTCGACCCCACGCTTGCCCCGGGCGGGCAGGCGCGGGTCGAGTGGGCCGAGGGCCAGATGCCGGTGCTGCGCTCGATTCGCGAGCGCTTCGCGACCGAGCGCCCGCTCGACGGCGTGAAGGTCGCCGCCTGCCTGCACGTGACCGCGGAGACCGCCAACCTGATGGCGGCGCTGGTCGCGGGCGGGGCGCAGGCCGCGCTCTGCTCGGCCAACCCGCTCACGGTTCAGGACGAGGTCGCGGCGGCGCTCGTGGAGGAAGGCGTTCCGGTCCAGGCCACGCGCGGCGAGGACGCCGAGATGTACGCCAAGCACGTGGGCGCTCTGGCCGAGTGGAGCCCGGACGTCACGCTCGACGACGGCGCCGACCTGCTGATGCAGCTGCATCGCTGGGAGCGCCCGCCGCGCGGCGGGGCGGAGGAGACCACGACGGGGCTGCTCCGCCTGCGCCGGCTCCAGAACGAGGGCAAGCTCGCGTGCCCCGTGATCGCCGTCAACGAGTCGCGCACCGAGCGCACCTTCAACGACCGCTACGGGACCGGCCAGTCCGCGCTCGACGGCATCCTGCGCGCCACCAACCTGCTGCTCGCCGGCCGCACGCTCGTCCTGTTCGGATACGGGGCCACCGGCAAGGGCATCGCCCAGCGCGCTCGCGGAGCCGGTGCGCACATCGTCGTGTGCGAGGTCGACTCGATGCGCGCGCTCGAGGCGTGCATGGACGGCTACGAGGTCATGCCTGCCCTCCAGGCCGCCGAGCGCGGCGACCTGTTCGTGACCGTGACCGGCTCACGCGGGGTGCTGCGACGCGAGCACTTCGAGCGCATGAAGGACGGGGCGGTGCTCGCCAACGCGGGCCACTTCGACGTCGAGATCGATCTCAACGAGCTCGGCGAGGTCGCGGCCGGCGGGATGCGCCAGGTGCTTCCGCTCGTCGAGCAGTACGACCTCGGCGACGGCCGCCGGCTCAACCTGCTGGCTCAGGGCCGCGTGGTCAACCTGGCCGCCGGCGAGGGTCACCCCGCAGCGGTGATGGACATGAGCTTCGCCAACCTGGCGCTCGCGGTCGAGCACCTGACCCTCCACGGCGCCGAGCTCGAGCACCGCGTGCTGGACGTGCCGCGGGCGATCGACGATGAGATCGCCCGGCTCAAGCTGCAGTCGCTGGGCGTCCGGATCGATGAGCTCACCGCGCAGCAGGTCGACTATCTGAGCGCCTGGGGCGCCGGCTAGCTCATCCGGCCCGCAGCGTCTCCGCCAGGCGGGCGGTCAGCTCGGGATCGTCGGGCTCGGTGGTCGCCCCCCAGTGCTCGACCAGTCGCCCGCGGCGGTCGAGCAGGTACTTGTTGAAGTTCCAGTCCGGTTGGCCGAGTGCCTTGAAGAGCGGATGGGCGCCGTCGCCCGTTACCCGCAGCTTCGCGAACATCGGAAAGGAGACGCCGAAGTTGGCCCGGCAGAACTTCGCGATCTCGCTGTTGGAGCGGGGCTCCTGGCCGGCGAAGTCGTTCGCCGGGAAGCCGAGCACGACGAGGCCCTCGTCGCGACGCTCGCGCCACAGCCGCTCGAGCGCCTTGAACTGGGGCGTGAACCCGCACTCGCTCGCGGTGTTGACCACCAGCACGGCCTTGCCGCGGTAGTTCGACAGGCGGTCGGGCTTGCCGTTGAGGCGCTCCATCGCGAAGCGGAGCACACCCTCGTCCCCCGCCGCGCCAAGCTGCCGGTCCTCGCTGCCGCACGACGCAAGCCCCGCGGCGGTGAGCAGAGCAAGCCAGGCGAGCAGGCGCATTCCTCCTACATAACGCAGGCGGCGGGCCAGCGGTTCACGGGCGGCTGTCGCCCGCGGCCCTAGGCCACGCGCGGCAACAGGCGCGCAAGGCTGCGGCGCCCGCCGGCCTCGGCCCCGCGGAGGCGCGCCGCGCGGTAGCGCAGCAGGTCGACCACGTCTGCGCTGGGACGGAACGGGTCAGCGATGGTCGCGCCCGAGCGGACGTCGACGGCGGCCCAGATCTCGTCGCCGACCTCGGCAATCAGCGAGTCCCCGGTCGGCGGGGACGAGCTGTCGATTGCGGCGAGGCGAGCGAGGGCGCCGGCGTCGGCGACATCAGCGGGGCGGATGGTGAGCGTGTTGGCGTCCATTGAAAATTTCCCTTCTGGTCGGTTCGACGTCCTTCGAACATAATCGTCACTTGCGGCCATAAGATCAAATTCGTAGTTCTGGTATCTCCGATAAGCTCGGGTTATGCTCGACCTCAAGCAGCTGCGGGTCCTCAAGGAGGTTGCCGAGCAGGGCTCGTTCTCCGCCGCCGCGGAGTCGCTCTCCTACACCCAGCCAGCCATCTCGCAGCAGATCGCCGCCCTCGAGAGGCGTGCCGGCGCCACGCTGGTCGACCGCACGAGCCGCGGCGTGCACCTCACCGACGCCGGCCGCGCGCTGGTCGAGCACGCCACCGTCGTGCTCACCCGCCTGTCCGCCGCCGAGGCCGAGCTCGAAGCGATCGCGGGGGTGCGCGGCGGGCGCGTGCGGCTGTCCTCGTTCCCGACTGCCGGCGCGTCGCTGTTGCCGCCGGCGGTCGCGCTCTTCACCGAGCGCCATCCGGAGGTGGAGCTGGCCTTCCTCGAACAGGAGCCCGAGGAGGCGGTGCAGAAGCTGCGGGCGGCCGAGCTCGAGGTGGCGATCGTGTTCGAGTACCGCGAGCTCTCGCAGCCCGAGTTCGAGCGGTTGTACGACGGCATCGACCTGCGGCTGCTCGTAGACGACCCGATGTACCTCGCCCTGCCCCGCAATCACCCGGGCGCGCGCAGGTCGCGCATCCGCCTCGCGGACTTCGCCGAGGAGACCTGGATCCAGAACGACACGAGCGGCCCCTGCGGCCGGCTCCACCTCGCCGCCTGCGGGACCGCCGGCTTTGAGCCGAGGATCGCCTTCCAGTCCGACGACTACAACGTCGTTCAGGGTCTGATCGCCGCCGGGGTCGGCATCTCGCTCTTGCCGGGCCTGGCCCTGACCAACGTGCGCGAGGACATCGTGGTTCGCTCGCTCGGGGGCAAGTCGCCCACGCGCCGCGTTGCGTCGGCCACGCTGGCCGGCCGCTACCGCTCGCCCGCCACAGAGGCGATGCTCGGGATCCTGGACGAGGTGGCGGCTCGCTTCGAGCTGCCCTCCGGCGGCGCGGTTGCCGCCGCCTGACGACGTAGAGTCGTCTGTGTGGACACGTCGAAGCTGGGTGCCGGTGAGGCGATTGCCGCGATCTCGGGCGTCGTGCTGCTCGTGGTGATGTTCCTGCCTTGGTATGGGGTTGACATCGAGGTGGCGGACGTCTCGCTGAGCGAGAGCGCCAACGCGTGGGAGTCGCTGTCGTTCATCGACATCCTGCTGTTCCTCGTCGCCCTGGTTGCGATCGGCGTTGCGGTCGCCCGAGCGGCGGACTCGCTCCCTGCTGAGGTTCCCGGGTCGCTGCTGCTCGTGGCCGCCGGCGCCCTGGGTGTGCTGCTCGTGCTCTTTCGCCTGATCGACATCCCGGCGCCCGACGTGCCGGCGATCGCACAGGACAGCGTCGACTTCGGGCGCAAGATAGGTCTCTTCCTGGGGCTGATCGCGACCGCCGGCATTGCCTACGGGGGTTGGCGGGCGAACATGGAGCGACCCTCCACCGGACCGCCGGCGGCGCCGGCGGCAGACCCGACCTGATACACCCTGCGGATGGCCCAAGAGGTACAGATTCCCGGCGCGGGAACGACCGCGAAGATCCGCCACCCGCTCGGGGTGATCGGCCTCAGCCTGATCACGCTCGGCATCTACGGGTTGTTCTGGTGGTACTTCATCAACCGCGAGATGGCCGATCTCGGCCAGGCGAACGGGGTGCCCGAGCTGGGCGACAACCCGGTGCTGTCCGTCGTGGCGCTATCCATCGGCTCGTTCATCATCATCCCGCCGTTCGTGACCTGGTGGCGGACGGCAAAGCGGGTTGAGACCGCACAGAACCGCGTGCTGGGTTCGAACAACTTCAGCCCGGTCCTGGCCTTCGTACTGATCTTCATCCCGATCGTCGGGCTGATTTCGATCTACCTGATCCAGAGCAACCTGAACCAGGTGTGGGAGCGCGGCGCGCAGGCGTAGGTCTTCGGGAATACTGCCGCCGTGAGCGCTGCCACCGACAAGATGCGCGCGGAGGGCTTGCCGGACGACGCGATCGACACGTTCGCCCGCTACGAGCAAGCACTGCGCGAGGGAGATCAGGGGGAGTTGCCCGAGTCGGCGATCGAGCCGCTCGACGATCTCCCCGACGTCGACGAGCTGCCCGACTCCACCGGCGAGGCGCTCGACGAGGCCGTCGTTCTAAAGCTCAACGGCGGCCTCGGCACCAGCATGGGCATGACGAAGGCCAAGTCCCTGCTCGAAGTGAAGGAGGGTCGTGCGGAAGCGCCCGGCTCGGCCGGGCGCGCACCGATGCGTTTGACCTTCCTCGACGTGATCGTCCGCCAGGTCCTACACCTGCGCGAGCGCCACGGCGCCCGGCTCCCGCTCCTGCTCATGAACAGCTTCGCGACGCGCGACGACACGCTCGCCGCGCTCGAGCGCTACCCCGACCTGCTGGTCGACGGCCTCCCGCTGGATTTCATGCAGGGCAAGGTGCCGAAGTTGCTCGCTGACAGCGGCGAGCCCGCGGAATGGCCGGCCGACCGCGCCCTCGAGTGGGCGCCGCCCGGCCACGGGGACGTCTACAGCTCGCTGCGAACGTCGGGCATGCTGGAGCGGCTGCTGGAGGCCGGATACCGCTACCTGTTCCTGTCGAACTCCGACAACCTCGGCGCCGTGCTCGAGCCCCGCATCCTCGACTGGTTCGCGAGTGAGGAGCTTCCGTTCCTGTCGGAGTCGACCGATCGAACCGAGGCCGATCGAAAGGGCGGGCACCTGGCCCGCCGCCGCGAGGACGGCGGCCTCGTGCTGCGCGAGACCGCGCAGACGCCCGACGAGGATGTCGAGGCCTTCGAGGACATCTCGCGACATCGCTACTTCAACTGCAACAACATCTGGGTCAACCTGCGCGCGCTCGACCGTACGCTCGACGAGCGCGACGGCGTCCTGGGGCTACCCATGATCGTCAACCGCAAGACCGTCGATCCCGGCGACTCCTCGTCGCCGGCCGTGGTCCAGCTCGAGACCGCGATGGGGGCGGCAATCGGCGTGTTCGAGGGCGCGGCCGCGATCCGGGTGCCGCGCTCGCGCTTCGCACCGGTGAAGACGACGAACGACCTGCTGGTGGTCCGCTCCGATGCTTACGAGCTGGCGGACGACTTCACCGTCCACCTCGCGAGCGACCGAGCCCCGCTTGTCGACCTGGACGCCGATTACTTCAAGCTCCTGGCGGGCTTCGAGGAGCGCTTCCCCCGCGGCGCGCCCTCGCTGGTCGATTGCAAGCGGCTCACCGTCAGGGGCGATGTGAGGTTCGGCGCGGACGTGGTCGTACGCGGGGACGTGACGATCGAGGGGTCGCGCGAGATCGCGGACGGAGAGCTGCTCGAGTAGGGCGGGTCGGTGCCGCTCAGGCGGGGGTCGCGTCCAGGGCCGAGCGCACCGCGCCCAGCAGCGTCTCGCCGTCGAACGGTTTCTGCACCAGTCGCAGGGCCTCAACGCCGTGGCGCAGCACGACGTCGTCGGTGTAGCCGGACATGAACACCGGCACGATCCCGATTTGCTCGGCCAGCTCCTTGCCCGACATCCCCGGCATGACGACGTCGGTGAGCAGCAGGTCGATCCCGCTCCCGTGCTCGCCCCAGATCTCCAGCGCTCGCTGTCCGTTCGGCGCCTCCAGCACGCGGTAGCCGTGGCGCGAGAGGATTCGGCTGGTCAGCCGGCGCACGGGGTCCTCATCCTCGACGACCAGAATCGTCTCGCCGCCCGCCGCCGCGCCGTCCGCCCCGGCGCTCTCGACGATCTCGGCGAGCGGCGCGTCGGTGGCCGGAAGCAGCACGTTCACCGCGAGCCCGTCACCGCTCGAGTCGATCTCGACCTTGCCCTGGGCCTGGGTGACGATGCCGTAGACGGTGGCCAACCCGAGTCCGCTCCCCTGATCGCGCGGCTTGGTCGAGTAGAACGGCTCGAACGCGCGCTCCATGACTTCGGCGCTCATGCCGTGGCCGCTGTCGCGGACCGTCAGGCGCACCAGGCGCTTGCCGCGCGCGAGCTCGTTGGCCAGCTCGATCGAGAGCCGGCCGCCGCCGGGCATGGCGTCGCGTGCGTTGATCGCCAGGTTCACCAGTACCTGCTCCATCTGACTGGGGTCGGCGGCAACTCGATAGAGCGGATCCTCGACCGAGACGCTGAGGGCCACGTCCTCGCCGAGCGTGCGCTCCAGCAGCGAGGTGATGCCGTGCAGCACCTCGGCCAGGTCGAGCACCCGGCTCGCGACGACGTCGCGGCGGCTGAACACGAGCAGCTGGTTGGTCAGCTCGGTCGCGCGCTCGGCCGCCCGCGCGACCTCCTCTGCGTCGGAGCGCAGCGGGCTGTCGGCCGGCAGGCCGTCGATCACGAAGCGCGCGTAGCCGCGGATCACCGCGAGGAAGTTGTTGAAGTCGTGCGCGATCCCTCCGGCCATCTGCCCGACGCTCTCCAGTCGCTGTGACTGGCGCAGCTGCGCCTCAAAGCGCTTGCGCTCGGTCACGTTGCGGCTGTTGAGCACAATGCCCTGGATGTCCGGGTCGTCGAGCTGCCCGGTGGCGATCGTCTCGACGGAGACCCAGTCACCCCCGCGAGCGCGCATGCGCCACTCCGCCGGCGCCGAGCGGCCGCCGGCGCGTACGGCCTCGGCGAGGAACTCCAGTGCCTCATATCGGTCCCCGGGGTGGAGCAGCGCCGCGAAGCTCTCCTCCTCGCCCAGGTCCAGCGTGCGCTCTACCGACGGAGAGGCATAGAGGATCTCGCCGTGCGGCGCGATCACGGTGATCATGTCCGAGGAGTGCTGGACAAGCGCCCGGAAGCGGGCCTGGCTGCGCTCGGCGTCGCGCTCGCGCATGGCCTCGATGCGGCGGCTGTCGGCAAGCGCGAGGCTGGCGTGGTCGGCAAAGACCGTCAGCATGTCCTGCTCGAGCCCGCTGTAGCGCCGGTCGGGGTCACGGGAGGCGACCGTCAGGCTGCCGACGATTCGCCCTTGGGCGTGGACCGGTGCGGACATGCCGGACTCGATACCCGCCTCCCGGTAGTTGTCCAGGGCGGTCGAGTTGTGCTGGTAGTCCTCCATGACCACGAGCCGCCCCTCGGCCATCGCCCGGCCCCCGAGGCCGACCCCGGTGGGCGTGCGCTCGCCGCGCATGTCGTCGGTCCCCGGGCCGGTGACGGCGACCAGCTCGAGCATCGACGGGTCGTCGGGGGCCATCAGCCGGAGGCCCGCCATCTCGTCGCCAAGCAGCTCCACCGCGCCCCGGCAGATGGCATCGAGCACGTCGCCGCTCCCGCTCCGGTGTGCGAGCGTCCGCTGGATGCGCGATAGCCGGCCGAGAATATCCTGGCGCTGCTGCAGCGATTCCAGCAGGCGCTGGTTGAGCTCCGACTGCGTCTCCGTTTCGTGGCGCTGGCGGCGCTCCTGGGCCGCCAGGCGAAAGAGGCGCAGCGAGAGTCCCAGCACGCGCGCCATGCCGGCCGCGAGATCCAGCTCGTCGGCCGCAAAGCTGCCGCGGGTACTGCGCGCGACCACGAGGCTCGCGGGCGTGTCGTCCTCGACCTCGACCGCCATCGCCGAGCACTCGCCGAGGCCCGGAGCCAGGAGTGTGGCGGTGGAGCCCTCGGCCACGTCTGCCAGCGCACGCTCGAGCGCCGGGTCGCTCGGGAAGCCGATCGACACGTAGACCTCGCCGGCGCGCAGCAGCGCCGCGACCTCGCAGTGGAGCGCCTCCGCCGCATGTTCGACCGCCAGCCGGCTGGCTGAGCGCTCGTCGCTCGCCGAGGACACCGCCGCGAGGAAGCTGGTGAGTTGGTGCGCCGACCAGTTGGCCGGGGTCAGACCGGACTGGGACGCATGGGCGAGGTCAGGCATGGCGGAGGAAGCTCATCAAGGCCCTGTTCTCAACACATCGGCCTCGCTTCCTCGAACTTGAGCAGACTCGCGGCGCTCCTCCAGCCGCTCGCGGCGGCGCTGCTCCTCCTCGCTCTGGGTCAGTGCGCGCACGAACAGCGCCACCATGACGAGCGCAAGCGTCAACGACTGCTCGACCATCATGATCACCCCGCCGACGTTCTGGTCCTCGACCGGGCTGAGGCCCCAGATGCGCGGGGTCGTCTCGTAGTAGGGGTAGAGAGCGGTTGAACTCCACGCGAGGTAGATGCCGAGTGCGGCGAGCCCCGCCTTGGCGCCGCCGATGTAGCCGATCGGCTGAAGCCCGGTGAGGCGGTGGCGCATCGGCACGGGCTGGACCAACGGCCACCAGAGCGCCAGCCCGGCGGCAAAGAACGAGGCGTGTTCGAGCACGTGGATCAGCGGGTTCTCGGTGGCGGCATCGTAGAGCGTCGGCACATGCCAGACGTACATGATCGTCAGCCAGATGACGATCCCGGTCACGGGGTTGGCGAGCGGGCCGAGCGCGCGCTCGACTCGCACCAGCCGGCGTGTTGCGGGGCGCATGATCACCCGGCTCAGGCCGAGCAGCAGGAGCAGCGGCGCGATGTCGCTGAGCAGCACGTGCTGGACCATGTGCGCCGAGAACAGGTAGTTCTCGCCCAGGCCGTCGATCGGCGAGACGAGCGCCGCGAGCAGAGCCAGCATCCCGCCGGCGAAGGCGATGGCCTGAAGCGGTCCGGCTCCGCGTCCGCCGGCCTCCTTGCGCGCGGCCGCGAAACGCCAGATGTAGATCCCCGCGAGCAGGGCGAGGGGAGCCAGCACGGCGGGGTCGGAGAACCAGTGGATCTCGGGGTGGTTGGCGACTTCGTCACCGGACACGGACGGGATTGTCGCAAGGGCGCATCCACCCGTCGCACGCGCCCCGCAAGGATCGGCCTCATGCTGCTCGCGCCGCCGCTGTGCTGGAGCTGCCGGGGGCCGGCCGGCCGCGGCGCCGCGCTGTGCGCAAGCTGCCGCGGGCGGCTGCGGTTCGCGGCGGGGACCGCGACGGTGGGCCCGTCCGGCCTGCGGGTGTACGCGGCCCTCTCCTATGAGGGTCCGGCCCGCGACCTGATCCACGCGCTCAAGTTCCGGGGAGCGGCCGGATTGGCCGACACCATGGCCGCGTTCATGGTTGCCGCGGCCCCCGCCGGTCTGCTCGATGCTGGTTGCAGGCTCGTGCCGGTGCCCCTGCATCCGCGCCGGCGCAGGCGCCGCGGCTTCAATCAGGCCGAGCTGCTCGCGAGCGCGCTGGCCACCCGCACCGATCTCGCCGTGAGCGACTGCCTGGCGCGCGGCGGTGCCGACGTCCGCCAGGTCGGCCGCGGCCGCGGCGCGCGACTCGATTCGCTCGCCGGGTCCATCGCCGTGCGCTCGGGCGTACCGGGCCGCTCGGTACTGGTGGATGACGTGGTCACCACGGGATCGACCATCGCCGAATGCGCGCGCGTGCTGCGCGCGGCGGGCGCCGCGGAACTGGGGGCGATCGTTTTTGCGCGAACACCGGGGCGCTGATTCCAGGCGGCGCCTCACCCCTACCCAGCGAGGGACGAGCGGTCTACCATCGAGTGCAGCTCGAATACCGAGGAGGGCAGATGCGCATCCAGGTGAAAGGCCGCAACGGCACCATCGTGGACGAAGAGGTTCGCTCGCACGTGGAGAAGAAGCTCGAGAAGGTCGCCCGCCAGGTCTCACCGCTCGCAGAGCTCGAGATCGAGCTCAGGGAGGAACGCAATCCCGCCATCAAGGATTCGCAGATCGCAGAGGCGACGCTGCACCTCAAGCGAGTCACGCTCCGCGCCCGCGAGCGCTCGACCGACATGACGCACTCGATCAACCTGCTGGCCGAGGACTTGGCGCGCCAAGTCAAAAAGCACCGCGACAAGCGCCGCGGCCGCCGCGAGGCCCGCGGCGGACCACAGGAAACCGCGGCCTAGGTGTAGTTCCTAGGCGCCGGGCCGGGCGCTTCGGACCGCCTCGGCGAGGGCGCGTACCACGGACGCCACGCTCTCCTCGGGCAGCCGGCCGTAGCCGAGTAGGACCGCGGGCTCGCGCCCGCGCATCGCCTCCAGCGCGAGGCTTCTGCGCGCCGCCTCGGACACGACCGCCTCCTCGTCGCAGCCGCTGGGCAGCAGCACCACCACGTGCAGACCCGCCGCGGCCCCCGACACACGCGCCTCCGGGAGCTCGCGGGCCAGTGCGGCCAGCACGGCCTCGCGCCGGCCACGGTAGAGGCGCCGGCTGCGGCGCAGGTGGCGATCGAGCTCGCCGCTGTCAATCAAGCGGGCCAGCGCGACCTGCTCGATGACAGAACCGGCGCCCTGCGAACTGCGCTTGTGCTCGGCCACCGGGCCTGCCAGCCGCTCCGGCAGCACGAGCCAGCCGATGGCCAGGCCCGGCGCCAGCAGCTTCGACACCGAGCCGCCGTGCACCGTGCGGTCGGGAGCGAGGCCCTGCAGCGAGCCCACCGGATCGCGGTCGTAGCGGTACTGGGCGTCGTAGTCGTCCTCGACGATCTGCGCGCCCTCGCGCCGGGCCCAGGCCACCAGGGCGGCGCGGCGCTCGGGCGCAAGCACCGCACCGGTGGGGAACTGGTTGGCGGGCGTGACCACTACGGCATCGACACCGGATCGCTCCAGCTCTTCGACCACGAGCCCGTCGCCGTCCACCGCCACCGGCACCGCGTCGAGACCGGCGGCCACCACGGTGGCGCCCTGCCCCGGCCAGCCCGGCTGCTCGATTCCGACCCGTCGCAGGCCCCGCGCCGCGAGCGCTCCCCACAGCAGCGACAGCCCGGTCCGCAACCCCCCGGTGAGCACGATCCGATCTGCGCTCGAGCTCACCCCGCGAGCCCTGCCGAGATAGCCGGCCAGTGCCTCCCGCAGCTCCACGGCGCCGCGCGCGTCGCCGTACGAGAGCCGCTCGTCGGGCAACTCGCGCAGCGTGTCGGTGAGCGCCGCCGCCCAGCGCCGGCGCGGGAAGGAGGCCAGATCGGGCAGCCCCGGGCGCAGGTGGTGGCGCGCCCGCGGCTCCGCGACAGAGGGGAGCTCGTCCCGCGCCTGGCCCTCGAGGCCCGATCCTTCGTCGCCGCCCCGTCCCGCGTCCGCGGCCACCCGGGTCCCCGAGCCCACGACCGCCACGAGATAGCCCTCGGCGGTCAGCTGCTCGTAGGCCTCCACCACGACCCCGCGCGAGATCCCGAGGTCCACGGCGAGCGCGCGCGAGGACGGCAGACCGTCGCCGGGCGTCAGCCGGCCCGCCCTGATCGCCTCGCGCAGCTCGTTCTCGAGCCGGCCACGCAGCGAGCCCTCGCGGGCGCCGATCGACAGGTGAAGGTCCAATTGGACCTCTCATTCTGCCTCAGATTGGCTCTGGCGAGAGGACCACATCGACCCTAGGCTTCAAAGCACCTATGGCCACCGCTTCCTCCAAGCGCACCCGCGTGCGCCGCGTCCCCGCGCGCGGGGTGTACGAGCGCGACTCGATCGAGGCCATCCTCGACGCCACCCTCGTGAGCCACATCGGCTTCATCGCCGACGGCCAGCCGTACGTGATCCCCACCCTCCACGCGCGTATTGACGACACGCTCTACCTGCACGGATCCGCAGCGAGCCGCATGCTGAGGGTGCTCGAGAAGGGCGCTGTGGTTTGCGTGACCGCCACGCTGGTGGACGGCCTCGTGCTGGCGCGCTCGGCCTTCCACCACTCGATCAACTACCGCTCGGTCGTCGTGCTCGGCGAGGCGCGACTGGTCGCGCCCGAAGCGGAGCGGCTGCGTGCACTCGAGCTTTTCACCGAGAAGCTGGTGCCGGGCCGGTGGGCCGAGGTCCGGTCCCCGTCCAAGCAGGAGCTCAAGGGCTCGAAGGTCCTGGCACTCTCGCTCGACGAGGCCTCCGCGAAGGTGCGCAGCGGCCCGCCCGTCGACGACGAGCCCGACTACGACCTGCCCGTCTGGGCGGGGGTGGTTCCGCTGGCGACCGAGGTGGGCGTGCCGGAGCCCGATCCACGGCTCGACCCCGCCACGCCGGTGCCCGAGCACGTGGCCTCCTGGCGCCCCTGATAGCAGGCTGGGCCGCAAGCGCGCGGCTCGGCCGCGTGCGCGCGGATCCCTATTTCCCGTTGCTACCGTTGCCCCGTGACCATTCTCGACCGCGCACTGCGGGTCGGCGAGTCGAAGAAGTTCAAAGCCTTCGAGAAGAACGTCGGCCGGATAAACGACTACGAGCCGGAGCTGGAGCTCGAGTCTGACGACGAGCTGAGACAGCGCTACACGTCCCTGCGCGAGCGCTATCTCAGTGGCGAGACGCTCGACGAGCTGCTCTACGAGAGCTTCGCGCTCACCCGCGAGGCGGGCAGGCGGGCCCTCGGCCAGCGCCACTACGACGTCCAGCTGATCGGCGGGATGGTGCTCCACGACGGCTCCATCGCGGAGATGAAGACCGGCGAGGGCAAGACCCTGACCGCGACTCTTCCGATCGTGCTCAACGGACTGGCCGCGCGCGACGAGAACGGCGGGCCGGCGCTCGGCCTGGGCGTTCACCTGATCACGGTCAACGACTACCTCGCGCGCCGCGACGCCATGTGGATGAAGCCCATCTACGACCTGCTGGGCGTGACCGTCGGAATCATCCAGTCGCAGATGCCCGACGTCGACAAGGCGGAGGCATACTCGCGCGACGTCGTCTACGGCACCAACTCCGAGTTCGGGTTCGACTACCTGCGCGACAACCTCGCCGACACGCTCGAGAGCAAGGTCCAGCGCGGCCAGGGCTTCGGCATCGTCGACGAGGTCGACAACATCCTCATCGACGAGGCGCGCACGCCGCTGATCATCAGCGGCCGGCCCGAGCAGGCCGCGGACCTCTACTACAAGTTCGCGAAGCTGGCCAAGGTGATGGAGGCGGGCGAGAAGCCCGAGGGCCTCGAGACGAAGTCGAAGGAGTGGGAGGCCGACTACGACTTCGAGCCCGACGAGAAGCACAAGACCGTGGCCGTCTCCGAGAAGGGCGTGGCCAAGGCCGAGAAGTTCCTCGGGATCGACAACCTGTACCGCGCCGAGTACGGCCACCTCGTCAACCACCTCCAGCAGTCGCTCAAGGCGGAGTCGCTCTACAAGCGAGACGTCGACTACGCGGTGATCGACGGCGAGGTGAAGATCATCGACGAGTTCACCGGCCGCATCCTCGAGGGGCGCCGCTGGTCCGAGGGCCTGCACCAGGCGGTCGAGGCCAAGGAGGACGTGGCGATCCAGGAGGAGAACCAGACCGTCGCCACGATCACCTACCAGAACTACTTCCGCAAATACGACAAGCTCGCGGGCATGACCGGCACGGCCCTGACCGAGGCCACCGAGTTCATGAAGATCTACAAGCTGCAGGTCGTGGAGGTCCCCACCAACCGGCCGATGGTCCGCCGCGACAACAACGACCAGATCTACAAGACGAAGGACGGCAAGTGGGCGGCGGTGGCGCGCGAGATCGCGGACCGCAATGCGACCGGCCAGCCGGTGCTCGTCGGGACGATCTCGGTCGAGGTCTCCGAGCTTCTCTCCGCCGAGCTCACCAAGCACGGCGTCAAACATGCTGTTCTGAACGCCAGGCCCGAGCACGCCGAGCGCGAGGGCGAGACGATCGCCGAGGCAGGCCAGCCGTTCGCGGTCACGATCGCCACCAACATGGCCGGCCGCGGCGTGGACATCAAGCTGGGCGGCAACGAGGAGCACCTGACCCAGCTCGAGCTGCACAAGCGCGGCCTCGAGCCGGGCAACGACGAGTGGGACAAGGCGTGGGACGAGCTCTTCCCGGAGATCGAGGCCCGGGTGGCCGAGAACCGAGAGCAGGTCATGGAGTCGGGCGGCCTGTTCATCCTCGGCACCGAGCGCCACGAGTCGCGCCGGATCGACAACCAGCTGCGCGGCCGCAGCGGCCGCCAGGGGGACCCGGGAGAGTCGCGCTTCTACCTCTCCGCGGAGGACGACCTGGTTCGGCTGTTCGCCGGCGACCGCATCTATCGCATCCTCGACAACAAGTTCCTCTCACAGGCGGACGAGGAGGGCAACGAGCTGCCGATCGAGCACAAGATGCTCACAAAGCAGATCGAGGGTGCTCAGAAGAAGGTCGAGGACCAGAACTTCCTCCAGCGCAAGCGCGTCCTCGAGTACGACGACGTGATGAACCAGCAGCGCGAGATCGTCTACGAGTACCGCGACCGCATTCTCGAGGGCGAGGACATGTCAGACGTGGCGCGCTCGCAGATCGGCGACGCGATCGAGCGGCTCTGCAATGAGTACATGCAGGGCGACTACCAGGACGACTGGGACCTCGACGCGCTCTTCACACAGCTCGAGCAGATCTATCCCACCTCCTACGACATGGAGGATGTGGCCGAGGGCTCGGGCCGCGAGGCGCTGATCGAGCAGCTGCGCGCCGACGTGATCGACGCCTACAACGAGCGCGAGGAGGAGCTGGGGGCCGAGCTGATGCGCGCGCTCGAACGCTTCATGCTGCTCCAGATCATCGACGAGCGCTGGCGCGAGCACCTGCACGATATGGACTACCTGCGCGAGGGCATCCACCTGCGCGGGTTCGCCCAGATCGATCCGCTCGTTGCCTACAAGAACGAGGGCTTCGAGATGTTCACGGCGCTCATGAACAACATCTGGGACGAGTTCGCGCGCTACATCTTCAACGTCGAGGTCGCGGTCGAGCAGGAGGAGCAGCCGAAGCCGGCCGACCGCTGGGCCCCGAGCGCGAACACCAGCTCCACGGGCCGCTTCGACTATTCGGGTGGCCATGCGGCTCAGGGCCGCGACGCGATCACCGCGGCGGCGGCCGCGGGCGCGACCGTCCCGGCAGCGGTGTCGGAAGCCGCCGAGCTGGCCGCGGACGAGGTGGCGGGCTCGGTGCCCATCGTGGAGACCGTCCGGCTCGAGGACCATGAGAAGATCGGCCGCAACGACCCGTGCTGGTGCGGCTCCGGCAAGAAGTACAAGAAGTGCCATGGCGCCTAATCGAGACGCCAGTGGCCTCCGCGACCAGCTGAAGCTGCTCGCGGACTACCTTTGACCCAGCTCGGTTAGAGGCTCGTCTCGGCGAGCTCGAGACGGAGATGGGCGCACCTGGCTTCTGGGACGACCAGGACCGCGCGGCCAAGCTCTCTGCCGAGCATTCGGTCGTGTCGCGTCGCCTGGAGGGCTTTCGGTCGCTCGAGCGCGACATCGCCGACCTCGAGACGCTCGAGGAGATGGCGGCCGAGGACGAGTCGATCGCGACGGAGCTCGCCCAGCAGCTCGAGTCGATCGACGCCCGGCTGGCCGCGCTCGAGGAGGCGCGCCTGTTCTCGGGCGAGTACGACGACGGCGACGCGGTGGTGACCGTGAACGCGGGCGCCGGTGGCACCGACTCCCAGGACTGGGCCGAGATGCTGCTGCGAATGGAAATGCGCTGGGCCGAGCGGCGCGACATGAACGTCGAGCTCAAGGAGGCGTCGCCGGGGGAGGAGGCCGGGATCAAGTCCGCGTCGTTCATCGCGCGCGGCGAGAACGCGTACGGGCTGTTCAGCGCCGAGAAGGGCGTGCACCGACTGGTGCGCATCTCTCCCTACGACGCCCAGTCGCGCCGTCACACGGCCTTTGCCGGCGTCGAGGTGGCGCCGCTCGTCGAGGACGCCGTCGAGGTGGAGATCGAGCCCGACGACATCCAGATCGACACCTACCGGGCGTCGGGCGCCGGCGGCCAGCACGTGAACAAGACCGACTCCGCCGTGCGCATCACCCACCGCCCGAGCGGCATCGTCGTCCAGTGCCAGAACGAACGCTCGCAGTCATCAAACCGCGACACGGCGATGCGGATGCTGCGCGCGAAGCTGATCGAGCTCGAGGAGCGAAAGCGCCAGGAGGCGATCGCCAAGGAGCGAGGCGAGGCCCAGGACGTGGGCTGGGGCTCGCAGATCCGCAGCTACGTGCTGCACCCCTACACGATGGTCAAGGACCACCGCACGAGCGTCGAGGCAGGCAACGCCCAGGGCGTGCTCGACGGCGACCTCGATCAGTTCGTGCGCGCGGAATTGCTGCGCCGCGCCGACGACGCGGCCGCCGCCTGAGCACGCCCCCCGAACACGCGCACATCGCGAACAAGGTCGTGCACCAGGCGGGCCAGGCCAGCGACGCCCGGTACCGCTCAGCCTTCATCCGGCCGGCCACGCGCACAGGCCAGTAGGCGTCAGGTTCGCGCAGCGCGTGCCCAC
Source organism: Thermoleophilaceae bacterium (assembly GCA_040509755.1). Lineage (GTDB taxonomy): Bacteria > Actinomycetota > Thermoleophilia > Solirubrobacterales > Thermoleophilaceae > JACVRW01. Next base: position 4,849 of record JBEVKF010000134.1, on the reverse strand, counting down.
GCGAAGTAGCTGACCCGGGTGGTGCACCTCCAGGTAGTCGACGAATGGCTCGAGGCCGTGGGTGGGATGCCGTTCCTCGTCGGTGTGGGTCAGCTCCCAGAACTCGTCGCGGGGGAATGTGTCGAGCAGCTCCTGCGCCCCCGCGGCGGGGATTGGCCCCATCCACACGAGCCCAGTCAAATGGCTCGCGGCGCAGCTGAGCACTAGCCACGGCTTCGAGGTCGATCACGAACGGGCGATGCTACTCGTGGTCGGCGTCTTCTTCCATCGTCTGGAGCGGTCCCTTCCCGAACGAGTCGGCCTCCTCGAGCACCCCGAGCAGTTGGCCGACGCGGCACACGAGCAGGCGCTCCTCCTCCACCTCGACCCAGACCCCGGCGGCGGCCGGGAAGACCACATGGTCGCCGGGCTTGACCGGCATCCTCACGCCCACGTGTGTCCACCAGTCCAGGCCGGGACCCACGGCGAGCACGATGCCGTGCTGTGGCGGCGCCTGATGCTCGCCCGGCGGCAGCAGCAGGCCGGAGCGCCGAACCCGGTCGGGCTCGAGCTCCTTGATCACGATCTGGTCGAAGAGGGGGCGTAGCTGTTGCTTCACGGTCTCTGAGGATATTGCCCGGACGGACGCTCAGTAGCATGAACCGGGATGGCCGAGGAGTCCCCCGCCAAGCCTAATCCGGGCAGCGCGCCCGAGCAGAAGACCGGCCGAAAGGCGCCGGGCTGGCGCGTCAGCCCCGCGCCGGATGGCCGCGGAAAGCCGGCCCAGAAGCAGCCGATGATCCCGTGGAGCGGGCGGCGCTTTGTCGTGATTCTGCTCGTCCTCTTCCTCCTGAACTGGCTGATCGTCACGGTCTTCGCGCCGGCGGAGGAGCGCGTCCGCGTGCCCTACAACCCGACCTTCCTGGAAGAGGTGCGCGACGGCAACGTCAAGGAGATCTCCTCGACCGCCGAAACCGTTCAGGGCGAGTTCCGCAAGGAGGTCAAGTACAAGGACGACAAGGCGACCAAGTTCGAGACGCAGATCCCGACCTTCGCGAACGAGGACGAGCTCTCCCAGCTGCTCACCGAGCGCGATGTGACCGTCAACGCCGAGCCGCCCGGGAGCCGCTCGCTCTTGGAGACGATCCTGTTCTCCTTCGGCCCGACCATCCTTCTGGTGGCCTTGTTCGTGTTCCTCGCGCGGCGCGCCGCGAGCGGAGGCGGGGCGGGGGGGATGCTCAGCCAGTTCGGCCGCTCGCGCGCCAAGCGCGTGGAGTCAGAGACCCAGACCGTGAACTTCGAGGATGTCGCCGGCATCGACGAGGCCGAGAACGAGCTGGTCGAGGTCGTCGACTTCCTCCGAAACCCCAAGAAGTACGCCCAGCTCGGGGCGAGGATCCCGCGCGGCGTTCTGCTCTCGGGCCTGCCCGGAACCGGCAAGACGCTGCTTGCCCGCGCCGTGGCCGGCGAAGCGGGCGTGCCGTTCTTCTCGTCCTCGGCCTCCGAGTTCATCGAGGCGATCGTGGGGATCGGGGCGTCGCGCGTGCGCGACCTGTTCGAGCAGGCCAAGCAGGCTGCCCCGGCGATCATCTTCATCGACGAGCTCGACGCCATCGGTCGCTCTCGCGGCGGCGGCGGCGCCTCACTCGGCGGCCACGACGAGCGCGAGCAGACGCTCAACCAGATCCTCACCGAGATGGACGGCTTCGACCCGGCCGCAGGCGTGATCGTGCTCGGCGCCACCAACCGCCCAGACGTCCTCGACCCCGCCCTGCTGCGGCCCGGGCGCTTTGACCGCCGCGTCGCGGTGCAGCCGCCCGACAGCGTCGGCCGCGAGCAGATCCTGCGCGTGCACACGCGCTCGGTGCCGCTCGACGACGCCGTGGACCTCAAGCAGGTCGCGTCGACCACGCCCGGAATGGTGGGCGCGGACCTGGCCAACCTCGTCAACGAGGCGGCGCTGCTCGCGGCCCGGCGTGGCCACGGCAAGGTGGGGCGCGCGGACTTCACCGACGCTCTGGAGAAGATCGTCCTCGGCGCCGAGCGCAAGATCGTCCTGGGCGAGGACGACCGGCGCCGCATCGCCTACCACGAGGGCGGCCACGCGATCGTCGGAATGCTGACACCCGGCGCCGATCCGGTGCGCAAGGTCTCGATCATCCCGCGCGGCATGGCGCTCGGCGTGACGCTCTCGACCCCCGACGACGACCGCTTCAACCTCTCGGAGGAGGAGCTGCGGGCGAAGATCCGCGTGTCGCTCGGCGGCCGGGTCGCGGAGGAGCTCGTGTTCGGCGACATCACCACCGGCGCCGAGTCCGACATCCAGCAGGTCACGGGCATCGCTCGCGGCATGGTGCAGCGCTGGGGGATGAGCGAGAAGATCGGCTTTCTCACCGTTGCCCCGCAGGACGGCCAGAGCATGCTGCTGCCGGGCGCCGAGGCCACCTCCGAGGCCACCCGGGAGCTGGTCGATGCCGAGGTCCGAAGGATCGTCGACGAGGAGCACGACGTCACGCGCCGCCTGCTGGCCGACAACCGCGACAAGCTGGACACCGTGGCCGAAGCGCTGCTCGAGCGCGAGAGCCTCGACGAGCTCGACGTCTACGCCGCGGCGGACATCGACCGCCAGGCAGTCCCCGCCTCGGCCTGAGGGCCGCTCAGCGCCGCTTCTCGGTCTTCGCCTCGAGCAGCGCCACGTCCGCCGCGGCCAGCACGTCCTCGGCGCTCGCGGCGTCGAGCTCCATCTCGGCCGCGCCCCATGTGAGGACGATGTCGCGCCCGTCGCGCGCGTGGTACTCCTTGCCGACCGTCTGCGCCATGCGCCCGAGCAGATCCTGAGCGGCGTCCCGGCCGGTGTCGCTCATCACGACCACGAACTCGTCGCCGCCCCAGCGAAAGCAGCGGTCGTTGCCGCGCATCGAGCGCTCCATCGCCCGCGCCACCTCGCTCAGGCAGCGGTCGCCTTCCAGGTGTCCGTAGCGGTCGTTGATGCGCTTGAGGTTGTCGATGTCCACGAGGCCCACCGACAGTGGGCGGTGCTCGCGGGTGGCGTGCGAGATCGCAACGGTCAGGGCCTCGTCGAACGCGCGCCGGTTGCCCAGGCCCGTCAGCGGATCGACGCCGGCCAGGCGGCGCGCGACCTCCGCGCCGGAGCGCAAACCGACGCGCTGGCGGCGGACCCCTGCCTGGTAGACGGTCAGCAGCAGCCCGATCGCGATCAGGATCAGCGCCTCCGCGGCCATGTCGCTGACGATCTCGCTGCTCGTGCCCTCGTAGAGCAGCGGCAGGGCGAGCGCGGCGACGCTGGCGGCGAGGTGGGCGAGCGCGCGCCGTGGGGGGTGGGGGACTCCGGCTCCCAGCCACAGCACGAACAGGTCCTCGTAGGCAGACGATCCGCCGCCGGCAAGGAAGTTGAGCCCGGCGATCGCGACGATGCCGGCGTAGGCGATGACCAGCAGGTCGTCGAAGCTCGGCTGGCGCCGAAAGGTGACGACGGCACCGGCCAGGCCGGCCACTCCGATGGCGACGGCGATCGGCCAGCCGGCCGCGCCTATCTGGTCGTCGACGGGCTCGAAGGGAAGGAACGCGAGCGCCAGCAGGCCGCAGAGTGCGAGCAGTCCGGCCACAAAGCGCCGCGAGGTGTCGAGGTCGGCCCCGGCGTAGGGGTCTGGGCGCCGCTCGAGCAGCGTCCTGATGAAACTCGCTACTGCCCTCCGTGGCGGGGGTACCGGCATCTCCGGGGGCAAGTCTTAACGATCCCGTAGCCTGGGTGCCAGCCAACGATGCCCGACCTGATCGACCGCGCGCTCGCCGAGGATCTCGGCGATGGGGATCTCACAACGGCCGCAGTCGTCCGCGAGGGCGCGCGGGCACGGGCGCGCATCGAGCAGAAAGCGCCCGGAGTGCCGAGCGGAACGCAGGTAGCGGCGACGGTCTTCGAGCGGGTTGATCCCGAGCTGCGCTGGCACGTTCACGCCGAGGAGGGCGAGTGGCGCGAGGGCGGGTTGGTGGCCCAGCTGGAGGGGCGCGCTGCAACGATCCTTGCGGGTGAGCGCGTCGCGCTGAACTTCCTGGGCCGGCTGTCGGGCATCGCGACCCTCACCTCCCGCTACGTGCAAGCGGTCGAGGGTACGGGGACGAGGATCCTCGACACGCGCAAGACGACCCCGGGGCTGCGCGCGCTCGAGAAGGCGGCGGTGCGGGCGGGGGGAGGCATGAACCAGCGCAGCGGGCTCTACGACGCGATTCTCGTCAAGGAAAACCACGCCGCTCTGGCCGGCGGAGTGGGGGAGGCGTCGCGGCGCGCGCTGGCGGCAGCGCCGCCGGGGGTGGCCGTCGAGGTGGAGTGCGCGACCCTCCTCGAGGTCGAGGAAGCGCTCGCTGCCGGTGTGGCTCGGCTGCTCCTCGACAACATGGCTCCCGGCGAGCTGCTGCGCGCCGTGCAGCTCGCCGCTGGGCGCGCCGAGCTCGAGGCCTCCGGCGGGATCACGCTCGAGAACGTGCGCGCGGTGGCCGAGACGGGGGTCAACTACATCAGCGTCGGCGCGCTGACCCACTCCGCCCCGGCGCTCGACTTCAGCCTCTTGCTCGAGCCCACCTAGCTACTCCGCCGCCGGCCCCGCCGGCGGGCGCAGCACCGCGAACGGATCGGTGACCGCGAGGTCGAGGGAGGTAAAGCTGTAGACCGCCGCCGGCCGGCCGCCCTCGCGGCGGGGCGTGCGGCGCTCGCCGGTCGCCTCGAGCAGGCCGCGGCGCTCGAGCACGCGGCGCAGGTTCGTGGGGTCGACCGGGTATCCGAGAGCGGCCGAGTAGATCCCGCTGAGCTCGGACACCGAGAAGCGCTCCGGCGCAAGCGCGAATCCGATGTTCG
>JBEVKF010000133.1:0-24334 GCA_040509755.1 Thermoleophilaceae bacterium | reverse complement strand
CGGCGCCGAGTGTTTCGGTCAGTTCGCCGGCGGAGGGCGCGACGGTGAGTGGGACGGTTGCGGTCAATGGGGCCGCGGCGGACGCGGATGCGGTTGCGGGTGTGCAGTTCAGGCTCGATGGCCAGAACCTCGGTGCCGAGGACACGACGGCGCCGTATTCGGCGAGCTGGAACACAGCGGGCGCGACCAACGGCCCGCACGCGTTGACCGCGATCGCGCGTGACCGTGCCGGCAACACCCGCACCGCCACCACCGTCAACGTGACCGTCAACAACACCGGGCCGGTCGGGCTCGTGGCGGCCTACGGCTTCGACGAACCCTCTGGCACGACCGTCGCGGACGCCTCGGGCACCGGCAACACCGGGACGATCTCGGGGGCTACCCGAAGCACGACGGCCAAGTTCGTGAGGTCGCTGAGCTTCGACGGGAACAACGACTGGGTGACCGTCCCGGACGCGAACTCGCTCGATCTGACCACCGGAATGACCCTCGAGGCCTGGGTGCGCCCGACCGCCGGATCCCTGTGGCGGACGGCGATCATCAAGGAGACCACGGGCAACCTCGCCTACGCCCTCTACTCCGCCTCCCAGGTTGGCTCGGCCCTACGACCGGCAAGCTGGATCGCGAGCCAGGGCATCAACGGCACGACGGCGATAGCGCTCAACACCTGGACCCACCTTGCCACGACCTTCGACGGGGCTACCTGGCGCCTCTACGTGAACGGCGCCCAAGTCGCGACGCGCGCGCTTGCCACGCCGATCCCTGTGTCGAGCGGCGCGCTGCGCTTCGGCGGGAACAGCATCTGGGGCGAGTGGTTCCAGGGCCAGCTCGACGAGATCCGCGTCTACAACCGGGGGTTGAGCGCGGCCGAGGTCCTGGCGGACCGGGACCGTCCGGTCAACCCCTGACCTTCCGAGGGTCGAGGGCTCGGCGAAGCGACCCATCGGGCCGTCATCGCGCGTAGGCTCGCCGCGTGCAGCAGGGTTCGATCACCGTCGACGTCGACTACGACGAGCGCTACTGGTATCCGGACGAGGGCGGGCAGGTCTGGCTTGCCGGCTACAGCCTCGTCGAGCCCGGCGGCGGCCGGTTTCTCGCTCGCGATGATCCGTCGCTCGCCGAGCGCGGCTTGCGCGTGGCCGGCGCCGCGGGCGCCGGACAGCACCACGCCGAGGCCGTCGCCGGCGAGGACGTCGGGCCGGGGAAGCCTCTCGAGCTGCGCCGCGACCCCGGCAACGAGAACGATCCGAACGCGATCGCCGTGTACCCCGCGGGAGGCGGCGAGCAGGTCGGCTGGGTTCCGCGCGAGGTTGCCCAAGAGCTCGCTTCCGAGCTGGATGCGGGGGAGAGCTGGTCGGCGGTCGTACTGCGCGAGCAGCGCCGCTCGCCACGTGATCCGCGCCATGGTTTAACCATGCTCCTCGCGCGCGCGCGAGAGATCGAGCTGGTTGTCCGGACCTAGCCCAGCTCGCGGATCGGGCGACAGGGACTGCCGACCGCCAGCACGCCCGACGGCAGGTCCTCCACGACCACGCTGCCGGCGCCGACCACCGTGTCCTCGCCGATGGTGACGCCCGGGCAGACGATCGCACCGCCTCCGAGCCAGACCCCAGCTTCGATCACGATCGGATGGGCCGACTCCCAGCCGTCGCGCCGCGGCCCCGGTTCCAACGGGTGGGTCGCGGTGAGAAGCTGGACGTTTGTCGCAACCTGGCAATGGCGGCCCACCGTGATCGGGGCGCAATCGAGGAAGATCGCTCCGTAGTTGATGAAGGTGCCCTCGCCCACGGTGGTCTGGTAGCCGTAGTCGCAGAGGAAGCGCGGCTTGATCTCCACGTCCGCGCCGATCTCTCCCAGCAGCTCCTCGAGGATCGCGCGTCGCTCGCCGGTGTCGACCACGCTCGTCGCATTGAAGCGTTCGAGCAGGAGCTGAGCTCGCACGTGATCCGCCCTGAGGTCGGGATCGTCGTAGCGGTAGAGCTCACCCCGCAGCATCCTTTCCTTCTGCTCGCCCACGCCCGGCAGCGTAGGCCACATGCAACTCGATCGCCTCGATCTGCTTCTGGTCGTACGAGCCGCGATACACCGGCCCCGCCGCGCTCAGCCGGTCGCCGGGGCCGGGAAGGGGGGATGGGCGCAGCGATCGCTTCACGTCGATCACCGAGAGGCCCGGCCCGGTGATCGCCTCGCGCGAGACCAGGACGAAGTGGGCGTCGCCGTCGCCGTCGGGGTCGACGCGCTCGACGTAGATGATCCGGCCGCTCGCACTGCGGCAGTTGCTCAGCTCGGCCGGGCAGCGGGCCGGCTGCAGCCGGTCGCGAGCAGGGCGGGACTTCTCTGCCCGGGCCGACGGCGTGGGCTCCTCGCTGCCGCTGCTCGAACACCCGGTAACGAGCGCGAGGGCCAGGAGAGCGAGCGCGCCGCGGGCGACCACGGTCACCTCGACGACGGCCCGACGACCAGCGTCCCGGCGGTACGCGACTCGTTGCCGTCGGCAGGCGTGAACGAGATCTCGAAGCGGCCGGCCTGCGAGGCGAAGACTTCGAACACAGCGGGGGTTAGCGGGTCGGCCGCCGCGCTCAGGCCGAGTCCGGCGATCTCGACCTGCCCGGCCTCCGCGACCTCGACAAGCACGGTGGCGGCGCCTTCGGGCAGGCGCTTCTGCTCCTCGGCCCCGCTGAACCTCAGCTCGGTGAGCCCGGCGTCGACGGCGGGCCCCCGCGAGACCGTCGGCGGCTCCTGGCGGTCGGTCAGGGTCGGGGGGATGGACCGCTCGGTCCGCTCGCGGGCGTCCTCGCGCGGGCGAGAGACCGACGCGGCGACAGCCGCCAGGGCGAGCACGATGGCAAATAGCAGCAGGGCGCGGCGCAGGTGCACCTATCGGAGGTTAGGGCCCGCCGTGCGGGTCTCTGGACAAATGGACTAGGTCCTTGACCCCATGGAGCTAAAGGCCGGCGCGCCCGGAGTCGATCACGAGAGAAGCCAGAGGCCACGGTGTTAAAGGCAAACCCGTCGTGAGGCGGGGACGCAAAGCTCCGGGGGTCAGGATGACCCGGCCGAGCTACCACCGAGACCGATTAAGTCTTAGGGGCTTACCGCGGCGGATGGCAACTCAGATCAACTAAGTCACCTTCAAGGAGGAGACACATGCTGCGGAAGCTCCAAGCACGGATGCACAACGAGGAGAAGGGCTTCACCCTTATCGAGCTCCTTGTCGTCATCCTGATTATCGGCATCCTTGCCGCCATCGCACTGCCGGCCTTCCTGGGTCAGCGGACGAAGGGCCAGGACGCCGAGGCAAAGTCAAATGCTCGTAACCTCGTGTCGCACGTCGAGTCGTGCTTCACGCAGGAGCAGGACTACACCAACTGCACCACTACCCACAACGACATCGCGGACAGCGGTCTCGCCATCGGTGCCGGCCAGGGTCAGGTGACCGTGAGCGGGCAGGGCCTGGCAGCCTACACAGTCACGGCCTTGTCCAAGTCGGGCACGAGCTTCGTCATCACGAAGACCGCCGGCAAGTTCGTCAAGCCGTACACCTGCAGTGCGGGTGGGAGCGGCGGCTGCGGGACGGGTGGCACCTGGTAGGCACCAGTTTGACCATCGGCTCTCACGAGCTCTAGAACGGGGCGGGCCTTCGGCCCGCCCTTTTCATTTCATAGCACGTGCGTCCATCATCCTGCCGGGCGGCTCCCAGATCTCGCAGCGGCGGCCGAAGGGGAACCTGATGCCCGTTACGAGCCATCGGTCGCAGAGCGGCTTCACCCTGATCGAGGTGCTGGTGACGATCGTCATCCTGATGGTCGGGATCCTCGGCGTGGTGGCCATGGTCGACGGGGCCAATGCCATCACCACCAAGACGAAGGCGCGCGAGGGCGCGAACAATGTCGCCCGCTCGGTGGTCGAGGTCGGGCGTTCCGTTCAGTACAAGAACCTGTCCGCCGCCGAGCTCTACGTCGCGCTCCAGGCACGCCCGGCGCTGGGCGACTCGTCCGGCCAGCCGGGCCACAACATCGAGAGCCGCGGGTTCCTCTACGACGTCTCGCTCCAGGTCTGCTCCATGGACGACCCGAAGGACAACCTCGGCGCCCACGACGGAACCATTGAATTCTGCCCGGACTCAGACGTCGGGACCGGCGCCGGAGCCACGGCGGATCGCAACCCCGACGACTACAAGCGCATCGCGATCACCCTCACCTGGAAGCGCGAGAACGGGACCGAGAAGGTCAAGCAGACCTCGCTGATCTCCAACCCCGTCGGCGGGCTCGGGCCCACAGTGATCCGCTTGGACGCTCCCGCAGTCGGTGGGACTCCGAAGACCGTGACGACTCCCGGAGTGGTCAATTTCGAGGCGGACACCTCGACCGACGCGGCCGACCTCAACTGGTCGGTCGAAGGCGTCTCGCAGGGCCCTGCCGATCCGGTCGGCGCCAGCAAGCGCAGGTTCACCTTCACCTGGGACATCGAGGGAGGCTCCGGCAACTACTACAACGACTGCACCTACGTGGTCCAGGCCGAGGCATCGGACGACAAGGGACGCACCGGCACGCCCAAGGCACTCACGATCGTGCTCAACCGCGCCGAGCCGAAAGAGGTCGTGCAGGTCGAGGCCGGACGCAACAGCGTCGGGGGCACCGCCGTTGACATCCGCTGGCAGAAGAACGTCGAGTGCGACGTGCTCGGCTATCGCGTCTATCGCAGTGTGACCGGCGCCGCGGGCCCCTGGGCGCAGGTCCCCTGCCCCGGGCAGGTGGGCACCTACGTAATTCCGCAGGCGAACGGGGAGCTCGGCTGCCTGGACGAGAGCGCACCACTGGTCCCCGCGGAACTTCACTACAAGGTCGTTGGCGTGGACACCGCTCCCGGTGGCGCGCTGCGAGAGGGAAGCGTCTACACCGCTGCGGCGACGGCGACGGGGAACCTGGTGCCCACCACCCCGGCGAACGTCTCGGCCTGCCTGGGCGGCTTGCCCGGCTGCACCGAGCCCGACGGCTCGCCGGCCTCCGACGGGGCCACCGTCGTGCGCTGGGACCCGGCGAGCGACCCGGACGGATCCATCGACTTCTACCGGATCTATCGCGACGGGAACACGTACGCAGACCGCTACGGGATCTTCTTCCCCAGCGGCACCGATGCCCTCGCCTGGACCGACCCCGAGACGCCTGACGGACCGCACACCTACCGCGTGACCGCTGTCGATGACGACCTGGGCGAGTCCGCCCTGAGCGCCGCGGTCGCGGATTTCCCGTGACCCGCATCGGCCGCGACGAAGGCGGCTTCACGCTCGTAGAGCTGCTGGTGGTCTGCGGGCTGATGCTCGTGATCCTCGGGGCCACCCTCACGACTCTCACGTCCTTCCAGTCCAACGCCGAGACCAATGCGCGCCAGAACGACTCCCAGCAGGAGGCCAGGGCGAGCATGGACGGGCTCGCCCGCGAGCTGCGCAACCTGGCCAGCCCGACCAACGAGCAGCCGTACGCCATCAAGCGCAAGGAACCGCAGGACCTGATCGTCCAGTCCGTGGCCGACGTCCGGCCGGCCGGGAGCGCAAACCAGCGCAACACCCGCTTCGTGCGCTACTGCTACGACGCTGTAATGCGCGAGCTCGTGCTCCAGCGCATGACCTGGATCACGCCCACCGATCCGGTGCCACCGGGCACTAGCGACTGTCCCGGAGCAGGGTGGCCGGCGGCCAGCTCCACAGTGGCGGCCCAGGACGTGGTGAACGGCGTGCGGCCGATCTTCACCTACAACGACGCGGATCCGCTGAAGACCACCGAGATCCACACCAGCCTCTGGGTCGACGTCAACCCAGGCAAGCGCCCGAAGGAAACGAGCCTCTTCACCACCGTGTTCCTGCGCAACCAGAACCGCGTGCCGACCGCCCGCTTCACGGCGGTCCGAGACGGCACCTCCATCGTCCTCAACGCCTCGGACTCCGAGGATCCGGAGGAACGGGCGCTCTACTACTTCTGGTACGACCCTGCGGCGACCCCGACGCTGGTGGGGCAGGGCATCGTCAACGTCTACACGCCGACGACCTTCGGCAACCACAGCGTCTACCTGATCGTCAAGGACCAGGCGGATCTGCAGAGCCAGGCCGATCCCCAGACCGTGTGCATACCCGGAGGAGTCGTAACGTGCTGAACGACAGGTTGAGCGAAGAGCGCGGGAACGTGATCGTGACCGCGATCCTCGTCCTCTCGATCATGATGGCAATCGGCCTGGCCGCGCTCTCGCGAGTCGACGGCCAGACCCAGCTCTCGGGTAAGGAGCGCCAGGCCGAGTCGACCTTCAACCTCTCAGAGGGCGCCCTCACCCAGCAGAGCTTCATCCTCGGCCGGCGCGGCACGGGCACCGCCACGAATCCATACCCGCCGACCTGCGGCAGCGATGCCCCGGCCAGCAGCTTCTGTCCGGATCCGGCCAAGCTCGCGCTCAACTACGACGCGGCCACCCAAAACGACTTCGCCGGCGCCACCAGGTGGCGCACGTGGGTGCGCGACAACGCCACCGGAGCGGGCGTCGCGCCGGACACATTCTGGACCGACGCGCTGGTCGGCGACGTCAACACCGGATTGGGCGGGCGACCGCGCTACGACCAGAATGAAGACAAGCTCATGTGGGTCCGCACCCAGGCCGAGGTGCGCGCCCGCGAGCGCGCGATCGTGGGCCTGATCCGGATCGAGCCGCGGCCGATCAAGCTGCCCGCCCACGCGATCCTGGCCGGCCGCTTCAAGACCACCAACAACGGCAACCACTCCGCGGCGATCGTGGACACCACCGGCTCGCAGGGCGTCACGGTTCGGTGCGGCCCCCCGAACGGGAGCGGAGAGCAGCCGAACTGCCTCGAGTACGAGTCGAAGAGGGGCCAGATCACGCCGAACCTGACGCAGACCGGCTACAGCGGGGACTCGACCCTTAGCGCCGACGACCTCGACGCGCTGCTCGACGTCGCTCGGGCGAACGGCACCTTCTACACCTCCAAGCCGGCGAGCCTGAGCGGCGACGTGGTCGTCCTCGACCCCGGCGGCGCCACGGAGTGGAAGTACACAGGGAACGACACCTTCAACTCGGCTGCCAACCCGGGCATGGTGATCCTGCTGAGCGGCAAGATCGAGCTCAACGGGACCGTCAACTACCACGGCCTGATCTTCCATGCCAACCTGAGCAACTCGTCCGACAGCGACCTTGTCAAGATCCACGGCAACTCCCAGCTCGCCGGCGCCGTCATCGTGGAGGGTAAGGGCGGAGTCGAGGCCGGCTCGAGCGGAAAGCTCAACATCGACTTCGATGGGAACGCGCTGCAGAACGTCAACGCGTTCGGCACCGCCGGAGTGGTGCAGAACACCTGGCGCGAGATCGTTCCGCTGGACCTGCCATAGGGTCCGGACCCGCCGCGCGCGCCAGTAGGTTCCCCGGCTGTGGACAAAGCAGCGACGATCGCGCTGGCCGCGGCTTTTGGCGCCGTGATCGGCAGCTTCCTGAACGTCGTGATCTGGCGCCTGCCGCGCCGCGAGTCGATCGTTTCTCCGGGCTCGCGCTGCCCGTCGTGTGAACACCCGATCCCCTTCTACGACAACGTCCCGGTCGCTTCCTGGCTGGTCCTGCGCGGACGCTGCCGGCGCTGCGGCGAGCCGATCTCGCCGCGCTATCCGCTGGTCGAGCTGCTCACAGCCGCCGCGTTCGGCGCGACCGTTGCCGTTCGAGGCTTCGACGAGGGGCTCGTGCTCGAGCTCCCGTTCGTCGCATTCCTGATCGCCCTCGCGGGAATCGACTACGACCACAAGCTGCTGCCCAACAGGATCGTGTACCCGATGGCCGTCTACGGCTTGGTGGCCACCCTGCTCGTCGACTCCGGCGACCTGGTCGAGAACCTCATCGCGGGAGCCGGCGCCTTCTTCTTCCTGTTTCTCGTGGTGCTGGCCTACCCGCGCGGCATGGGGATGGGCGACGTGAAGCTCGCCGGGGCGATGGGCCTCTACCTGGGCCTCTCAACCGTGCCGGCGATGCTCGTCGCGTTTCTCACCGGCAGCATCGTAGGGCTCGCCATCATCGCTCGCGAGGGCGCGCAGGCGCGCAAGAAAGCCGTGCCCTTCGGAGTCTTCCTCGCGCTGGGCGGGGTCGTGGGTCTGCTGGCAGGCCCCGAGCTCATCGACCTGTACGACGAGCAGTTCCTGCGCTGAGCGTCCACGCCTTCTGGACATTTGCGCCTTAGGGCTAACGCCGTCCACCCTACGGCCGATAACCCGGTTAACGCCCATGCAGCTCTCCCTCCGAAAGTCTTCCAAGCGCGCGAACGTTGGTCTCGATATCGACGGTCGCTACCTCGCGGCCGCAGAAGTCGACGGCGGCCGGATCGTGCGCGGCGCAAGCCTGGACCTCCCCGAGGGCCTCCTGCGCGACGGCGAGGTGACCGACCCCCAGGCGCTCGGGCAGGAGCTCAAGCGCTTCGCTGCTCAGGCCGGGCTGCCCAAGAACTTGCGCATCGGCGTGGCAAACCAGCAGATCGTGGTGCGCGTGATCGAGCTTCCGCGCATCGAGGACGAGAAGCAGCGCAACGCCGCTGTCCGCTTCCAGGCCTCGGAGGCCATCGCCATGCCGCTGGACGAGGCGGTGCTCGACCATCAAGTGGCCGGCTACGCCGAAGCTACCGACGGGACCCCTCGCATGCAGGTCGTCCTTGTGGCCGCGCGCCGCAAGATGATCGAGACCCTGCTCGAGGCCGTCAAGGCCGCTGGCCTGAAGGTCGAAGGAGTCGATCTGGACGCCTTCGCCCTGGTGCGCGCTCTCGCCGTAAACGGCCACGGCGACGAGGGCAGCGCCCGCGTGTTCTGCCACCTCGGCGGCGTAAGCAACCTTGCGGTCGCCGTTGGCTCCAGCTGCTTCTTCGCCCGTCCGTTGTCCGCCGTCTGGGACGACGAGGATGCCGGCTCGCGGCTGGCCGACGAGATCCGGCTCTCGATCGACTACTACATGACCCAGCCCAGGGCCCAACCAGTTGGCGAAGTCGTGCTGTCGGGTCCCGGCTCGGCCGACTCGGCGCTCGTAGACGACCTCGCGGTGCACCTGGGGCTACCGGTCCAGGTCGCCGCACCGCTCGGCCAGATCGACGGCTCGGCACTGGCCGTCGGAGAAGACCCCCACCGATACACGGTGGCGGCCGGCCTGTCGCTGGGAGCAGCGGCATGAGGCCCGTCAACCTCCTTCCATATGAACAGCGCCGCCGCGCCCCCAGAGAGGCCGCCGCTGGTGGCGGCAAGGGCGCCCACGGCGTGCTCGCCGTCCTCACCGTGCTACTCGCGCTCGTCGCGGGCTACGTGCTCACTTCCAATCAGGTGACCGACAATCAGAACCAGACCGTCGCTGCAAAGGCGGAGGCCGACCGCCTGGAGGCCAAAGCGGCGCTAGCAGCCGACTACGTCGACTTCGCCGCGATCGCCGAGCAACGCGTGGCCTCCGTGGTGGGAGTGGCCCAGGCACGCTTCGACTGGGAGCGCTTCATGCGCGAGTTGTCGCGGATCATGCCCGAGGGCAGCTGGTTGCAGTCGAGCGACGCTTCGGTCACCGGCGCTCTGGGCACGGCCGAGACCACGGCGCCAGCGCCTGCCGCGGCTGCCGTAGGTCCCTCGGCCACCCTCGTTGGCTGCACCCCGCACCAGTCTGATGTGGCGGCGCTGATGGTCCGCCTTCGCCAGCTGCACCGCGTGAACGACGTCGAGCTCGTCGAGTCTGCCCAGGAGCAGGCCGGCCAGCTTGCCACCTTCGAGAGCTGTGGACGGCTCTACAGCTTCGAGCTCACGCTCTCGTTCGATGCGACCCAGCCCGCGTCCGAGGCGCCTCCCGGTGCCAGCCGCGTGCCGGCTTCCCTTGGAGGTGGATCATGAGCATGTCGGATCGCGACAAGAAGATTCTTCTTCTGCTTGTGCCGCTCGTCGTGGCGGTGGGCTACTGGTTCCTCCTGCTAGCCCCCAAGCGCGAGGAGGCCGCCTCGACAGCCAAGGCGCTCGCAAAGCAGGAGCAGCGCCGCGACACCGCCAAGACGGCTGCGACCGCCGCCGAGAACGCCGAGCACAGCTTCACGGGCGCCTACACGGAGATCGTGCGACTCGGCAAGGCCATCCCGGCGGACGTGGACATGCCGAGCGTGCTCGTCCAGCTTGACGCGGCGGCCCACGGGACCGGTATCCGCTTTACCAAGATCACCATGGGCGAGCGTGTGGTCACGCCCGCCGCGACCACCGCGCCGCCCGCGGCCGGATCGGAATCCGGAGCGAGCGGAGCCCCGGTCGCAGCCGACGGCGCGACCGCCCAGAGCGGTCCAGGCACCGCGGTGGAGTCAGCCAACGACACCGCGCAGACAGCCGACCAGGGCGCTGCAGCAGCCGAGCAGTCCGGCGTGGACCCAGCGGACACCCAGACCTCGACATCCGAGGGTGGGGGGCTTCCGGTGGGCGGCGGGGCGACCACTCCGGCCGCTCCGGGCGCGACCCCGGTGGCGCCGGCGGGCCTGGAGACGGTGCCGCTCGAGCTCGAGTTTGTCGGCAACTTCTTCAACCTGAGCGACTTCTTTCACCACCTCAAGCGCTTCGTTCGCGTCGCCAACAGCAACGTGGCGGTCAGTGGTCGCCTGATCACGGTCGAGGGCGTGCGCTGGTCGAGCGACGGCGAGATCTTCCCGCTCCTGCGCGCCGAGATCTCGGCGACGATCTACCTCTCGCCCAAGGTCCAGGGCGCAACTGCTGGAGCGTCGCCAGCCGGGCCCGCCCAGAGCACGCCGGCGAGCACCACCACGCCCGCGACTCCCGCGCCGAGCACGGCCCCGACCGCCACCGCAACCCCTTGAGGCCATGAAGAACTACTTCGCCGATCTCTGGAACGACCTGCGCGGCAAGCGCCTTTGGCCTGTGGCCTTGGTTCTGCTCGGCGCGCTCGTCGCCGTGCCGGTTCTGCTCTCGAAGTCGTCGGAGGAGCCGCCGGCTTCCGCTGCCTCGGGGGCCGAAACGCGCGCCGCGGCGCCCGACGAAGACCGCAAGGGCCTGGCCACCGTGACGTTGGTCCAAGACGACGTCAACGGCGGGTCCACGCTGGACACCTTCGATCCCAGGAACCCTTTCCGCCCGCCTAGCAGGGTGCTCAGGGACGCACAGGCCGGATCGGGCACGACCTCTGACGCCGGCCCGGGCACATCCCCGCCCTCGAGTACCGACGGCGCTGTGACGCCTGGCGGCAGCGGCGACACCAGCCCTGACACCGGCTCTGGCGACGGCTCTGACGACGGCTCCGGCGACGGCGGCTCGACGACCACCCCCACCTATTACACGTACGTGATCGATGTGACGTTCAACGCCAACGGCCGGACTCGCAAGATCACCGGCCTCAAGCGGCTCGAGATGGTTCCAGACGCTGCCTCGCCGTTGTTGATCTTCCTCGGGGCTACCGCCAGCGGCGGCAACGCCGTCTTCGGAGTCGATGCGTCGCTCAAGCCGGCGGGCGAGGGGACCTGCAAGCCGAGCGAGACCGAATGCGCCTACCTCTATCTCGGACCGGGCTCCAAGCACAAGTTCACAAACGATGACGGCGACAGCTATGTGCTGCGCATCGACGAGATCCGCAAGGTGGAGGTCGACAGCTCGGCACCGCGTCGCGGCGTGGGTGTGTCCAGCACGACCGGCGGCGATTCAGCCGGCGTTCAGGACCGTCGATAAGGAGTCTGGCATGCGCCGAATCATCTCCATGTCCCTACTCGCGCTCACGCCGGCGGCCGTCATGGCCACCGCACCCGCGGCGCTGGCAGCCTCGACACAGCAAACTCCGCGCATCACGCGTGTGCTTCCGATGCGGGTGAGCGTCGGCGCCAAGCTCGCGATCAGCGGCAAGGACTTCAAGGCCAGGCCGAAGGCCAACACCGTCATCTTCCGGTCGCCGAACGGCCGTTTGGCGTTTGCCAAGCCGCGTCGCGCGAGTCGCACCAGGCTGGTCGTGGTGGTCCCCGCGGCGGTCGCCCGGCTCCTGGTAGGCGCTAGCGGGAGGCAACGCCCGACCCGCTTCAAGCTACGCGTGATCGCCGGCCGCGTCAGCAAGTTCACGATCCGGCGCCTCTCGCCGGTCATCACCAGGAGGGACACCACCGGCGGTGACGGCACCAGCCCCGCGGTCTGCAACGACGGCGGCTCAGGCGGCGATCACGACGGCGACCTGCTCCCCAACGGCTTCGAGAGCTCGATCAAGACAGACCCCTGTCTCAAGGACACCGATCTCGACGGCGTCGAGGACGGCTACGAGCAGCAGTCTGCTAGGGACCTCAACCGCACCTCGAGCACGCCTCCGCTTCCCTATCCGGGCTCGCGGCCCTACGCAAACGCGCTCGACAGCTCGGACGCGAACGTCGACTTCGACGGCGACGGCCTGCGACTGAGCGACGAATACCGCCTCTGGGTGCGCTACTCCGCCGACGGCGCCGTCCGCTCCGCCCGGCCCGGCTCGCTCGACGACCTGCTCTACAGCGACGGCTTCCAGTACTCGCGTAACGTAGATGCGCCCGCGGCCGGCAGCCTCCTGGCCTGGTCGCTCGACCTGGACGACAGCACCAAGCTTCGCGACGACGAGCGCGACGCCGACAACGACGGCCTGGGCAACTGGGACGAGGCGACGGGCAAGATGACCGAGGCCTGGTGGCCGTCCGTACACAACGGGACCGTCGAGCCCAAGGAGAGCCAGTACCCGGGGATCGACTTCCTCGACAACGAGGACACGGCGCCGCGCTTCGACGCCCTGGTCGACCCGGACATGGACGGCGACGGCGTGCTCGACGGACCCGATGACGCCGACCACGACGGCGTGAGCAACATGTTCGAGGTCCGTCGGCCCGGCGACTGGAACAGCGATGCCTGGGTAGGGCCGGGTGTTGGAGCCACCCCCGGCCTCAACAGCTGGGCCTACACCAATCCCTTCAACCCCTGCAAGCCCTTCGAGTCTGAGCGCTGCCACGCGCATCCGCCGATCGGCTACTACGACGCCGATGAGCGGCCGCCGGTTGGCCCCGCTCCGTCGGGCTCCGCACCCACGACTCCGGACGGCTGACCCACCCCCACTCCCCCCGGGCCTGGCGCCCGCACCCTCTAAGTAGGGTGTGGGCGCTATGTCTTTGCGCTTCGTAACCGCCGGGGAGTCGCATGGTCCGGGGCTGACCGCGATCGTCGAGGGGCTCCCTGCGGGCCTCGAGCTGCGCCGCGAGGACATCGATCGCGACCTGGCCCGCAGACAGCTCGGCCACGGGCGCGGGGGCCGGATGAAGATCGAGAAAGACCGCGCCGAGGTGGTCGCCGGAGTGCGTCATGGGCGCACGCTGGGCAGCCCCGTGGCGCTGCGAATCGAGAACCGCGACTATCGCAACTGGGAGGAGCGCATGAACCCCTGGCCGGTGGACGCGCCGGTGGACGAGGTCCACCTGCCGCGCCCCGGCCACGCCGATCTCGCGGGCGTCATGAAGTACGGGCACAGCGACGTCCGCAACGTGCTCGAGCGCGCCTCGGCGCGCGAGACGGCCGCCCGCGTGGCCGCGGGCGCGCTCGCCAAGACCTACCTGCGCGGCCTCGGCGTGATGATCCGCTCACACGTCACCCGCATCGGCGCCGTGGCCGCGCCCGAGCGCGACGACCCGGGCCCGGAGGAGTTCGAGGGCGTCGACGAGTCGCCGGTGCGCTGCCTGGATGCCGAGGCGAGCGACGCCATGGTCGCCGAAATCGACGCAGCCAGAAAGGCCAACGAGTCGCTCGGCGGGGTGTTCGAGGTCCGCGCCTTCGGAGTGGTCCCGGGGATCGGCTCCTACGCGTCGTGGGAGGAGCGCCTCGACGGTCGCCTCGCCGCCGCGATCATGTCGATCCAGGCCATCAAGGGAGTCGGCATCGGGGACGGGTTCGACCTTGCCGGTAGGGTCGGCTCCCGGGCCCACGACGAGATCTTCTTCTCCGAGGAGCGCGGCTACTTTCGCGACACCAACCGCGCCGGCGGGCTCGAGGGCGGCATGACGACCGGCGATCCGCTGGTGGTCCGGGCGGCGATGAAGCCGCTCCCCACGCTGACGAAGCCGCTGCGCAGCGTGGACATCGAGACGGGGGAACCGGCGCAGGCCCTGCGCGAGCGCACCGACTCCTGCACCGTGCCGGCCGCTGCCGTGGTGGGCGAGGCGATGGTGGCGCTGGTGCTCGCGGCGGCTTACGGCGAGAAGCTCGGCGGCGACCATGTCGACGACGTGAGGGCGGCCCTGGGCGCCTACGAGGAACGGATCGGGTGGAGGCGCGTCCCGTAGCCATCGTGCTAGTCGGTTTCATGGGCGCCGGCAAGACCACCGGTGCGCGCACGCTCGCCGCCGAGCTGGGCGTCGAGGCGATCGACTCCGACCGCGAGCTGGAGCTGCGGCTGGGCGAGCCGATCGAGGCGTTCTTCGACCGCGCGGGGGAGGGCGACTTTCGCGCGCGCGAGGAGGAAACGGTCTGCGAGCTGCTCGAGCGCGCCGACGGCGCCGTGATCGCGCTGGGCGGCGGCGCGCTCGGATCCGAGCGGGTGCGCGAGGCGCTCGCGCGCCACATCGTCGTCCACCTCGAGATCGATCCCGAGGACGCCTGGCGGCGCGCATCGGGCAAGGGTCGCCCGCTTGCCCGCGATCCGGCCCGCTTTGCCCAGCTGCAGGGTGACCGGCTACCCGTCTACGAGTCCGTGGCAGACGCGGTCATCCCGCCCGCCGACCGCGACGCGCTGCGCCGCGCCGTGCCCTTCGTCGAGGCGTTGCGCGACGCGCCTTCGGGGACACGGATGGTCTGGGCGGCGGCCGAGTCGGGCGACTATCCGGTGTTCCTCGGCCGCGGCCTGATCGAGGCAGGCTTCCTCCCCGCGCTTCGCGGGCGACGCTTCGTGGTGACCGATGAGAACGTCGCGCGCCTGCAGCGCATCCCGGACGAGCAACGGATCGTGATCTTGGCCGGCGAGGAGCACAAGACGATGCAGGGAGCCGAGCACGTCCTGCGCTCGCTGGCCCGGGCGGGAGCGGAGCGCGGCGATCTCGTGGTCGCGATGGGTGGCGGCGTGGTCGGCGATCTGGCCGGCTTCTGCGCGGGCGTGTACCAGCGCGGCATGCGCCACGTTCAGGTGCCGACGACACTGGTGGCGCAGGTCGACTCGGCCTACGGCGGCAAGACGGGCGTGGACCTGCGAGAGGGCAAGAACTACGTGGGCGTCTTTCACCAGCCGGCGGCGGTCCTGTGCGATCCGGCCGCGCTCGACACGCTGCCAGCGGAGGAGCTCTCGGCGGGCTACACCGAGGTGGTGAAGACGGCCCTGATCGCCGGCGGGCCACTCTGGGCGCGGGTGCGCCAGGGCGGCGCTCCCGGCGCGCGGGAGATCATGGGCTGTCTGCGGACGAAGCTCGCGGTGGTGGCCGAGGACGAGCGCGACGGCGGGCGCCGGCAGGTCCTGAACCTCGGTCACACGGTCGGGCACGCGATCGAGGCGGCCACTGGCTACACGCGCTACCGGCACGGCGAGGCGGTGGGCATCGGACTGCTGGCTGCACTTCGCCTATCGGGACGCGAGGCGCTGCGCGCCGAGGTGTCCGAACTGCTGGCGGCGCGCGGACTCCCGCTCGAGTTCTCCGGGGCCGGGGTGGACGAGGTCCTGGCTCTCGTCGACCGCGACAAGAAGCGCGAGGGCGGGCGCGTGCCGTTCGTGCTGGTCGAGGCTCCCGGCGAAGTGACGCCCGGTCACGTCGTCTCCAGCGAGGCCCTTCGTGGCGCGATCGAGGAGGTGTGCGCCGGATGAAGCACCGGATCTCGGTGCTGCACGGAGTCAACTTCGATGTCCTCGGCAGGCGTCCGTCCGCCCACTACGGCGATCTTGGCCTGACCGAGCTCGAGGTGAGGATCAACCGCTTCGCCCGCGAGCTCGGTCTCGACGTGGCGTTCTTCCAGACCAACCACGAGGGCGAGTACTGCGAGCTGCTGCACCGAGCGGGGGAGGGCGCCGACGGCCTGATCCTCAACCCCGGCGCATGGACGCACTACTCGTGGGCCATCCGCGACGCGCTCGAGGTCGCCAGCCTGCCCGCGGTGGAGGTGCACCTGTCCGCCGTCGACCAGCGCGAGGAATGGCGCCGGGTGTCGGTGATCGGCGACCTGTGCCTCGCCACCGTCCAGGGCAAGGGGCTCGACGGCTACCGCGAGGCGCTCGAGCTACTGCGGGAGAAGGTGCGGCCGTGAGCGGGCGCGGCGATCGCCTGGCCGCCCTGCTGGACGAGCCCGAGCTCGACTGTCTGCTCGTGACGAACCTCGTGAACGTGCGCTGGCTGACCGGCTTCACCGGCACGAACGGCGCGTGTCGGATCACCCCCGAGGAGCGCCTGTTCTTCACCGACTTCCGCCACGTCGACCTTGCCTCGGTCCAGGTGCGCGACTTCGAGCGCGTCGAGGTCGGCCGCGACCTGCTCGGCGACGTCGCAGCGCGGCTGCGCGGGCGCGCCGGGTTCGACGATTTCGACGTGAGCGTCCAGACCCACGGAAAGCTCGCCGCGAAGGCGGGCGACGGGGTGGAGCTGGTGCCGGCGGGCCGGCTGGTGGAGCGCCTGCGGGCGGTGAAGGACGAGAACGAGCTGCGGGCGATGCGCGCCGCGGCGGGCATCGCGGATGCCGCGTACCAGGACATTCGCGAGCGCGGCCTGATCGGCCGAACCGAGCGCGAGGTCGCCCTCTCGGCGGCGCGCTTCATGGAGGACCGCGGCGCCGAGGGACCCGCGTTCCCGCCGATCGTGGCCGCCGCCGCGAACGGCGCGCGTCCGCACGCCGTGCCGGGCGACGCCGAAATTGAGGCCGGCACGCTCGTCGTGATCGACATGGGAGCGAAGGTCGACGGCTACTGCTCTGACTGCACGCGCACCTTCGCCACGGGCTCGCCTGCCGAAGACCTGCTCGAGGTGTACGAGCTGGTGCGGCGCGCGCAGGCCGAGGCGCGGGCGGCGGTGCGCGCCGGCGCGATCTGCTCGGACGTCGACGCTGTGGCACGCGGCATCATCGAGGCCGAAGGCCACGGCGAGCGCTTCGGGCATGGGCTCGGCCATGGGGTCGGGCTGGAGGTGCACGAACAGCCGCGACTCGCGCGTACTGCCGAGGGATCGCTGGCGGCGGGGAACACCGTGACCGTGGAGCCTGGGATCTATCTGCCCGGTCGCTTTGGAGTGCGGCTCGAGGATCTGGTGGTCGTGACCGAGGACGGCTGCGAGGCGCTGACCGAGTTCCCGAAGGAGCTCGTGACGGTCCACTGATGGTCCTTTCCGCGCTCGCGGCCCTCGCGGGTGCGTTCGTGCAGTCGGCGACGGGCTTCGGCTTCGCGCTCATCCTGTCGCCGGCGCTGTTCGCGGTGCTCGAGCCGGTCGAGGCGGTCACGGCCCTGCTGGTACTCGGACTCGCGCTTAACCTGCTCGTCCTGTTCGAGCGCGGCCGGCCCGAGCATGTGGACTGGCGCGGCCTGCTTCCGGTGCTGGTTGCGGCGATCCCCGGGCTCGCGCTCGGAGTGGTGGCACTCATCCAGCTCTCGAAGGAGTTCCTCCAGGTGGCTGTTGGGGTGGCGGTCATTCTCGCCGCCGCCTGGGCGCTGCGCCGGCGCAACCGATCGCAGGAGCGCACGCGCCTGGCGCCGGCGGCCGCGTGGGCGGTCGGCTTCGCGAGCGGCGTCCTGACGACGTCGATCAGCGTCAGCGGGCCGCCTGTCGTCCTCTGGCTGGAAGCGCGGGGGGTGCGCGCCGAGGAGTTCCGCGCCACGCTCGCGGCGAGCTTTCTCGCCCTCAACCTGGCCGGCGGGGCGGTGCTGCTGGCGGCCGAGGGCGCCGGCACGTTCGAGGCGGGCACCGTGCTGCCGCTGCTCGCCCTGGTGGCGGTCGGGTACCTGATCGGGGAGCGCGCCTTTCGCCGCTTCGACCGCGAGCGCTTCTTTACGGCCGTCCTGGTTCTGGTGGCGGTCACCGGCGCGGCGAGCATCGTGGCCGGCCTTCTCTGACCGCCTCAACCCTCAACCACCCTCCCAAAGGGGTCAGACCCCTTGCATGCGGCCGAGCCAAATGCGAACATGTGTTCGACATGATCGTGTGCGTCCTCTACCCCCGGTTCGAGCTCTTGGCCGCCCTCGGGGACAGGCGCGCACTGCTCTCCGAGCCCGCCGCGCTGGCGCCGGAGGCGGGCCGCGAGCAGATGGTGGGCGAGGTGTCGGCGCCGGCCGAGGCGTTCGGCGTCGTGCGCGGGATGCGCGTGGGCGAGGCGATGTCGCGCTGCCCGGGCCTGCGGCTCGTGCCGCCCGATCCCGAGGGGGTGCGCTCGCTCTGGAACACCGTGCTCGACCGGCTCGAGGCGATCGGCGCCGAGATGGAGTCAGACCGCGCGGGCGCCGCCTACTTCCATTCCACCGGCCTGCGCGGCCTCCACGGCGGGGAGCTGTCCGGTGTGCTCGCGGCGGCGCGCAGGGCGCTCGGTCCGGGCGCGCGCCTGGGAGCGGCACCCAGCCGCTTCGCGGCCCATGCCGCCGCCCTGCAGGCACGGCCACGCCATCGCGGCGGGTTCACCCCGCGCGTCCGGCTGGGAGCCCCCTCCACCCCCGCGACGCCGATGGCGGGCGGGCTCGTCGTCGAGGAGGCCGGGCTGCGCGACTTCCTGGCTCCGCTGCCCGTCGCCCTGCTTCGCACGCGCTTCGAGCTCGAGGCGCTTCCCGAGGTCTTCGAGCAGCTCGGCATCCGCACCCTGGGCGAGGTCGCTGCGCTCCCCGCGCGCGCGGTCGCCGAGCGCTTCGCCCACCCGGGGCTGCTCGCCCTCGATCTTGCGCGCGGGCGCGACACCCCGCTCGAGCCCAGGCGCCCGCCCGAGCCGGTGAGTGAGCGGCTGGATCTGCCCGACGCCGCCTCCGGGCAGCAGCTGGAGCGGGCCCTCGAACTGCTCGTGGCACGACTGCTCGCTCGGCGTGAGCGGCGTGGGCGCGCCCTGCGCTCGCTCGCGGTGTCCGCGCGCTTTGTGGCTGGAGGCACCTGGCGCATCGCGGTCACGCTGCGCCACGCCAGCGCCGATCCCAAGCGGATCCAGCTTGCGGTCGGACCGAGGCTGGCCGAGCTGCCGGCGCCGGCGGAGTCGATCGCGCTCGAGGTCGAGGCCTTCGGCCCGCCGGCCCACGACCAGAGCAGACTGCTCGACGAGGCCGCCGCGATCAGGCGCGCCCGCCTGGGGGAGGCCGTCCGTCAGGCGCGCCAGGCCGCGGGGGGCGAAGCCGCCCTGAAGATCCTCGAGGTCGATCCGGGATCGCGCATCCCGGAGCGGCGCGCGGTGCTTGCGCCGTTTCCGGACGCTCCCGCGTCGTGAACCCCGCCGGATCGCGGCGCCTCGGCACGCCAAAGCCCGCCTCCGTCCGGGCGGACGATGGCGGCGTGCCCGAGGCCGTTGGGACGCGGAACGTCGACTCCGTGCGCGAGGAGTGGGTGGTCGAGGATCGCTGGTGGACAGGTCGCCCGCTTCGCCGCCGCTACTTCGAGTTGGTGCTGGCCGACGGCCGCAACGTCGTCGTCTTTCGCGATCTGGTCGCGGGCGGCTGGTTCCTGCAGCGGGCTTGAGGCCGGCTCTAAGGAGGGCGGGGAAAATGGCCGATACTGCAGTGGTGGCCCAACTGCGCCCCGCCCCTTCAAAGCACCCCTGCAACAGCCTTCACCCCCAGATATGCGTTTTTACCACGGGGGTAGCCGCCGCATGCCCTTTTGAGGCCGGCAACGGAGCCAGCGGTGTCTGAGACCCTCACCATGCTCTCGCGCCTCGGGTCGATGTTCGAGCGCACCGCATCGGTGCGCGACGAGGCCGATCTCCAGGAGGTGCTCCAGGACGTGGCGCGCGCGATCGGCGAGGTGCTCGGCTATCGCGCGGTCGTGGTCAACGTTTACCGCCCGGCCTTCGACGACATGCTCACGGCCGCGGCCGTCGGCTCGATTGAGTCGCGCGAGCAGCTGCTCGGCACGAGCTCCCCGAACGACACCTGGACGCCGCTGTTCGCCGATCGCTTCGAGCATCGCGGCGCCTACTTCATCCTCGACGGCGAATTCGACTGGGACTCGCTCGGCGTCTCCACCTACGTCCCCGACCTACCGCCGAGCGACGACCCCGACGCCTGGCTGCCCGGCGACGCCCTCTTTGTTCCGCTGCGGGACGCCGGCGGCGCGATCCTGGGCGTCATCTCGGTCGACGAGCCCGAGAGCGGCCTGCGGCCCAGCGAGCCTCAGCTGGACGCGCTCGTGACGATCTCGCGCCACGCCGCGCTGGCGCTCCAGATCGCCCAGAACACCGCCAAGGACGTCCAGCACCAGCGCATGCTTGAGCGCGTGCTCGAGGTCTCGGCGCGGCTTGCCGAAGCCGATGACGTCGAGGCCGTGCTGCAGGCCGTCTGTGACGGAATCGACGACGCGTTGGGCTTCGACAAGGTCGTGATCGAGCTGGCCGAGGGTCGCGAGGGACCGCTGACGCCCGTGGCCGCCACGGGCTTCGGAATCGACGTCCCGGGAATCATCCCGGGCGTCACGCTCGATGCCCTCGCCCCGCTGTTCACCGAGGAGTTCGAGGTGGCCGGCTGCTACCTGCTGACGGCCGAGGTGGCCGAGGCGCGCCTCGACGCCGGCGTGGTTCCCTATCGCTCGGCGCTGAACGGCCACGGGCCGCATGCCTGGTCGTGTCACTGGCTGATGGTGCCGCTTGTCGAAGGCGACAAGTGGATCGGCCTGATCTGGGTGGACGATCCGCGCGACCGGCTGCTGCCGACCCGGGCCCGGCTGCAGGCCTTGCGCCTGTTCGCAAACCAGGCGGTATCGGCGCTGCGCGCCGCAGGCCAAGCGACGCGCCTGCGCCACGAGGCCACCCACGACACGCTCACCGGCCTGCCCAACCGGCGAGCGTTCCGCGTGCGCGTGGTGCGCGAGATCGACGAGGGCGGCGGCTTTGGGCTCGTCCTGTGCGACCTGGACAACCTCAAGAGGGTCAACGACACGCGCGGCCACGAGGCCGGCGACGACGCTCTTCAGATGCTGTCCGCGGCGCTCCGCAGCCAGCTGCGGCGCTCCGACGAGGCCTATCGGATCGGCGGCGACGAGTTCGCTGTCGTGCTCCCCGGCGCCAACCGCCTCGACGCCGAGCGCGTGGTGCACCGGCTGCGCGCTGCGGTCGCCCGGCACGTCCCGGAGACGGGCGACCCGATCGAGGCCAGCTTCGGAGTGTCGGTGTACGAGCAGGGCGACGACCCCGAGGGCCTGTTGGCCCGCGCGGACGAGGGGCTCTATCAGGCAAAGCGCCGTCGCGAGGAGTCGGCGGCCGCGCGCCCGGGGGCGGACGCGGTTTCCAACGAGCCCCAGCAGTAGTTCGCCGTTACATATGCGAACATGTGTTCGTGTCCTACGTCGAGCTCCACTGCCACTCGGCCTACTCGTTCCTTGACGGCGCGTCGCATCCGGTGGAGCTGGCCGGGGCGGCGGCGGATCAGGGCCACCAAGCCCTTGCCCTGACAGACCATGATGGGCTGCACGGCGCCATGGAGATGGCGCAGGCGCTCAAGCCGCTCGGGGTGCGGCCGATCACGGGCGCCGAGCTCACGCTCGACGACGGCACTCACCTGACCCTGTTGTGCGAGACGCGCGAGGGCTACACGAACCTCTGCCGGCTGATCACAGCCGCGCACTGGCACACGCGCCGCTGGGCCCGCGAGGGCTGGTCGGATCCCACGGCTCAGGTCACCGACGGCCGGCGCCCGGGCCAGGACGCGCTCGACGAGGAGCCGAGCGTGACGCTCGCCGACGTCGAACGCTGCGCCGAGGGTCTCGTCTGCCTGTCGGGTTGCGCGCGCGACGGCGCGGTGGCCTCGCGCGTCGAGGCGGGTGACCACCCGGGCGCCGCCGCGGCCGCCCGGCGCCTGCTGGGGATCTTCGGCCCCGACCGCTTGCGCATCGAGCTCCAGCGCCCCTACTGGCGCCACGACCGGCGCCGCAACAAGCTCCTCGGCGAGCTGGCGGAGCGCCTCGGAGTTGCGTGCGTGGCCACTGGCAACGTGCACGCGCACACGCGCGACCGCATCGCGCTGCAGGACGCAATGGTCGCTGTCCGGCTGGGCGCCACGCTCGACGAGACCGAGCCCAAGCGCCGCGGCAACTCCTCCCACGTCCTGGCTCCGCCCGAGCGCATGGCGCAGCGCTTTCGCGATCATCCCGACGCGGTCACCGAGACGCTGCGGCTGGCCGAGCGGCTCGAGTTCGACCTGACCGAAGACCTCGGCTACCGCTACCCCGGCTCGGAGGACCCCACGGCCGACCGCGGGCTGGCCGAGCTGTGCTGGGCCAAGGTCGAGGAGCGCTATCCCGGCCGCTCGGACGCGGTCGCCCGGCTCGAGGAGGAGCTGCGGGTGATCCGCCACCTCGGCCTGTCGGGCTTCTTTCTGCTGCACCGCGACATGCTCGAGCTGGCGCGTGAGGTGGCCTGCGAGGTTCGCGGGCCGGAGTCGAGCCGGCGCCTGCTGCCGCCGGGACGGGGGAGGGGGTCGAGCGTGTCCTCGATCGTCTGCTACCTCACCGGCCTCTCGCACATCGACCCGATCGAGAACGAGCTCTTGCTGGGACGCTTTCTCAACGAGGAGCTCACCGCCCTGCCGGACATCGACCTCGACTTTCCGCGCGACATCCGCGACGTCCTGATCCCGCGCGTGCACGACCGCTACGGGCGCGACCGTTGCGCGCTCGTTGCCGCCTTCTCGACGTTCATGGTGCGCTCGGCGGTGCGCGACTTCGCCAAGGCGCTCGGCCTGCCGCCGGGGGAGATCGAGCGCTTGGCGCGCGCCGTGGACCCCTGGAAGGAGCGCAACGACATCGAGGAGGAGGTGCCCCGAAGCAACGACGTCGGACAGGGACGCTCGCCGCGCTGGGACGCTCTGGTCAAGCTGGCACGCGACGCTTGGGGGCTGCCGCGCCACCAGTCCCAGCATCCCGGCGGGATGGTCATATCGACTCAGCCGCTGATCGACCTCTGCCCGGTCCAACCGGCCTCGATGGAGGGCCGCCAGATGGTGCAGTGGGACAAGGACTCCTGCGGCGACGCCGGCTTTCTCAAGATCGACCTGCTCGGGCTGGGGATGCTGTCGGCCGTGGAGCGCTGCGTGGACGAGATTGCGCGCGTGCGCGGTGAGCGGATCGACCTGTCGCGCATCCCCTACGACGACAAGGAGGTCTATGCCCGCATCCAGGAGGCGGAGACGATGGGGGTCTTCCAGATCGAGTCGCGCGCGCAGATGCAGATGCTCAAGCGCACGCGACCCGAGAACCTCGACGACATCACCGTGCAGGTGGCGCTCGTTCGGCCGGGGCCGATCGTCGGCGGCGCCGTGCACCCGTACATCGAGCGGCGCAAGGCGCTGCGCGCCGACCCGGAGTTCCAGGTGCCCTACGAGCACCCCTCGCTCGAGCCGGTGCTGCGCGACACGCTCGGCACGATCGTCTTCCAGGACCAGGTGCTCGAGGTGGCGATGGCCTTCGCCGGCTTCCGGGCGGGCGAGGCGGAGGGGCTGCGGCGGGCGATGAGCCGCAAGCGCTCGGAGGCCGCGATCCGAGCCTACGAGCAGAACTTCGTGGCCGGCGCGATCGAGCGCGGCGCGTCGAGCGAGTCTGCCCAGCGGGTCTGGAGCCAGATCGTGGGGTTCGCCGGCTTCGGCTTTCCCAAGGCCCACTCGGCGGCCTTTGGGCTGCTCGCCTACCAGTCGACCTGGCTGCGCGTGCACTACCACCCGGAGTTCCTATGCGCGCTTCTCAACGAACAGCCGATGGGCTTCTACCCACCCGACTCGCTCGTGCACGAGGCCCAGCGCGTGGGCATCGAGGTGCGGGCCCCGAGCGTGGTGGCGAGTGGAGCCCGGTGTCTTGTCGAAGACGGCGCCGTGCGCCTCGGCCTCGGCTACGTGAACGGGGTCCGCGAGCACGAGATCCGCGCGCTGGCCGCCGAGCGCGAGGAGGGCGGGCCCTGGCGCTCGCTGGGCGACCTCGCCGCCCGTTCCGGCGCCTCCGCGGAGACGCTTGCCAAGTTGGCCTGGGCGGGAGCATGCGATGAGCTGGTTGGACCGCGGGCCGGCCAGGAATCAGCGGGGGACCGGGGGCGTGAGCCCCCAGTTGGACCGCGAGCCGGCCAGGAATCAGCGGGGGACCGGGGGCGTGAGCCCCCAGTTGGACCGCGAGCCGGCCAGGAATCAGCGGGGGACCGGGGGCGTGAGCCCCCGGATGCCATAGACGGCCGCCGCCGTC
>JBEVKF010000132.1:0-16626 GCA_040509755.1 Thermoleophilaceae bacterium | reverse complement strand
GATCGTCGAGCGCAATCAGAAGCCATACGCGAACTACTCCGTCGACTGGGACGGCCTGCTCGAGAGCGGTGGGATCGCCGGCGACGGCGACTACCGGTTCCGCGTTTCCCAGCTCAGCGGCGGCCCCGGCGCGAGCGCCAAGTTCAGCTTCTACGACCACATCTTCCCCCTTCGCGGCAAGCACTCCTATGGCGACGGGCTCGGCTCCGGGCGCGGCCACGAGGGCCAGGACGTCTTCGCCAAGTGCGGCGCCAAGATCGTCGCCGCCCGCGGCGGTCGCGTGCAGGTCTCCGAGTACCACTCCGCCGCCGGCTACTACGTGGTCGTCGACGGCGCCAAGACCGGCAACGACTACATGTACGCGCACATGGAGAAGGCCGGCCGCCCCAAGGTCGGCGACAGGATCAGGACGGGCGAGGTCGTCGGCTACACCAGCGACACCGGCCGCGCCACCGGCTGCCACCTGCACTTCGAGATGTGGACCGCGCCCGGCTGGTACGAGGGCGGGCGCCCGTTCGATCCGTTGCCCTCGCTCAAGGGCTGGGACGCCTTCTCCTAGGTCCGCTGTCGCCGGGGCCGCCCCGGCATGCGCCAAGATGAGGGGGTGCGCCACCCGCGTTCAGCGGCGACGGGAGCCCTGGCGGCTGTTGCCTCGGTCGCGCTCGTCACCGCGGTCATATTCGGGCTGCGCGAGCTCGTGCCTGTGGTTTCGACCGGCGTCGTCTACATGCTCGCCGTGCTGTTCGTGTCGAGCATCTATGGCCTTTGGTTCGGCCTGCTCACCGCGCTGCTGAGCGCACTCGCGTTCAACTTCTTCCACATCCCGCCGACCGGCCGCTTCACCATCGCCGAGGGCGAGAACTGGTTGGCGTTGGGCGTCTTCCTCGTGGCCGCGGCGGTGATCAGCGGGCTCGCCGGCGCCGCACGCGCGCGCGCCGACGAGGCCGAGACGCGGCGAGCGGAGGCCGACCTCACAGCCGAAATGGCGCGCATCCTGCTCGGCGGCGCCGAGCTCGAGGAGTCGCTGCGCACGGCAGGCCAGCGGATCGCATCCACGTTCGGCCTTGCATCGGTCAGCGTGGAGCTCGCCTGGGCCGACTCGGACGAGCGCCGGCGCGCGCTGCCGCTGATCGTCGACGGCTCACGCGTGGGGACGGTCTTGGTGCCGCGAGACGCGGAGCCCGCGGTGCTCGAGGCGCTCCAGGATCGGGTGGTGCCGGCGCTCGAGACGCTCGTGGTCGCCGCGCGCAAGCGCGACGAGTTGGAGGCGCAGGTCATCGAGACCAAGGCGCTACGGCGCTCGAACGTGGTCAAAACGGCGGTGCTGCGCTCGGTCTCGCATGACCTGCGCTCTCCTCTCACCGCGATCACGACCGCCGCGGGCGGGCTCACCTCCGACACGCTCTCTCCCGAGTCGCGCGAGGAGCTGACCTCGGTCATCGCTCTGGAGAGCGTCCGCCTGTCGCGCCTGGTCGACAACCTGCTCGACCTCTCGCGCCTCCAGGCGGGCGGGGTCGAATCGAACGCGGACTGGATCTCGCTCGAGGAGATCCTGCGCGCGGCGATCGAGAGCGTGTCGGTGCCGCCGGGCGGCTTCGACGTACAGGTCGACGACGGCCTGCCGCTGGTCCGAGCCGACGCGGGGCAGCTCGAGCGCGCTCTCGCCAACGTGCTCGAGAACGCGGGACGCTACGCAGCGGGCGCGCCCGTAACCGTGCGAGCGCGAAAGTCCGGCGGGCAGCTGATGCTGCGCATCGGCGACCGTGGCCCCGGAATCGCGCGCGAGGAGCTCGAGCGCGTCTTCGAGCCCTTTCACTCGGCCGGCGAGCATTCGGGAACCGGCCTGGGCCTGGCGATCGCGCGAGGCTTCGTGGAGGCAAACGGCGGGCGGATCCGAGCCGAGTCGCTGCCCGGACAGGGCACCACCATCGTGATCCAGATGCCGGCGCCGGCCGAGCAGCCCGCCGGAGTCCCTTGAACGCCGGGCGCCGGGTGCTCGTCTGCGACGACGAGCTCCAGATCCTGCGCGCCCTGCGGGTCATCCTGCGCGACGCCGGATTTGAAGTGATCACCTCACAGAGCGCGGAGGAGGCACTCGACCAGGCCGCCCTCAAGGCGCCCGACGCGGCGATACTCGACCTGATCCTGCCCGACGGAGACGGGGTCGGGATCTGCCGGTCAATACGCGAGTGGTCGCAGATGCCGATCCTGGTCCTCTCGGCCGTGGGGGAGGAGAGCGAGAAGATCCGGGCCCTCGAGGCCGGGGCCGACGACTACGTGACCAAACCGTTCAGCCCGGGCGAGCTGGTCGCAAGGCTCAACGCCGCCCTGCGACGCGCGGGACACCGCGAGGAGCCCGTGCTGGCGGTCGATGGCCTCGAGATCGACGTGGCCGGCCATCGCGTGCGGCGAAACGGCGAGGAGATCCACCTCACTCCGATCGAGTTCGACCTGCTGCGGGTGCTGGCTCGCAACCGCGGCCGCCTGCTGACGCATCGCGCCCTGCTCGGCGAGGTGTGGGGGCACGCCTACGAGGACGACACCCACACCCTGCGCGTGCACATCGCCAACCTGAGGCGAAAGATCGAGCCGGACCCCGCTGCGCCCGCCCTGATTCGCACCGATCCGGGGATCGGATACCGCTTCGTAGCTTCTTGACGCGATCTTGATACGCGGGCAGCGCTTCTTGACGCTGCCTTGCCGCACCCGGGACGACAGTGGTCCCATGACCTCTTCCACACTCTTCCGGCCGACCCGGGTGTGGCTCCGCAAGAGCACCCTGGATCGCCGAATCGCCCTGGGCGCCGATCTCGGCGAGAGCCCCGAGCTCTCGCGCCGCGCCCGCCAGCTCAGGTCCCGGCGCCGCCGCGCCGGCCTGGCCGCCGGCCTGCGCCGGATGGTGGAGGCGGCCGAGAAGCCGCGCCCCCAGCTCACGTCGCAGGTGCCGCTCAACCGCCGCGCGATCCGTGCAGAGCGCGAGCTATGCCTCGAGGTGGCGAGTGACCTCGAATCGAACGACAAGCTCAGTCCGCGCGGCGTAGCTCTCGTCGAGCGCCTGCTCACCGACGGACTCTCGCCGTGCTACGTCGGCGCAAGCGACGACGAACTGCGCGTCGCTCTGCGCCAGGCCCACGCCGCGCTCCACCTCGGCTGAATCGAATGGACCTGCTGTCGATCCTCATCGCGCTGGCGGCCTTCGGCGTCCTGCTGCTGCTGATCGAAGGGCTCGACCGCGTATGAGCGCCCCCAGGCACGAACGATGACTCGGTCGGCGGCGCCATGAGCGGTGCCGAGCTCGTCGGTCTGGCGGCGTCGGTGCTGGTGGCGGCCTACCTCCTTTACGCGCTACTGCGCGGCGAGCGCCTGTGAGTACGCAGGGCTGGCTCCAGATCGCCATCTACGTGGCGGTTCTCACCGCGCTCACGCCGCTCCTCGGCGGCTACATGGCGCGCGTCTATCGCGGCGAGGTCACGCTGCTTGCGCCGGTCGAGCGACTGCTGTTTCGGTCGCTGCGCGTCGACCCGGGGGTCGAGCAGGACTGGAGGTCCTACGCGCGCTCGGCGCTGGTGTTCAGCGCGCTGTTCTGGGTGTTCCTCTACGTGCTCCTGCGGACCCAGGGCATCCATCCCTTCAACCCCGAGGGCTTCGACTCCGGAACCTGGGATGTGTCCTTCAACACCGCGTCGTCGTTTGTCTCCAACACCAACTGGCAGTACTACGGCGGGGAGACGACGCTCTCCTACTTCTCCCAGATGGCCGGGCTCGCCGTGCAGAACTTCATCTCCGCGGCGGTCGGCATCTCGGTGGCGGTCGCAGTCATCCGCGGCTTTGTCGCGCGCTCGGGTGCTTCGCTCGGCAACTTCTGGCAGGACCTCACGCGCACGCTGCTCTACGTGCTGCTGCCGATCTCCTTTCTAGGGGCGCTGTTCATGGTCTCCCAGGGCGTGATCCAGACGCTCGGCGCGTACACCGAGGCGGGCAACCAGACCCTGGCGCTCGGACCGGTGGCCTCCCAGGAGGTCATCAAGATGCTCGGCACCAACGGCGGCGGGTTCTTCAACGTGAACAGCTCGATGCCATTCGAGAACCCCAGCGGGCTCTCGAACTTCTTCCAGATGCTGCTGATCCTGGTGATCCCAGCGGCGTTGACCTCGGTCTTCGGGCGCTTTTCCGGCAACCGCCGCCAGGGGTGGGCGCTGTATGCCGCGATGCTGATCATGTTCGTCGCGTCGGTGGCGGTCGTCTACGCCGCCGAGGTACACGCCTCGCCGGCTCAGCACCTGGCCGGCCTGACCGGCGATCCGGGCAATCTCGAGG
The DNA here is from genome assembly GCA_040509755.1 of Thermoleophilaceae bacterium. Lineage (GTDB taxonomy): Bacteria > Actinomycetota > Thermoleophilia > Solirubrobacterales > Thermoleophilaceae > JACVRW01. The sequence continues at coordinate 12,309 of JBEVKF010000132.1, read as the reverse complement.
GCAAGGAGCAGCGCTTCGGCATCCCCTCCAGCGCTCTCTTCACCGCGATCACGACCGTGGCCTCGTGCGGCGCCGTCAACGCGGCGTTCGATTCGCTCACGGGTATCGGCGGGCTCGTGCCGCTGTTCAACATGTCGACCGGCGAGGTCGTGTTCGGCGGAGTGGGGTCCGGCCTCTACGGAATGTTGCTGTTCGTGATCCTCGCGGTGTTCATCGCGGGGCTGATGGTCGGGCGAACGCCGGAGTACCTGGGCAAGAAGATCGAGGCGCGCGAGGTCAAGCTCGTCATGGTCGGCACGCTGTTCGTGCCGCTGGCCGCACTCGTCGCGACCGCGCTGGCGCTCGGGACCAAGTACGGCGCGCCCTCGATCTACAACCCCGGGCCGCAGGGGTTCTCGGAGACGCTCTACGCCTACGTCTCGCAGGCCAACAACAACGGCTCGGCGTTCGCGGGCTACACCGGCTACGTCCAGCCAAACGGCACCAACGTGGGCGCCTTTGGTATCACCTTCGCCGACCTGCTCGGCGGCCTGGCCATGCTGTTCGGGCGCTTTGTCCCGATGGTCGCCGCGCTTGCGGTCGCCGGAGCTCTGGCGCCCAAGCGGGTGTCCCCGCTCGGCCCCGGCACGTTTCGCACCGACACCGGCACCTTCGTGGTCCTGGTGATGGCCACGATCGTGATCGTCGCCGCCCTGACCTTCTTCCCAGCGTTCCTGCTCGGCCCGATCGTGCAGGGACTGACCAACCAGCTCTTCTAGGACATGCGACGCGACCTCATCACTTCCGCCCTGGCAATCGTGGTCTTCACGATCCTGTTCGGGCTCGCCTATCCGCTGCTGACCACGGGCGTGGCCCAGGTGGTCTGGCCCAACAAGGCCGACGGCAGCCAGATCGAGCGCGACGGCGAGATCGTCGGCTCGCGCCTGATCGGCCAGGACTTCAAGGGCCGCCCGCGCTACTTCCAGTCCCGGCCTTCGGTCACCGGCTACAACCCGGCCGGCACCTTCTTCAACAACTTGGGCCCCAACTCGAAGGAGCTCCGGGCGCGCTTCGAGGAGAACCTGGACGCCTACCTGGACCGCGAGGGGCCCTTCAACCCGGGGCTGGACTCCGGCGACGTGCCGCCGGACGCCATTCAGACCGCGGCGTCGGGCGTGGACCCGCATATCTCGCCGGAGAACGCCGAGATCCAGGCTCGCCGTGTCGCCGAAAAGCGGGGCCTCGACCTCGAACGGGTGCTCGACCTCGTCGACGAGAACACCGACAACCGCTCGCTCGGCGTATTCGGCGAGGCCGGCGTCAACGTCCTGGAGCTCAATCTCGCGCTTGACGACGAGGAAGGCTCTCGATGACGCGCCAGGAGAACCTCTTCGGCGGCGCGGCGCTGCGCCGGGCGATCGTTTCGAGCGTGCTCAAGCTCGACCCGCGCGTGCAGTGGCGCAACCCGGTCATGTTCGTTGTCGAGATCGGCGCCGCCATCACAACCGTCGGCTGGCTCATTCAGGCCTTCGGCGGGGAACCGCTCGGCGGCGGCGACGAGCCCGCCTGGTTTACCTTCACGGTCGCGCTCTGGCTCTGGCTCACCGTAATCTTCGCCAACCTGGCCGAGGCGCTCGCGGAGGGACGCGGCAAGGCGCAGGCCGACGCTCTGCGGGCCATGCGCACCGAGACGGTGGCGCGCCTGCGCGACGGCGGCGAGAAGCCGGCCTCCGAGCTCACTCGCGGCGACGTGGTGGTGGTCGAGGCGGGCGAGTTAATCCCCGGCGACGGCACGGTCATCGACGGCATCGCCTCGGTCGACGAGTCCGCGGTGACCGGCGAATCCGCGCCCGTGATCCGTGAGTCCGGCGGCGACCGCAGCGCGGTCACCGGCGGCACCAAGGTGCTGTCGGATCGCATCGTGGTCGAGATCACCCAGCTGCCGGGCGAGAGCTTCCTCGACCGCATGATCGCGCTCGTGGAGGGCGCCTCTCGGCGCAAGACGCCAAACGAGATCGCGCTGGGAATCCTGCTCGCGGGCCTCACCCTGATCTTCCTAGCGGTGGTCGTGACGCTGCGCCCCTTTGCCGAATTCGGCGGGACCAACATCTCGATCGCCACTTCGATCGCGCTTCTGGTGGCGCTCATTCCCACCACGATCGGCGCCCTGCTGTCGGCGATCGGCATCGCCGGCATGGACCGGCTGGTGCGCCGCAACGTGCTCGCCCTGTCGGGCCGCTCCGTGGAGGCCTCGGGCGACGTCGACGTGCTGCTCCTCGACAAGACCGGAACGATCACGCTCGGCAACCGCGAGGCCACGGAGTTCCTGCCGATGCCCGGCGTGGCGGAGGCCGAGCTGGCGGAGGCGGCCCAGATAGCCTCGCTCGCCGACGAGACCCCCGAGGGCCGCTCGATCGTGGTGCTCGCCAAGCAGTACGGCATCCGCGAGCACCACTTCGACGGGTCGGCAACCTTCGTTCCCTTCTCGGCCGGGACGCGCATGAGCGGCGTCGACCTCGACGGCTACCGGCTGCGCAAGGGCGCCGGCGACGCGATCATCAACTTCGTGGCAGCGGAGGGCGGCCAGGCACCGCCCGAGCTCAAGGCGGTCGTGGACCGGGTGGCGGGCGAGGGCGGCACCCCGCTGGCGGTGTCGCGCGACTCGCAGGTGCTCGGCGTCGTCTACCTCAAGGACGTCGTCAAGGAGGGCATGAGCCACCGCTTCGACCAGCTGCGCGCGATGGGCATCCGCACGGTGATGGTGACCGGCGACAACCCGCTGACCGCAGCGAAGATCGCCGGCGAGTCCGGGGTGGACGATTTCCTCGCCGAGGCCACACCCGAGCGCAAGCTCGAGCTGATCCGCGACGAGCAGCGCGAGGGCCGGCTCGTGGCGATGACGGGCGACGGCACAAACGACGCTCCGGCGCTGGCCCAGGCCGACGTGGGCGTGGCGATGAACACCGGAACCCAGGCCGCCCGCGAGGCGGGCAACATGGTCGACCTCGACTCGAACCCGACGAAGTTGATTGAGATCGTCGAGATCGGCAAGCAGCTGCTGATCACCCGCGGAGCGCTCACCACGTTCTCGGTGGCGAACGACATCGCGAAGTACTTCGCGATTCTCCCCGCGATCTTCGCGACCGCCTACGTGGCGGCGGGGGAGACCACGGGGCCGCTCGACCAGCTCAACATCATGGACCTGGGCACACCCCAGTCGGCCATCATCTCCGCGATCGTCTTCAACGCGCTGATCATCCCGCTGCTCGTGCCGCTGGCCCTGCGCGGTGTGCGCTATCGCCCTGTCGGAGCCACCGCGCTGCTGAGGCGGAATCTGCTGATCTACGGGCTCGGCGGCATCATCGCGCCCTTCATCGGCATCAAGCTGATCGATCTCGTGATCCACAATGTCCTCGGCGCGTAGCGCTAGGACATCGAGTGCGAGGCCACTACAAGATCTTCCTGGGGATGGCCGCGGGCGTTGGCAAGACCTACCGCATGCTGCAGGAGGGCAAGGCCGAGCAGACTGGCGGCCGTGACGTCGTAATCGGCTACCTGGAGCCGCACGCGCGACCCGAGACGGAGGCTCAGGCCGAGGGTCTCGAGCGCCTGCCGCGCCGCAAGGTCGAGTACCGCGGGGCCGCCGTGGACGAGATGGACCTGCCGGCGATCTTTCGCCGTGCCCCGCAGCTCTGCCTGATCGACGAGCTTGCCCACACCAACGCGCCCGGCCTGGAGCACGGCAAGCGCCACGAGGACATCGAGGACGTGCTCGACGCCGGCATCGACGTGTTCTCGACGGTCAACGTCCAGCACCTGGAGTCGCTCAACGACCGGGTGGCCGAGCTCACCGGCGTGCGGGTGCGCGAGACCTTTCCCGACCACGTGCTCTCCTCGGCCGACGAGTTGGTGCTCGTGGACCTGACCCCGGAGGCGCTGATCGGCCGGCTGCGCGAGGGCAAGGTGTACCCCGCGGAACGCGTGCCGGCGGCGCTCAACAACTTCTTCCGCATCGAGAACCTGGCCGCACTGCGCGAGGTGGCCCTGCGGCAGACCGCCGAGGATGTCGAGTTGAAGCGGGCGATCTCGGTGGCCGAGGTTCTGGGCACGCGCGACGAGCTGCTGGCCGACGAGGCCCCAACGGCATTGGCCGAGCGGATCCTGGCGCTCGTCACGCCGCGGCCGCGCTCGCAGCGGCTGGTGCGCCGGGCCTGGCGCTCGGCCCAGCGACTGGGCGCCGAGCTCGACCTGCTCTACGTCCAGCCGCCCGGTACGCCCCCGCGTGGCGAGGAGCGCGAGCAGCTCGAGGCGATGCGCCGCCTGGCCTCGGCTCTCGGCGCGACGCTGGTCGTGGAGGAGGGCGACGACCTGGTGGAAACCGCCGCCCGGGTAGCGACCGAGCGCGGTACGACCTACGTGCTGATCGGCCAGCCGAGGCCGCGGAGCGGCTTGCGCCGCCTGGGCTCGACGCTGCCCGACCGGCTGATGCGCAGGCTGCCCGGGGTCGACGTGCGCATCGTGGCCGACCGCTCGCGCCGCCTCGGCGGGGGCGCATGAGCCCGCGTCGCCGCATCCTCTTTCCGTTTCTCGGCTCGACGCTCTCGAGTGCGACGCTGGAGTCCGCGCTGCGGACTGCCCGGGCGCAGGGTGCGACGCTAGTTCCGGCCTACCTGGCGATGGTGCCCAACCACCTGTCGCTCGAGTCGGCGTTGCCGCTGCGCGAGTCCGAAGCGGCCGTCCCACTGCTCGAGCTGATCGACCAGCGCGCGACGAGCGCGGGTGTGGCGGTGGACTCGCGCATAGGGCGCGGGCGAACTCCCCGGCAGGCGCTCTCGGAGCTGATGGAAACCGAGCGCTACGACACGCTCGTTGTGGCGGCGCAAACGAGCGAGAGCGGCGGCTTCTCGGCGGCCGACGTCACCTGGCTGCTCGAAAACGCGCCCGGCGAGGTCCTCGTCCTGCGCCCGGGGGCCGATTCGGAGTCTGGTGGGTAGGGGTGTGTCGCGTCTCTGTGCGATTCACGCACAGAAAGGCGCCCGACCCGTGGGGTCGCGGGGGTTTGACGCGTTGTGTGCAGGTAGAAAGCAGAAGGCAACACAACCTTGGGAGTGACCCCTTGTAGCTGCAGTTTTTCGAGGTGGCCGGGCGCCAATCGGAGTCCGACGGCCTATTTTTAGAGGAGCCCATGCCACTCACCGAACTCACCGAGCCGCTGCGCGCGCGCCTGTTGAGGAACACGCTCGATCGCGAGCTCGCCGCCGGCGCGGATCCTCGATCGTCGGCCGTGCTTGCCTGCCGTGCGCGGCAGCTCGTCTCGCGCGGCTTTCGGCGGCGGATGGCCGGCGGGCTGCGCCGGACCATCGAGGCGGCGGAGCAGCCTCGCCAGCGGTCCACCACGTCGCGCGTCCCGGTGCAGCGCTCGGCGATCCTCGCCGAGCGCGAGTTGCTGCTCGGCCTGGCCCAGGAGCTCGTGGACGAGCCGAGCGTGAGCCCGCGCGGCATGGCTCGCCTGGAGCAGCTCCTGACCGACGGGCGCTCGCCGTTCTACTACCCCTCGCCGGCCGGCGCCCTCCGGGCCGCGCTGCGCCACACCCGCTCGACCCTGTTACTCGGCTGAGTCCGGCAGCAGGTGGCGCACCGGCAGGCCGAGCTCGGCCGCGAGCCGGTCGGCCACCAGCGAGCGGTGGCAGGCCTCGGGGTCGCGCTCGACGCAGAGCAAGGCGCTGACCGTGTCGTTCGGCAGAGTCGCGGCCAGCTCGCCCAGGTCCACACGATCGAGCACCTGGGCAAGATAACCCTCGACATACTCGGGCGCGAGGTGCGTGCGCGAGCGCTTGCCGACCCCCTCAGCGTCGTCAGCGCGGTACTGCAGGCGGCGCAGCTCGGTGGTCGGGGCGAGCTCCTTGTGATGGCGGTACTCGATCCCGGCGTCGGAGAGCCGCGCCTGAAGCCGCACGCTGTTGGCCCAGGAGTACTCGCTCCCGCGCACACCGCGCCGCTGGCGAACGTCGAGCACCAGGCCGACGCCCGCGCGCTCGAGCGCGGCGATGAAGGCCTCGCCCGTGAAGCCGTAGACGCCGATGGTCGCGAGCGAGCCAACTGTCACAAAGTAGTCACAAAGTCCCTCGGTCATGTACCTTTCCAGACCCCGGGCGAGAGCACCAAGACGCCGCCGGCCCGTCGCTCCCTCGGGACACCCCCTTGACGACGCACGCTCTGAAAGCATCCGAGCCCATGCCGCTGCGCATGATGCGGTACCTCGACCTCGTGCTTCTGGCGCTCGCTTTGCCCATCTTTGTCGTTGCGGGCCTGCCGATTCTCGGCTGGGCGGGCGCCGCCGGTGCTTGGCTTCTTCAACGCGGGGTACAGCACCTAATTGAGAAGCGTGCGCGAGCCTCCGACGATCCCCGCACGGTGGCCGGCCTGATGGCCGGGTCGATGCTCGCGCGCGGCTGGTTGGTCGCGGGCACCATCTTCGTCGTCGGGCTGAGCGACCGCGAGGCCGGCCTGGCCGCCGCGGTCCTCTCGATCACCCTCTTCACCTTCTACTTCACCGGCCAGATGATCTCCCGGCCGTTCGGCGCGGAGGAGCGTCCGTGACGCGCAAGCAGAAGATCCTGCTGGGGGTCGGCCTTTATCTCGCCGTGGCCATCCTGCTCTACGTCATCTTCGGTTCGGACGGCAAGAACGAGGCGTTCAAGCCTCAGGACGAGTTCAAGCTCGAGGCCTGGATCAAGTTCGAGATCGGCCCCATCGACCTCTCCTTCACCAAGGCCGTGCTCTATCTGCTGCTTGCCTGCGTGCTCACGATCGGCACGATGGTGTGGATCGCCAAGCGGATGCAGGAAAAGCCGAACCGGGTGCAGACGATCGTCGAAGGCGCCTACGACCTCACCTTCACGCAGATCGCCGGACGCAACATGCCCTCCGAGGCGGCCGCGAAGTGGTTTCCGCTCGTGGCCACGCTCTTCTTCTTCATCTGGTTCTCGAACATGCTCGGCTACATCCCGCTGCCGGTGAACAGCCACGAGACGATCGAGATCGCCGGCATCGACTTCCCCGCGTTCGCGCTCTACGCCGCCACCGCAAACCTGTCGATCCCGCTCGTGCTGACGCTCGCGGTGTTCATCCTCTACCAGGTAGAGGGCATTCGCCGGCACGGACTGATCAAGTACCTGAAGGGCTGGCTCCCGGCCGGCGTGTCCGGCCCCGCGGCCGTCCCGATCTTCTTCATCGAGGTGATCTCGCAGTTCATGCGGATCATCTCCCTGTCGGTCCGGCTTTTCGCGAACATCCTGGCGGGTCACCTGCTGATCCTGTTCATGGGCGGCGGCCTGGCGGTCCTGCTCGGCGTCGCGGCTCTCGGCTGGATCACCCTTCCTGTGGCCATCGCGTTCTTCATGCTGGAAGTGGGGTTGATCGCCACGCTGCAGGCATTCATCTTTGCCACGCTCACGTCCATCTACTTCGGCGAGGCAAGCGCCGGAGGGCACTAACCCAGGAGGGCCTATGGATTTCTTCTTTCCCATCGCACAAGACGCCGTCAAGGCGGCAGAGGAGACCTCTGCCGGTCTGAAAGCGATCGCGCTCGGCGTCGGCGCCGGCCTGGGCACAATCGGCCCGGGCATCGGCGTCGGCTACATCTTCGGCAAGGTGATCGAGTCGGTCACCCGCCAGCCCGAGATGCGCGAGGAGATCACGAGCATTCAGTGGCTCGGCTTCGCTTTGACCGAGGCGATCGTCTTCTACGCATTCATCTTCGGCCTGATCGCCTTCTTCCTCTAGTGGGCGGGGTGGGCGACATCCTCGTCTTCGCGCAAGCCGCCGAGGAGGAGAGCGGCGGCAGCTTCCTCGTCAGCCCGAACGTCGGTCTGATGATCTGGACGCTGCTCGCCTTCGGCATCACGCTGTTTCTCCTCAACAAGCTCGCCTTCCCGCGCATCGCGGAGGCGCTTGACCGGCGCCGTCAGGCGATCGAGGACTCGATCGAGTCCGCCGCTCGCTCCAAGCGCGAGGCCGACGAGCTGCTCGAGGAATACCGCGCACGCCTGCGCGAGGCGCGCGAGCAGGCAGAGGACATCACCTCCCGGGCGCGCAAGGCGGCCGACTCGCTCGCCGATGACACGAAGGCCGACGCCGTCAGGCAGCGCGAGGAGCTGATGGCCGCGACGCGGCGCGACATCGAGGCCGAGACGCGGCGCGCGCTGGACGAGATCCGCAAGGAGGTGGCCAACCTCACGGTGATCGCCACCGAGAAGGTCACGCGCAAGTCACTCACGCCCGACGACCACCGCAACCTGATCGAGGAGGCGCTGGGCGAGGTCGACTTCTCGGCGCTCAGCGGCGAGAGCAAGCGTGGCAACGGCACCAAGGAGGAGGGCTAGCAGCGTGGAGGAGATCGCCGAGGTCTACTCGCGGGCGCTCTTCGAGGCGGCCAAGGACAGCGACGCCCTCGACCGCGTGCACGACGAGCTGGGTGAGTTCGCGGACGCGCTCGACGCCGACCGCAACCTCCAGGTCTTCCTCTTCTCGCCCTACTTCTCGAGCGCCGAGAAGCGCGACGGCATCCGCAAGATCGTCTCGGACGCCGACGAGCGGGTCGTCAACTTCCTCGAGCTGCTCGCCGAGCGGCACCGCATGCCCGCGCTGTTTCGCATCCGGCGCTCATTCGATTCGATGTGGGCCGAGGAGAACAAGCTGCTGCCGGTCACCGTCACGAGCGCCGTCGAGCTCGACGAGGGCCTCGTGAAGGACATCGGCAAGCGCATCGAGGAGCAGACCGGCCGCCAGGTCGAGCTGTCGTCCAGCGTCGACCCCGACGTGCTCGGGGGCCTGCGGTTGCAGGTGGGGAACATGGTGCTCGACGCGACCGTGCGCAACCGACTCGAACAACTTCGAAAGCAAGTCGCCAAAGCGGCATAAGGAGACGTCCCCAAAGTGCAGATCAAGCCCGACGAGATCACCAGCATCCTCAAGGACCGCATCGAGGGGCTCGAGGACGGCGGCGCCGATCTCTCCGAGGTCGGCACGGTGCTCTCGGTTGCCGACGGCATCTCGCGCGTGCACGGCCTCGACAACTGCATGTCGATGGAGCTGCTCGAGCTTCCTCATGACGTGACGGGGCTCGCGCTGAACCTCGAGTCGGACAACGTCGGCGCCGTGCTGTTCGGCGAATGGGACAAGATCGACGAGGGCGACCAGGTCAAGCGCACCGGCCGCCTGCTCGAGGTACCGGTGGGGGAGGCGCTGCTCGGGCGCATCGTGTCGCCGCTCGGCGAGCCGCTCGACGGCAAGGGCGACGTGAACACAGAGCACACCCGGCCGGCCGAGTTCAAGGCGCCGGGCGTTGTCGCCCGCCAGCCGGTGAAGGAACCGATGATGACCGGCATCAAGCCGATCGACGCCATGACGAACGTCGGGCGCGGCCAGCGCGAGCTGATCATCGGCGACCGCCAGACCGGCAAGACGTCGATCTGCATCGACGCGATCATCAACAACAAGGGCAAGGACCTGATCTGCGTCTACGTGGCGATCGGCCAGCGCATGTCGGTGGTCGTGGATGTCGCGCGCCAGCTGGAGGACGCGGGCGCGCTCGACCACACGATCATCGTCGCCGCCCCGGCCGACGAGGCCGCGCCGATCAAGTTCCTGGCGCCGTACGCCGGCGCCGCGATGGCCGAGCATTTCCTCTACAACGGCCAGCACGCGCTCGCCATCTACGACGACCTGACCAAGCACGCCTTCGCCTACCGGCAGATGTCGCTGCTGCTGCGCCGCCCGCCGGGCCGCGAGGCCTACCCCGGCGACGTCTTCTATCTGCACTCTCGCCTACTCGAGCGCTCGGTGAAGCTCAACGACGACCTTGGCGGCGGCTCGTTCACGGCGCTGCCGATCATCGAGACCCAGGCGGGCGACGTGTCGGCGTACATCCCCACGAACGTCATCTCGATCACCGACGGGCAGATCTTCCTGCAATCCGACCTGTTTCGCTCCGGCGTGCGTCCGGCCATCAACGTCGGCATCTCGGTGTCGCGCGTGGGCGGCTCGGCCCAGACGACGCCCATGCGAAAGGTGGCGGGCAAGCTGCGCCTCGAGCTCTCCCAGTACCGCGAGCTGGAGGCCTTCGCCTCGTTTGGCTCGGACCTCGACGCCGACACCCAGGCCACGCTCAACCGCGGCGCCCGGCTGGTCGAGGCGCTCAACCAGAACGAGCGCACCCCGTGGGCCGTCGAGGACCAGGTGGCCGCGATCTACTCGGGCACCGGCGGCTTCCTCGACCGCATCAAGGTGGAGCGCGTCCGCGAGTTCCACGAGATGATGCTCCAGCGACTGCACTCCGAGGACTCGGACCTGATGGAGCAGATCGCCGAGGGCAACTGGGACGACTCCATCGAGTCGCGCCTCGGCAACTGCATCGCCGAGGCGATCGACGACTTCGGCCCAGACTTCGACGCCGAGGGCAACCCGATCGAAGAAGGCGAGTCCGACCGCATCGTCTCTCAGGAGGAGCGCGAGAAGGAGGGCCGCACCCAGCAGGGCAGCGCCGACGGCGATGGCGGAGACGACGGCAAGGAGTCCGAGACCAAGGCGCAGGACGTCGACGAGGACGAGGAGCCGGGCAAGGAGAAGGACGCGGAGGCGGCCACCGCCTAGATGGCTTCACTGAAGGACATCCGCAGCCGCATCGGCTCCGTCAAGAACATCCGCAAGATCACGCGGGCGATGGAGATGATCTCCGCCGCGCGACTGCGGCGGGCCGAGCAGCGGATCGAAGCCCTGCGACCGTACGCGGATGCGCTGCGGAGGATGACCTCGCGCGCGTCGCAGGCGGCCGACAACGTCCCCAGCCTGCCGATCCTTCAGGAGAAGGAGAGCGTCAACCACGTCGGCATCCTGCTCGTGACCGGCGACCGTGGCCTGGCGGGCCCGTTCAACTCGCAGATCGTCCGCGCCGGCAACCGCCGCGCCGCCGAGCTCAGGGCCGACGGCAAGACGGTGCTCTGGTATGCGTCCGGTCGCCGCGGCGTGTCCTCGCTGCAGTTCCGCGACCTCGAGATGGGCGGCAGCTGGACCGGGTTCACCGACCGCCCGACGTTCGCGGACGCGCGCGCGATCGCGGACGGCCTCACCGCGGCCTACGTCGACGACAAGGTCGACCGCGTGGAGATCATCTACAACGGCTACGTCTCGGCGATCAACCAGGAGGTGCGCCACGAGACGCTGCTGCCGCTGCAGCAGGCGGACGTGCTCGGCGACGAGGACGATGAGGGCCACGATGCCGGCGAGGGCGGCGCGAGCGAGGGCGACCAGCACTCGCGGGCACTCTGGATCTACGAGCCCGACCCCGAGGAGATCCTTGCCCGGCTCGTGCCCGACTACGTCGAGATCTCGATCTACCGGGCGCTGCTCGAGTCCACGGCGTCAGAGCACGGCGCGCGCATGAGCGCAATGCGCAGCGCCTCCGACAACGCCGGAGACATGATCGACGACTTGACACTCGAGGCAAACCGCCAGCGCCAGGCGGAGATCACGCAGGAGATCATGGAAGTGGTCGCCGGCGCAGAGGGACTTCGCTAGCCGAAGCGCTCGGCTCGGCCGAGTGCGCACGGGTTGGGTAAGACTAAGGAGATTCATGGAAGCCGCAACAGAGCAGACCGAGGAGCAGCAGGGCGACAGCGAGACGGTCGTCGGCCACGTCGAGGAGGTGCAGGGCGTGGTGGTCGAGGTGGCCTTTCCCGCCGAGCACCTGCCCGGGATCTACAACGCACTGGAGATCGACCTCGACATAGAGCACTCCGAGGGTGACGAGGCCGCCGAGGGCGAGACTTCCACGAAGCTCGTGCTCGAGGTGCAGCAGCACCTGGGCGACGACCGCGTGCGCGCGGTGGCGATGGACGCCACCGACGGCCTCTCGCGGGGGACCGAGGTGCGCGACACCGGCGGCCCGATCACCGTGCCGGTGGGCGAGGGCACGCTCGGGCGCATCTTCAACCTGCTCGGCGACCCGATCGACGGCGCCGGCGACGTCGAGTTCGAGGAGCGCTGGCCGATCCACCGCTCCGCGCCGGCGGTCGAGGACCTCACGCCGACGCGCGAGATCTTCGAGACCGGCATCAAGGTCGTAGACCTGCTCGCTCCCTACGCCAAGGGCGGCAAGGTGGGGCTGTTCGGCGGCGCCGGCGTGGGCAAGACGGTGCTCATCCAGGAGCTGATCCACAACCTGGCCAAGGAGCACGGCGGCCTGTCGGCGTTCTGCGGTGTGGGCGAGCGCTCGCGCGAGGGCAACGACCTCTGGCTCGAGATGACCGAGTCGGGCGTGATCGACAAGAC
>JBEVKF010000131.1:0-6828 GCA_040509755.1 Thermoleophilaceae bacterium | reverse complement strand
CAGATCATCAACCTGCTCGACGACCTCCAGGAGGAGTTCAAGCTCACCTATCTGTTCGTGGCCCACGACCTGTCCGTCGTGCGGCACGTGTCCGACCGGATCGCCGTGATGTACCTCGGGAAGCTGATGGAGGTCTCGCCCTCCGAGGAGCTCTACACGAAGCCGATCCACCCGTACACATTCGCGCTCCTGTCAGCGATCCCGATCCCGGACCCGAACGAGAACCGAGCGCGCGAGCGGATCGTGGTGAGCGGCGAGCCCCCGAACCCGATCAACCCGCCGAGCGGCTGCGTCTTTCACCCCCGCTGCCCGCGTGCCACCGACATCTGCCGCGAGGTTGAGCCACCGCTGGCCCGCTACGCGAACGGACACCTGGCCGCCTGCCACCACCCGATGAACGTCTCCGCAGACGAGATCAGGGCAGCCGTCAGGGACGAGACGACCCCCTTCAGCGCCGGCGACGAGCTACCAGCCGCGAGCGAAGGCAACGGCGCCGGCCCAGGCACCACTAACTCGGCCGCAACGCCCCCAGAAACCGCCTAGCGCGGCCTCTCGCCCTCGCACAGCGTCCGGTCCGAAATTCGGCCGATTCCGCTACGGAATGGGCTAGACGATTCGTTTAGTCCCGAGTCGTGCACAACTTCCTGCAGAAACCTCCCGAAAAATCGTGACAAACGCGCGGAGACGTGAGATAGTGGCCCCCGGATTCGTAAGTTCGCCCTTGAAAACGCTGCAAAAGGTGCGAGGACCGGGAGGCCCGGATGGTATTCCGCCACTAAGCGTCGTTAGCTGCAAGAAGCCTTAAATGGCACTGTGGGGTCGCGTCTGAGACGCGGCCCTTGCCATTTCTTGATCTAGTTCCCCTGAGTGGGCCGCACCCTCGATCTACTCCGGCACGAGCGCACTGCCCGCGCCTACTACGCGGTCCTCGCTCAGTCGGCCCTCGGGAATGGGGCCGGGTACATCGCGCTCCTCGTGGTTGCCTACGAGCGGTTCCACTCCGCTTGGGCGATCAGCTTGATCTTGGTCGCGGATCTGGTGCCGGCGGGTCTGTTCGGACCCGTCCTGGGCGCGGCCGCGGATCGCTGGTCCAGACGCAACTGCCTGATCATCTCGGACGTGCTGCGCGGGGCAGCGTTCCTCGGCATGGGGCTCGTCAATGGGTTCCCCGCCACGGTTGCCTTGGCGCTGCTGGCTGGTGTGGGCACTGGCTTGTTCAACCCAGCGTCACTGGCCGCCATACCCAGCTTGGTGAAGCCGGAGCGGTTGCCGGCAGCGACGGCGCTGTACGGCGCGATCACCGACGTGGGGTTCATCCTTGGGCCGGCGCTTGCCGCCCTGTTGCTTCTGCTCGGCGGGCCGGAGGTGATCCTCTTTGCCAACGCCGGCACGTTCGCAGTGTCGGCTGTCGTGCTGAGCCGCCTGTCGTTCGGCTCCGCCCCTGCGCAGGACGATTCTCGCCCCCGGCCCGGCCTGCTGCGCGAGGCACGCGAAGGGCTGGCCGCCCTGGCTGGAATGGCCGCCGTGCGCACTGTGGTCATCGCTTCCGGAGCGATCCTCCTCGCCGCCGGCCTCTTCAACGTCGCGGAGTTGCCCTTCGCGACGGATGAGCTCGACGCCGGAGCCGCGGGCTTCGGTGCGCTGACAGCGATCTACGGACTGGGCTTTGTAGCCGGATCGCTTTCTGGTTCGCGCGGCGGTGAGCCCGCCGTACTCAAGAAGCGTTTCTTGGGTGGACTTGCCCTGGTGGGCGCGGGCTTCCTGGCGTGCTCGATTGCGCCGACCTTCGCCACGGCGCTACCCGCGTTTGCGGTGGCTGGAATAGGCAACGGCCTGTTGCTGGTGTACGAACGGCTTCTGATCCAGACCACCGTCGAAGACACGCTCATGGCCCGCGTCTTCGGCGTCCGCGATGGGCTGAGTGCTTGGGCGTTCGCGGCAGCGTTCCTCGCTGCGGGTGGACTCATCGAGGTGTTCGGTGTTCGCACCGTCCTCGCCATCGCGGGCGGAGGCGCCCTGGTCGTGTGGGGGGTCTCGAGAGTTGCCCTACGGCACGCCTGGGAGGCGCCGAGCGCAAGCCAGCCGGCCAGCGGCTAGCTAAGTGGTCGCGCCCGCGCTCTGCGCGACCGGCGCGCCGGCAAGGACCGCTCGCACCGCATCGCTCGTAGTGACCGCCATGGGCACACCCTGCTCAACAACATTGACGACGGCCGTGACGACCCTGGGGTCGAACTGGGTGCCGGTGTTGGAGCGAAGCTCGGCAACGGCCGCATCGAGCGTCATCGCGGCGCGATACGGGCGATCGGTCGTCATTGCGTTGTACGCGTCACATGCGAACACGATGCGCGCGGCAATCGGGATCTGCTCACCGGCAAGGCCATCCGGATAGCCCCGGCCGTCCCAGCGCTCGTGGCACGAGCGCACGACCTCACCGACGCGGGCGAGAAGACCGCCTACCCGGTCCAGCATGAACTGGCCCTCGATGGTGTGGTGCTTGATCACCTCGAACTCCCGCTCGGTCAGCGCAGATGGCTTGTGAAGGATCTCCTTGGGGATCGAGATCTTGCCGACGTCGTGGAGCATGGCGGCGAACTCCAGCTCCTGACGCTCGTCGGGCGCGATCCCGAGTTCGTCGGCGACAGCGTTGACCAGGTCCACAACCGAGCGCGAGTGCTGGGCGGTGTACTCGTCCTCGAACTCGAGCACGTCCGACAGCAGCATCACGGTGCCGCGATAGGCCCGGTTGAGCTCCAGAGCCGCGGCGTAGCGAGCCGCGCGGTCCTTGGAGAAGTTGTCGAGGAGCCAGACGAGCGGAACGATCACCGCGACCAGCACCAGGGGTTCCTGGTAGGCCGCGAGGGTCGCTACCAGCGCGACGGGGGTGAGCACCAGCTCGACGCGCGTGGCGCCCCAGAAGGCGCGGGCGAGCTCCATGAACGGTGCGCGGTCAAGGAAGAGGTTGCGAATGACCGTCTGAGCGAAGTCCGTGCCGACAAGGGCCATGATCGCCAGGGCGTACGCCGGCGTCGACGACAGCTCCGGCGGCCCCGGAGCGAATGCCGCGAGGACCAACACAGGAGCGACGTAGGGACCCGAGTCCGCGATTGGCTTGAGCCAGCGGTCCTTAGACCAGCTGCCCTTGATGAAGTCAGGGATCAGGCCGATCGCGCCGGCGGCCGCGATCAACCACGGCACGTACGGAAGCGGCAGCAGCAGAAGCATCGGCACGATTACGAGCTGCTCCGGGACGACGAAGCCCATGCCAAACTCGAAGCGCACCTGAGACACGGCGGCGTGGCCGATCAGCAGGCCCGCGATCAAGAGAGGACTGACCTCGCGCTCGGATGGGACGAACACCGCCACCAGTACGAACGCGATGCAGTAAACGACCGAAAACGCAGCGACGACCGTGCGCTCGCGCGCGTCCATCGACCGCGCGCGACGCTCGCGCGCTTCTCCGACGAGCTGATCGGCCAGCAGCATCACTGCGCATCGTCGGCGCATTCCGCGCGGGCTCGCATGTATGCATGGGCAATGCACATGTTTCGGGTGGAAAGCTCCATAGGGGCGGCAGGGTCTGCACGGAACTGGACGGAAATTGCAGGGCGATGGGGGTTGCAATGCCACTTGCGGGCGCGTTTCCCTGCGCGGAGCATCGAGGCGGCCTTTTGGTGGTCTCGCTCCGCGGGCTTGGCCTCCTAGACTCCAGCTTCCATGCAGTCCGGGGACATTCGTGAGCGGTTTCTGTCGTTTTTCGAGCGGAACGGGCATTTGCGCGTTGCGTCGGCGTCGCTTGTCCCGAGTGTCTATGACCCTACGGTTCTCCTCACGACGGCGGGCATGCAGCCCTTCAAGCCGTACTTCAGGGGGGAGGAGGAGCCGCCGAGTCGCCGGCTGACCTCGTGTCAGAAGTCGTTCCGGACCACCGACATCGAGAACGTCGGGCTCACCCTTCGGCATCTCACCTTCTTCGAGATGCTCGGCAACTTCTCGGTGGGCGACTACTTCAAGAAGGAGGCGGTCCAGTTCGCGCTCGACCTTTCCACGAACGAGGAGCACGGCTTCGGGCTGTCCTTCGAGAACATCTGGATCACCGTCTTCGGCGGCGACGAGGAGCTCGGCCTCGGTCCCGATCAGGAGGCGATCGACCACTGGAGGTCGGTCGGGGTTCCGGACGAGCGGATCGTCCTGCTCGGCCGTGACGACAACTTCTGGCAGTCCGGCCCCACCGGCCCGTGCGGGCCATGCTCGGAGCTCTACCTCGACCGCGGTCCCGACTTCGGCCCGGACACCGACCGTCCCGGCGACGACACCGAGCGCTTCCTCGAGTTCTGGAACCTCGTCTTCATGCAGTACGAGCTCCAGCCGGACGGCTTGCTCCCCGAGCTGCCCACGAAGAACATCGACACCGGCATGGGGCTCGAGCGGATGGCGAGCATCATGCAGGACGTCCCGTCGGTGTACGAGACCGACCTGTTCGCCCCGCTGATCGAGCTCGGCGAGGAGCTGTCGGGCAGGAAGTACGGCGACGACTTCCCGACCACCCGCGCGCTCCGGGTGATCTCGGACCACGGACGCGGCGCCACGGCGCTGCTCGCCGACGGCGTCGTCCCGTCGAACGAGGACCGTGGCTACATCCTGCGTCGCATCATGCGCCGCGCGATCCAGCAGGGTCACGTGCTGGGCATAACGGAGCCTTTCCTCGTGAAGGTGTGCGAGCGGGTGCGCGACATCCTCGGCGACGTCCACCTCAACATGCGGACCGAGTGGCCGACGATCGAGCGCTGGGCGCGCGCCGAGGAGGAGGGCTTCAGCCGGACCCTCGAGCAGGGCGAGCGGCTGCTCGCCGAGGTGATCGAGCGGGCGAAGGCGGACCAGACGTCCTGGGTCTCCGCGGAGGACGCCTTCAAGCTGCACGACACGTTCGGCTTCCCCTACGAGATGACGAAGGAGCTGCTGGCCGACGAGGGCCTCTCCGTCGACGACCAGGGCTTCGAGGAGCTGATGGAGCGCGCCCGCGCGGTCTCGCGCCGCGGCAAGTCGAGCGAACGCGCGACAGCCGACGCGGGCGGCGGCGCCGCCGTGCACGTCGAGCACGACGACGTGCTTCGCTTCGCGCGCGACGCGGGCTTCCGCACCCGCTTCGTGGGCTACGAGACGACCGAGGCCGACACGGTGCTGCGCGTTGCGCAGCGCGCCAACGGCTGGCTGCTCGCGAAGCTGGACGAGAGCCCCTTCTACCCAGAGGGCGGCGGCCAGATCTCGGACAGCGGGCTGGTCGAGACGCCGTCCGGCCGCGCGCGTGTGGTGGACGTCTACCGCGTGGGCGACGACCAGGCACTGGCGCTCGAGCCGGTCGAGGGCGAGATCGGAGCGGGGGAGACCGCGCGCGCGGTCGTCGAGCGCGACCGCCGGCTCGCGACCATGCGAAACCACACCGCCACGCACCTGCTGCATGCCGCGCTCCGCGAGCGGCTCGGCCCGCACGTGCGCCAGGCCGGGTCGTACGTGGGCCCCGACAAGCTCCGGTTCGACTTCACCCACGGCGAGCGGCTCTCGCCCGAGGACCTCGCGGAGGTGGAGCGGCTCGTGGGCGGGTGGCTCGCGTCGAACCACCCCGTGCGGGCCATCGAGACCACCCGCGACGAGGCCGAGCGCCTCGGCGCGATGGCGCTGTTCGGCGAGAAGTACGGCGAGCGCGTGCGGATGGTGGAGATCGAGGGCGTGTCGCGCGAGCTGTGCGGCGGGACGCACGTGCGCTCCACGTCGGAGATCGGCCTGTTCCACGTGACGACCGAGACCTCGAGCGCGTCGAACGTGCGCCGGATCGAGGCGGTCACTGGTCCTGAGGCGGCGCGCCTGTTCCGGGAGCGCACCCGGATGCTCGAGGAGATCGCGTCGCGGCTGAAGGTGCCGGAGCAGGAGGTGGTGAAGGCCGTGGAGCGCCTGAGCGCGCGCGTGAAGGAGCTCGAGCGAAAGCCGAAGGGCGGCGCGCCGAAGGCGGACGCGGAAGCGCTCGGGACCGAGGCGGTCGACGTGAACGGCGTGCGGGTGCTCGTCAAGGCGATCCCGGACACCGATCCGAGCTCGCTGCGAGACATCTCGGACGCGGTTCGGCAAAAGCTCGGCGACGCCGTGGTGATGCTCGGCTCGGCGACCGACGGCCGCGTGCACCTGGTGGCGAACGTGGCGCCGTCAGCGGTCGAGCGCGGCGTGAAGGCGGCGGACCTCGTCAAGGCCGCGGCGCCGATCGTGGGCGGCGGCGGCGGCGGCCGCGACACGCTCGCGCAGGCCGGCGGGAAGGACCCGGAGAAGCTCGACGCGGCGCTCGCCACGGCGAGGGCCGAGATCGAGAAGGTGCTTGCCTGATGCGGATCCTCGCGCTCGACCACGGCTCCGCCCGGTGCGGTGCGGCCATCTCGGATCCCACCGGCACCCTCGCCACGCCGCTCGCGGCAGTGGAGCGGCCCGACACGAAGAGAGGGCTCGCGGAGGTCGCGCGGCTCGTCCAGGAGAAGGGTGCTGAGCGCGTCATAGTGGGGCTTCCGCTGACGCTCCGGGGCGCGGAAGGGGAGCAGGCCGAGCGGGCGCGGACGTTTGCCGAGCGTCTCGAGCGGAGAGTCTCGGTACCGGTGGAGCTTCACGACGAGCGCCTGACAACGCGACTCGCGGAGCGGACCGGGGGAGAGGGCGACGCCGACTCGCGTGCGGCGGCCCACCTGCTCGAGAGCTACCTCGCTCGCATCACGGCGGGCACCCCCGAGTGAGCTCCGGACCACCGCCCGTTCCGGGCGGTCGCACGCCCGAGGAACGGGAGGCCGCCCGCCG
>JBEVKF010000130.1:0-7836 GCA_040509755.1 Thermoleophilaceae bacterium | reverse complement strand
GGCGCCGTAGCGGGCGATGGCGATGGCGACGGCTATGTGCCGCCTGCCGACTGCAACGACGCGAACGCGGAGGTTCATCCCGGCGCGACCGAGGTGCCCTACAACGTGATCGACGAGAACTGCGATGGCCGGCTCGCGGACGCCGACGGCGACGGCTTCAACGCGCCCAAGGACTGCGACGACTCCGAGCCCGAAGTCCACCCGGGCGGGCGCGAGGTGCCCGACAACCGGATCGACGAGGACTGCGACGGCCATCCGCCCTGGCCGCGCGCGGGAGGGCAAGCCAAGCTCCGGTGGAAGGCCCTGGCAAGCGGCGAGACCCGGCTCCTATCGCTGATGGTGACCGGCCTCAAGACCGGCGACTTACTTCGGGTGACGTGCCGCCGCCCGGGCTGCAGGATCGATTACAGAGCGAGGATGCTGAGCGACCACGCGGCGCTCAACCTGACGAGCCTGGTGCGCGGCAGGCAGCTGTTGCCGGGCACGCGGCTGCGGGTGAGAGTTCGCCGGCGCGGACACGCCGCAAGCGTCTTCATCTTCAAGATGGCGCGCCGGCCGAGGCTGCACCCGTTGTTCAAGCTGCGCTGCCGGTGGCCGATGGAGCGAACGCTGCGGCCCTGCCGGTAGCGCCTCGCGGCTGGCAGACTGCCGCCCGTGAAGCTCGACTCCTTTGATCGCATCCCGCTGCTGTTCGGCCCCTCGCCCGTGCATCGGCTGGAGCGCCTGACGGCTCACCTCGGCGGGGCGCACCTGTGGGCCAAGCGCGACGACTGCAACAGCGGTCTCGCCTTTGGCGGCAACAAGACGCGCAAGCTCGAGTACCTGGTCGCCGACGCTCGCGCCAAGGGCTGCGACACGCTCGTGTCGATCGGCGGGGTCCAGTCGAACCACACCCGCCAGGTGGCGGCCGTCGGCGCCCACCTGGGCATGAACGTTGTGCTCGTTCAGGAGAGCTGGGTCGACTGGCCGGATGTGACGTACGATCGCGTCGGCAACATCCAGCTCAGTCGCCTGATGGGTGCGGAGGTGCGGCTGGTGCAGGCCGGCTTCGGCATCGGCTTCAAGGAGAGCTGGGATCAGGCCATTGCCGACGTCGAGGCGGGCGGTGGCAAGCCCTACGCCATTCCCGCCGGCGCATCCGACCATGAGCTCGGCGGCCTTGGCTTCGCCCGCTGGGCCCAGGAGGTCGCCGAGCAGGAGCGCGAGCTCGGCGTGTTCTTCGACACGGTCGTCGTCTGCTCGGTCACGGGCAGCACCCACGCGGGCATGATCGCCGGCTTCGCGGCCCAGGAGGACGCGTCACGGCGGCGGGTGATCGGCATCGACGGCTCGGCAAAGCCGCAGGAGACTCGGGCGCAGGTCGCGCGGATCGCCCGCTCCACCGCCGCCCTGATCGAGGTCGGCCGCGACCTGCGCGACGACGAGATCATCCTCGACGACCGCTACCACGCCGGCACCTACGGCATTCCCGACGCTCAGACCCTGGATGCAATGCGCACGGCGGGCCGGCTCGAGGGGATGATCACCGACCCCGTCTACGAGGGCAAGTCGATGGCCGGCATGATCGACCTGGTCAAGCGCGGCGAGATCGCCGGCGACTCCAACGTCCTCTACGCACACCTTGGCGGCCAGCCCGCCCTGAGCGCCTACGCGGGCCTCTTTCGGGCGTGACGGCCGCCGACCGGGCCGGCGAGGCCGTCGCGCTGCTGCAGGCGCTGCTTCGCATCGACACGATCAACCCTCCCGGTAACGAGCGCCCCGCCCAGGAGCTTGTTGCCGCGCCGCTGCGCTCAGCCGGCTTCGAGGTGAGCCTGGCGGGAGACGACCCGGAGCGGCCGAACCTCGTAGCGCGGCTGCGCGGCCGCGAGCCCGGCCCGGTGCTCGGCCTGCTCTCGCATGTCGACACCGTGCCGGCCGACCCCGCCGGCTGGCGTCACGGGCCCTGGTCCGGTGCGCTGGCGGAGGGATGCGTCTGGGGCCGCGGCGCACTCGACATGAAGGGCCAGACCGTGGCCGAGGTGGTGGCCGCCTGCTCGCTCGCACGCGAGGGCTGGCGGCCGGCGCGCGGCGACCTCCTGGTGATCTCGGTCTCAGACGAGGAGGAGGGCGGCACGGGCGCCGAGTGGGTCTGCGCCGAGCGCCCCGACCTCGTGCGCTGCGACTACCTGCTCAACGAGGGCGGCGGCGAGGCTCCGCTCGTCGATGGCCGGCGGATGTACACCGTGTCGGTGGCCGAGAAGGGCGTGTTCCGGTTCACCCTCACCACCGAGGGCAGCGGCGGCCACGCCTCGGTGCCGATGGTCGCCGACAACGCGCTGCTCAAGCTCGGTCCCCTGCTCGACGCGATGGCCACCCTCCGGCCCGCCTGGGACCTGAGCCCGGGCCCGCGTGCGTTACTGGCGGGGCTGGGCCTCGACGTCGACGGAGACCCCGGCGCTGCCCTCGCCGCCCTCGCACTCCGCGCGCCCGATCTCGCTCCGCTCGCCGAGGCCATGATGAGGGTCACGCTCGCGCCGACGATGGTCGACGCCTCACGGACGATGAACGTGATCCCCGACGCGGCCCGGCTCCATGTCGACTGTCGCGTTCCTCCGGGGATGGACGAGCCCGCGGTTGCAGCTCGCCTGCGCGAGGTGCTGGGCCCCGACGGCTACGGCCTCGAGTTCACCGAGTGCGTGGCCGGCAACTCGTCGCGGGTTGAGTCCTCGCTGATGGACTCCCTGACCGCCTGGGTCGCCGAGATGGATCCGGGTGCCCGCTGCCTCCCCACGATCTCGGCCGGCTATTCGGACTCGCGCACCTTCCGCGCCGCCTTCCCTGACTGCGTGGCCTACGGCTTCTTTCCCTTCCGCCACATGCCGCTGAGCGAGCTCACGAGCCTTCCGCACGCGCGCAACGAGCGGATCGACGTGCGCGACCTCGCGCTGGCGGTCGAGTGCTACCGCTCCGTCGCGCGCGACCTGCTCGGCGGCCAAGCGCGGCGGCCGAATCAGTAGGTCCGCGGAGCTTCGATCAGCTCCGCGCGTGGCGTCTCCCCGCGCGGAGTGAAGTGCGGCCGGGCGTGCGCGCCCTCTCGCGGGTGCACGTCCCACTTCTCGCAGGCCCGCTCGACTCCGAGCGGATAGATCGTCAACTCGCCGCCTGGCGCGATGTGCAGCCGCAGGAAGTTCTTGTAGCCGGTCAGGGCCTGGCTCGCGAAGACCTCGTTGGCGTGCTTGAGGGCGCCCTTGCCGCGCACAACCGAGATGCCGAGCAGGAACTTCGCGAAGACCAGCGGCGCCAGCGCGAATCCCACCGCGAACGCGACCGGCAGGGCAACGAGCCATGCCAGCCACCCGGGGCTGTCCGTCTCGAAGAGCGAGAGCAGGAGCCAGAGAGCGAACTCGAGCACGAACAGATGGACCGCGGCGTGAGCGCTGCCCACGAGCACCTTCATGGGAAACCAGCCCGCGTCGGCGTACAGCACGAGACCCAGCGCGAGCACGAAGACGACCACGATCGTCGCGCCGCCGAGCGCCGTGCCCAGGAAGTCGAAGAAGTTGCCGCGCTCCGCGGTCGCCACCAGGCTGCCCCGCCCCGAGTTGAGCGCGGCGAGCGAGGTCGCGGCGAGCAGCGTGTAGACCACCCCCATCATTCGCGCGAAGCCCGGATTCCTCAGGCCAAGGAGCAGCGCCCCCCACCGCAGCTTCTTCGACCTGTCCCGCGAGGGGTACGTCGCCTTGCACTCGTAGGACACCGACCGCTCTGCCGCCAATGACCTCAGCTTGAGCCGATCCGGCAGCGTGTGGGTGGGCGAGAGATAGGCACCGCCCCCGCCTGCGGTGATGCGATCGGGAGCGTCGCCCTCGACCGGCTCATAGCGGCTGTAGTGGTGGAGATCACCGGTCAAAGTGGCCGCCAGAGTCGCGCCGCTCGCGTGGACGTACTTCTCCTCGAAGTAGGAGAGATAGCGCCACGAGGCGGGCTCGGTGACGTCGTCCTCCGCACGCCCCCAGCTCGGCTTTGCCGTAACCAGCAGGACCTTGTCGCCGGCCCCCAAGCGCTTGCCGGCCTCGGCGAAGTAGTCGAGCTGTCCCGAGTCGAGGTAGGTGTCGAACTGGATGTCGATCGCCCACAGCCACCACCCGTGCGGGAGCGTGAGCGCGAAGTAGCTGCGGCTCTGGTGCGTGCGCCAGCCGCCCACCCAGCCCTTGCGGCAGAAGACACGCAGGAAGCTCGTGAGCCCGTCGTACCAGTCGTGGTTGCCCGGAACCGCCCACAGGTGGGGAGCGGTCTCCTCGTCCTCGCTCCACAGCGCCGCCGAGAAGGGGCCGAGGAAGTGGTCCTCGTAGGCCTCCACCGAGGCCGACGGATACACCTGGTCGCCGCCGAGAATCAACACCTCGCCGCGCGGCAAAACCGGCGCCGACTCCACCGTGAGCTCCTTCTGGGCAAGCAGCCAGGCCATCGTGTATGTCGAGTGAAAGCCGTCCCCGGTATCGGAGAGGAAATCGAGCCACAGCTCCTCGCGGTCGGAGTAGTCGATCGGCTCGGCCGGATTGACCAGCGACTCGCGCTTGTCGGCCAGCCGTCCGAAGGCCGACGACACGGCCACCTCCACCGCGGCCCCCGCCAGCAGCGCCGGATCGAGCCAACGCGTCATCGGCTGGCGCACGAACCCGATCTTCTCCCGCTCCGCCCTCGCCGCCGCCTTGTTCTTGCCGGGGAAGCGGTCCTCCAGGTCGATCGGGCCCCGCTCCGGACTGGTGAGGTCCATCGGCGAGGCACGTTAGCTCCCGCGCCGCCTCTGTCAACCTTGGCCGGTCATGGCCTTCCGCTCGGACATCCGCAACGTCGCGATCATCGCCCACGTCGACCACGGCAAGACGACGCTGGTCGACGCCATGCTGCGCCAGTCCGGCGTGTTCGCCGCCCACGAAGCGCTGACCGACCGGGTGATGGACTCGATGGACCAGGAGCGCGAGCGCGGGATCACGATCCTGGCCAAGAACGCCGCGGTGCACTACGGCGACGTCAAGCTGAACCTGGTCGACACGCCCGGCCACGCGGACTTCGGCGGCGAGGTCGAGCGCGGGCTGACGATGGTCGACGGGGTGATGCTGTTGGTGGACGCCTCCGAGGGGCCGTTGCCGCAGACGCGCTTTGTTCTGCGCAAGGCGCTCGAGGCGCGGCTGCCCGTGGTCCTGTGCGTCAACAAGGTCGACCGCCCCGACGCCCGCATCAAGGACGTCCTTGACGAGATCTACGAGCTCTTCCTCGACCTCGACGCAGACGAGTCGCAGATCGAGTTTCCGATCGCCTACACGAACGCGCGGGCGGGCTGGGCCGCCACCGAGGAGGGCGTCGAGGGAACCGACCTGCGACCGCTGCTCAACCTGCTTGTCGAGCGTATCCCGGCCCCCGTGTACGAGGAAGGCCACCCGCTCCAAGCGCGCGTCACCAACCTCGACGCCGACCCCTACGTGGGCAGGCTTGCGCTCTGCCGGGTGCACCAGGGCACGATCCACAAGGGCCAGGACGTCGCGTGGTGTCGCCGGGACGGAGGCATCGAGCGGGTCAGGGTGACCGAGCTCTACGTAAACGAGGGGCTCGCGCGCAAGCCCGCCGACGAGGCCGGCCCGGGCGAGATCATGGCGCTCGCGGGTATCCCCGGCATCACGATCGGGGAGACGATCGCCGACCTCGACGATCCCCGGCCGCTGCCGGTGATCGCCGTCGAGGAGCCCGCGCTCGGGATGACGGTGGGGATCAACACCTCGCCGCTCGCCGGCCGGTCGGGCTCACGCCTGACGGCGCGCATGGTCGACGACCGCCTCCAGGCGGAGCTCGTGGGCAACGTCGCGATCCGGGTGCTCGAGACCGAGCGTCCCGACACCTGGGAGGTGCAGGGTCGCGGCGAGCTCCAGCTCGCCGTGCTCGTCGAGACCATGCGCCGCGAGGGTTTCGAGTTGACCGTCGGCAAGCCGCAGGTCGTCACGCGCGAGATCGCCGGCGCCGTTCACGAGCCGATCGAGCGCCTCACGATCGACGTCCCCGAGGACTTCCTCGGCGTGGTCACCCAGATGCTCGCGCTGCGCAAGGGGCGCCTCGAGAACATGGTCAACCACGGGACCGGCTGGGTGCGGATCGACTTCCTCGTTCCCACGCGCGGGCTGATCGGCATTCGCACCGAGTTCATGACCGAGACGCGCGGCTCGGGCATCCTTCACTCGGTCTTCGAGGGCTACGAGCCCTGGCAGGGCGAGATCCGCACGCGGCCCACCGGCTCCCTGGTGGCCGACCGGCGCGGGCCAACCGCGGCGTTCGGGCTACTCAAGCTCCAGGAGCGCGGACAGCTCTTCGTCGGGCCCGGCGAGGAGGTCTACGAGGGCATGGTGGTGGGCGAGAACGCACGCGCCGACGATCTCGACGTCAACGCCGTGCGCGAGAAGAAGCTCACCAACATGCGGGCATCCGGCTCGGACGAAACGATCAAGCTCGTGCCGGCGCACCGCCTCTCGCTCGACCAGGCGCTCGAGTTCATCCGCGACGACGAGTGCGTCGAGGTGACACCCGACGCGGTGCGCCTGCGCAAGCTCGCACTCGACCCGATCGAGCGTCAGAAGCTGACCCGGGCGCGCAAGCGCGTGGAGGCTTGAGCTCAGGGCACCCAGGTATCGCCGGCCGGGGTGACCATCAGCTCGTGGGTATAGGCACGCCGCTCCTGGCCGGCCAGGAAGCTCACCGCCTGGGCGATCAGACCCTGGTCGGCGAGCGCGTCGCGAGGCTGGCCGCGCGTGAAGTCCGCGGTCTTCGGCGACTCGATCGTCGCGTCGACGATCAGGATGGCCACGTGGATGCCCTCCTCGCGCAGCTCCTGAGCGGCCGCGTGGACCATCGCGCGGGTGGCCTGCGCCCCGGCAGACCACAGCCCGCGGCCGGCCATGGCCCGGCGCGAGGAGCCGCCGGTGACCTGGATCAGCGTGCCCCCACCGGACTCGCGCAGCGCCGCGATGCCGGTCGAGAGGAACACGAACGACTGCTCGGCCACCGCGGCGGCCCAGCCGCGAAAGCCCGCGACCGTCGCTTCGGCGAGCGGCCCGCCGCCCCAGGGCGCTCCGTCGTCCGGAGGCCGGGCGGCGGTGACGGCGTTGACGATCAGGCGGGGACTTCCCAGGTCCTCGCGTACACGCCCGAGCGCGGCCGCGAGGTCGTCGACGTCGCTCGCGTCGGCGGCGATTCCGAGCGCGCCGCGTTCGCGCACCGCGGCCGCCGTCTCCTCGCTGCGGGCGATCGCGGAACCTCGCCAGCCCTCCGCGATCAGGTGGTCGAGGATCGCCCCGCCGAGATTGCGGGCTCCGAGGATGACGGCAACGCGCTCGCTGTTCATGATGGAATCATGGCCTGTGCGCCTGGATCACGTGGCCCTGACGGTCCGCGACCGCGAGCGCTCGGCGGCGTTCTACGCCGAGCACTTCGGGATGACCGAGCGCATCCACGACGACGAGGACCGGCTGATCCTCGGCGACGCAGCGGGCTCGCTGCTCGCGCTGTCGGCCGGCAGTCCGCCGCCGGGGCTGCCCCGGAACAATCACTTCGGCTTTCGGCTCGACCATGGAGACGACGTCCGCGCGGCGCGCGAGCGCCTTCGCGCCGCGGGGGTCGCCGAGCTCGAGTGGCAGGACGACGGCCTCGTCGTCCGCGTTCAGGTCGAGGATCCCGATGGCTACGGCGTCGAGCTGTACGCGTTCTGACTCTGGCAGCATCCGGGCAATGAGCCTCGAGATGCGCCCCAGCTGCGAGCACTGCGGCGCGGGCCTCGAGTGGGACGACGACGCGACGATCTGCTCGCATGAG
>JBEVKF010000129.1:0-24445 GCA_040509755.1 Thermoleophilaceae bacterium | reverse complement strand
GCGATGTCGTGGAGCGGCCTCCGCGGCGCTCCGCCAACGTCGCCGCGACCAACGCCGATCAAGGCCGTGATGTCGCGAAGCGTGCTCCCCAACCGTCCGCCAACGTCGCCACTGGCGGGTAGTGCTTTGCCCTCCGTCGCGGCCCGCTTAAGGGGTCAGACCCTTAACAATCGCTGACGCGAAGCCCGCCGTTCGGGCTCACGCTCAGAGCCACGCGGCCCGCCACCAGCTCGCACAGCTCGTTGCCAACGAGCTCGCGGCGCCAGCCGGCGAGCACACGCACGTGGGCGGCGTCCTCGCCGCGCCGCAGCGCGGTCACCATCATGCTCAGCTCGGACTGGGTCGCGATCAGCTCGACGGCCACGCCCTCCTCCATCGAGCGGTGGCGCACGAGCGCCTGCGCGAGCGAGACCAGCGCCGCGTCGGCGGGGTCGCGTCCCGGCGGCTCCTGCGCGGCCGGCGGGGGGCTGCGCTGCTTTCCGCGCTCGATCGCCTCGATCAGGCGGTCGCCGCGCCGCTGCATCGTCTGGGCGGGAAGCCCGCGGATCTGCTCGAGGCCGGCGTGGTCGGTGGGCGCCCGCCGCGCGAGCTCGATCAGGGCCTGGTCGGGCAGGATGTAGCCGGGCGGGCGATCCATCGAGCGGGCGTTCTCCTCGCGCCAGGCCACCAGTTCGAGGGCCACCGCTCGCGCCTTCTCGTTGAGGCGGCCGAGCCGCGGCAGGCGCTCGAACACGCGCCCTGGGTCGCGCGTGTCGGTGGACTGCTCGAGCGCCCGGCACTCCTCTCGCGCCCAGTCGAGCCGGCCGCGCTCGACGAGGCGCTGCTCCACAGCCTCGCCCAGAGCGAGCAGCAGTCGCGCGTCGTCTGCCGCGTATTCGAGCTGCTGGCTGGTCAGCGGACGCTTGTCCCACTTGGTAAAGCCCTCGGAACCCTTGAGCTGCACACCCAGCACCTTGCGAACGAGCGACTCATAGCCCTCCTGGTTGCCGCAGCCGATGAACCCGGCCGCGAGCTGCGTGTCGAACACGTTCGTCACATCGGTGTCCCAGGCTCGGCGCAGGATTGCGATGTCCTGGCGGCCGGCGTGCACGACCACCTCGACAGCGGGGTCGGCGAGCACGCGCGCGAGCGGGGCGGGGTCGGGCGGGTCGTCGCCGAGCGGATCGATCACCTCGGTACGCACGCCGTCCGCCGCGTCTGGGTCCGGCACGGCCACCTGAGCCAGGCACAGGAGCGCCTGGTAGCGGCGCTCGGACACGAACTCGGTGTCGATCGCCACCCGCCCGTGGGCTGCAGCCCGCTCTGCCAGCGCCATGGTCACGTTCGGCCACCATACTCATGGCGATGTCCGCGCTCGCCACTGCCTTCGCCGCGGCGGCCACCCTCGCCGCCGGCCAGCTCGAGGCAGAGGCGCCGCCGCCCCTGCCCGATCAGGCCCGGGCCGGGGCGATCGTGATCGGCCACTCCGCCCAGGGTCGCCCGATCCGCGCCGAGCGCGTGGGCTCGGCTCGCGCGCGGGTGAAGCTGCTGGTGGTCGGCGTCATACACGGCAACGAGCGGGCGGGGACCGCGGTGGTCGAGCGCCTGCGGCGCTCGCGCCCGCCACGCGGCACGGCGCTCTGGCTGATCGAGGACGCCAATCCGGACGGCTCCGCGTCGGGATCGCGCCACAACTCCGGCGGCGTGGACCTCAACCGCAACTTCCCTCACGGCTGGCGACCGCAGGACGGGGTGTACGAGTCCGGCCCGGGGCCGGCGTCGGAGCCCGAGACCCAGGTGCTCCAGCGCTTCATCGAGAAGGAGCGCCCGCGCGCGACGCTCTGGTACCACCAGGCGCTCCGGATGGTGGTCAGGAGCGCCGGCGACCCGGTACTCGAGCGCCTCTACTCGCGGGCCAGCGGCCTGCCGCGCCGGCACCTGCCGCGCTACCACGGAACGGCGACCTCCTGGCAGAACACGACCTTTCGCGGCGACAGCGCGTTCGTCGTCGAGCTGCCGGGCGGAGCGCTGGCGCCTGCGGGGGTTCGCCGTCACGCGGGCGGCGTGCTCGGGCTGGCTCGCGCGCTCGCTCCGCCGCGCGTGGTGAACAAGCCGATCCCCTTTGGCGACGACCGCAAGGCCGACATGCGCGCCTATGCGCGTCGCCACTACGGCATCGACGACTACCTGCTGAGAAAGCCGAAGGTGATCGTCGAGCACTACACGGTCACGAGTAGCTTCCCGCCGGTCTACGAGACCTTCGCCCCGAACGTGCCGGACCCGGAGCTGCACGAGCTGCCCGGCATCTGCGCGCACTACGTGATCGACCGCGACGGGACGATCTACCGGCTGGTCTCCACGCGGATCATGTGCCGCCATACCGTCGGCCTCAACTGGACCGCGATCGGGATCGAGCACGTGGGCACGAGCGACGCCCAGGTGATGGGCACGGCGCGTCAGCTGGCCGCTTCGCTGCGCCTCACGCGCACGCTCCAGGGCCGCAACGGGATCGCGGCGAGCAACGTGATCGGACACAACGAGAACCGCTCGAGCCCATACCACCGCGAGCGCGTCGAGCGCCTGCGCACCCAGACGCACGCAGACTTCCCTAAGCCCGTCATGGACCGCTACCGGCGGTTGCTCGCCCGCCTGCCGGCCCCGGCCAGCCTGCGCTGATCCCTGCGCTACGCGGACGCGCCGCGGTTGTCGAGCGCCTCCTGCAGCGAGGCCTCGGCCTCGTCCTCGAGCGAGCTCTGGATGACCTGCCCGCCGTACTTGGCGATCTCCGGGACCACCTTGTCACGGGTCGCGTCCTTGACGAGCACGAACACCGCCGCGCCGCCCTCGGGAAGCTTATTGCCGAGCTCCTTCATGAAGTTGTCGTCGATGCCGTAGTCGCGCATGGCGCCTCCGGCCGCGCCGCTCGCCGCCCCGACCGCCATGCCGAGCAAGGGCATCAGGAAGATTAGACCGATCAGCCCGCCCCAGAGCGCGCCGCTCGCCGCCCCGAGGCCCGCGAGCGAGGGCTGGTGCAGCTTCATCTTGCCGTTCGCGCGGTGTTCGACGATCACCGCGTCCTCGAGCGTGAGCGAGTGCTCTTTCACAAGCCCGCCGACCGTGCCCATCACTTCCTTGGCCTTGTCGAGGTCGTCGTAGGCGATCGCTACGAGAGTTGACATTCGTCGTCCTCCTTGATCGTTTTCGGTGCTGCCAGCCTGCTGGCGCCTCGAATGAGTACGCATCACCCGGAACGGGTGATTCCCGGTCACCCGAGAACGGAGAGAATGCCGCAATGGCAGATAAACGGCCCGCCGCCGACAAGTCCAGGGCGCCCTCGCGGCGCGATCAGGCCCGTACGGTCGCGATCCTGGTGCTCGCAGGGCTCGGCGTACTGTTCGCAGTCCTCAACTTCGACGAGGTAGAGGTCAACTGGCTGCTCGGCACCTGGTCGACGCCCCTGATCCTCGTCATTGCGATCTCGTTCCTGCTCGGCGCGGGCGTCGGCTACCTGCTCGGCCGCCGCAGATGAGCGACGCGATCGGGCAGGTCCTCGCGCTCGGCGTGGGCGTGGCGCTCAGCCCTGTCCCGATCATCGCGGTGGTCCTGATGCTCGGGACACCGCGGGCGAGCAGCAACGGCCCCGCCTTCGTGCTCGGCTGGGTCGTCGGGCTGTCGGTGGTCGGCACCGTGATCCTGCTGGTCTCGAGCGGCGCCGACGCCAGCGAGCAGGGCGAGCCGGCCGAATGGGTCGCGGTCCTGAAGCTCGTTCTCGGCGTGCTCCTGCTGCTGGTGGCGCTGCGCCAGTGGCGGGGGCGTCCGCGCGCGGGCGACGACGCGGAGCTGCCCAAGTGGATGCAGACGCTTGACACCTCAAGGCGCCCAAGGCGCTCGCGCTGGGCCTGCTCCTCTCGGCCGTCAACCCTAAGAACCTGCTCCTGACGGTCGCCGCGGCGGCGGCCATCCCCGGGCCGGCATCGACGTCGGCGAGCAGGCTGTCGCGCTTGTCGTGTTCGTCTTGATCGGAACGCTCGGTCCCGGCATCCCGGTGGCGATCTACTTCGCCCTCGGCGAGCGCGCCAAGCGCCCGCTCGATGAGCTGAAGGGATGGATGGGGGCCAACAACGCCGCGATCACGGCCGTGCTCTTCCTCATCATCGGCGCCAAGCTGCTTGGCGACGGCATCTCCGGCCTGTCCTGAGCCGGCCGCGCTCCTCCGAGCGTCAGGGCGGCGGTGGACGCGGCGCTCGCTGAGCCGCCCGCGCCCCGGGCCGCAGGTTCGACACGATCAACGCCACCACCGTGACGAGGTAGATCTGGCCGATCAGCGCCTCGCTGACCGCCAGGGCCCTCCCCACGTCGGTGGCGGCCACCAGGTCGCCGTAGCCGACGGTGGAGAGCGTGACGTAGCTGAAGTAGAGGTAGTCGGAGCGGTCGGTGACGGGACCGCCGGCGAAGAAGGGCGTGCTGCCGATCTCGCCGACCGCGGCGTCGAGGAATGAGAAGAACATGCCCAGCAGGACAT
The DNA here is from genome assembly GCA_040509755.1 of Thermoleophilaceae bacterium. Classification (GTDB taxonomy): domain Bacteria; phylum Actinomycetota; class Thermoleophilia; order Solirubrobacterales; family Thermoleophilaceae; genus JACVRW01. Next base: position 19,944 of record JBEVKF010000129.1, on the reverse strand, counting down.
AGATGGCAAGCACGCCAGAGAGCGTGCGCGTGCTCACCCCGCCCTCGGCGCGGATGTCGCGGACGAGCCCGGCGCCGATGATGGCCGGCGCGAACGCGATCAGGAGGCCGTTCGTGAGCGCCGCGGCCGCCTTCGGCACGTCACCGGTGACCACTGTCACCAGGGTCGCGATCACCACCAGCCCGGCGGCCGCGCCGACGGCCGCGCGAACCACCCTGTGCTGTGCGCGCGCGGCCCAGGCCGAGACCGCAAGGATCAGGGCGCCGAGCATGATTGTCAGGAGCTGCGACCAGTCGCCCTCGGGCGCCGCCACCTGGAACGTGGCCGACACGAGCACGAGCACGAGGACCAGCGCGAAGCCGTGGTCGCGGGACCTCTCGTTCACCCCGCCTCCTTCGCGGCGCGTCACTCCAACCCTCCGCCGCGCCCCGCGCGACTGATGTCTCGGCGACCGACGTCTAGGCGAGCGACAGGCCGGCCGCGACGGCGAAGCCGAGCGCCGTGACGAGGCCGGTGGTGCGGCCCGCTTGGCGGGTCGCCTCGGGGATCATCGAGTCCACGAGCATCACGAGCAGGGCCCCGGCAGCGAAGCCGTTGATCGCACCCTGGAGCTCGTTCGACGCCCTGTCGGCGATCTCAAAGCCGAGTGGCGTGGCGAGCGCGCAGACCACCGTCACCCCCAGCCAGAGGCGTAGGACGCCGCTACGGGCCTGCCCGGCGCGCTGCATGTCGCTGGCCCCGCCGACCGCCTCGGGCAGATTCGAGACGTAGATGGCGGCCAGCAGGCTCACGCTGACGCCGCCGCCCCCCGCCAGCCCGATCCCGAGCACGAGCTGCTCGGGAATGCCGTCGAGAAAGGCCCCCAGCGCGAGCGCGGAGCCGGTGTCCGATCCTCCCGAGCGCGACGCGAGCACGCTGGAGGCGGCGTAGTAGGTGAGCGCACCCACGGCGAGCCCGATGGCGACCGCCGTGGCCCCGCCCACGTCGATGCCTTCCTCGGCGAGCTCGAAGCTGACCGCGCTGATCAGCGCCCCCGCGCCGAAGCCGAGCACGAGGCCGACCAGCCGACCCGGCCAGGGGCGTGCGAGCCCAACCAACGCCCCCACCAGCAGCGATGACGCGGCGAGGGTACCCCAGCCGAGGGACTCCCAGATCACGGCAGTGACAGCAGCATCATCGGGCCGTCGGGATGCTCGTCCGAGACCAGCGGCGATGGTAAAGGTGATCCTGCAGAACTCCCGAGCGTACCCCGCTGGCGAAGCGCCCTGGGTACACCCCTCGGACCTGATCGACTTGAGGCTGCTGCGCGGGCGCCGCTAGAGTCTCGCTGCCGTGGGCTGCCTGCTTGCCGTCTTTGCCGGGTTCTTTCCGCGTATCGCGCTGGTCTGCCTGTGGATCTTCACCGACGACGTCGACCGCGCCTACGACAGCTTCATCCTGCCGCTTCTTGGGCTGTTCTTCCTGCCGCTCACGACGCTGATCTACGCGCTCGTATGGGCGCCGGGCGTGGGCGCCGAGGGGATCGACTGGGTCTGGGTCGCGCTGGCCTTCGTGCTCGATCTGAGCGCCTACGGCAGCGGCGCGCGAGCGCGTAGCAGCAGGGACTAGCGCCGCACGCGCTTCCACAGGTAGCGCGCCCACGCCGCGGCGATGTCCACGGACGCGCTCCAGAAGTGGCCGGGCGGTCCGGTCACGGTCCAGGCCGCCAGTCGCTCGCGGGCATTCACGAGAGCGCAAAAGGTATCGTCAGACGCCCTATGGCCGAAGCCGTAACAACGAAGACCACCGAGCTCGGCGACTCGCGCGTGCGGGTCGAGGTTGAGGTTCCGAGCGAGGCGCTCGAGGCGGAGCTCACGAGCGCCGCGGCCGAGCTGGGGCGCGAGATGCGGGTGCCCGGCTTCCGCGCGGGCAAGGTTCCGGGCGACGTCGTGCTGCGCCAGGTCGGCCGCGAGGCCGTGATGGACGAGGCGGTCCGCCGCGGCCTGCCCGGGTGGTACGAGCAGGCGGTCGCGAACGCCGGCATCACGACGGTCGGCGACCCCCAGCTCGACCTCGACGACCTGCCGGCGAGGGGCGCCCCGCTTGCCTTTTCGATCGAGGTGGGCGTCGTGCCGCCGGCCCAGCTCGGCGAGTACAAGGGACTCGAGGTCGGCCGGCGCGAGCCGAGCGCGAACCCCGACGAGGTACAGGCCGAGCTCGAGCGCCTGCGCGAATCGCTTGCCTCGCTCGAGACCGTCGAGCGCGCCGCGGGCACCGGCGACTTCGTGGTCATGGACTTCGCGGGCTCGATCGACGGTGAGGAGTTCGAGGGCGGCTCGGCGCGCGGCCAGGTCGCCGAGCTCGGCTCGGGCCGGCTGATCCCCGGCTTCGAGGAGCAGCTCGAGGGCGCGTCGGCGGGCGACGAGCGCGAGGTGAAGGTCACATTTCCCGACGACTATCCGGCAGAGCACCTGAGGGACAAGGACGCCGCGTTCGCGGTGGAGGTCAAGGAGGTCAAGGAGAAGAAGCTGCCAGAGCTCGACGACGAGTTCGCGGTCGAGGCCGGCGGCTTCGACACCCTCGACGAGCTGCGGACGGAGATCGAGGAGCGCCTCGCACAGGCGGAGGAGCGCACGATTGAGGGCGAGTTCCGCGAGGCCGCCGTGGACCTGGCCGTCGCGGCGGCGAAGGTGGCTGTTCCGCACGAGCTCGTCCACGCCAAGGCGCACGAGATGTGGCACCGCACCTCTCGGCGCTTCGCCTCGCAGGGGATCGATCCGGCCCGCTACCTCGAGCTGTCCGGCAAGACCGAGGAGGAGCTGGTGACCGAGGCCGAGCCCGACGCCGAGCTGGCCCTCAAGCGCGAGGCGGTGCTGGCGGCGATCGTGGCGGCGGAGGGGATCGAGGTCTCCGACGAGGAGGTCACCGACGCGGTGCGCGAGGCGGCGGGCCCCGACGCAAGCGACAAGCAGGTCAAGCGCGCGCTCAAGCGCGCCCGCCAGCAGGGCGCCGATGAGGCGTTGCGAGAGGACATAGCCATGCGCAAGGCGGTCGACCTGCTGGTCGAGAGCGCCAAGCCGATCCCCGTCGAGCAGGCCGCCGCCCGCGAGAAGCTCTGGACGCCCGAGAAGGAAGGCGACGAGAAGGGCTCGGGCGAGATCTGGACGCCCGGGTCGTAGCTCCGAGCAACCGCGGTACGGATTCGTAACACTCGTTCGCCGCAAGGGCGCCCCCATCCGCCATCGTGGCCGCTGTGGTGCAAGCCATCGACATCGGTCAACCAGGGGTTGACCTTTGCCATCACCTTCCGCGGGACGCGGCGATCGGGGCCCTCGCGGAGCGCCAGCACGGGGTGGTTGGCTTGCAGCAGCTCGAGCGGTTTGGCCTCGGCAAAGCTGCGGTGGCGAAGCGCGCGAGGGATGGGCGGCTATACCGGATTCACCGGGGCGTCTACGCCGTCGGCCACCCCCGGCTGACCGTCCGTGGCCGCTGGATGGCGGCGACCATGGCGTGCGGCCGGAGCGCGGCGCTCTCGCACCGCTCGGCGGCCGCTCTGTGGGGAATCCTCGAGCGCCGGGGGCGCGCGGCAGAGGTCACCGTCCCGAGCCCCGGTGCTCGGGCGAGGCGAGGCATCGACGTGCACCGGTCCCAGACGCTCACACCCGCCGACGTGACGGTCGAGGACGCGATCCCGTGCACGACGGTGGCCCGCACTCTCGTGGACCTCGGCGACGTAGTGGACACGCGCTCACTCGAGCAAGCGGTCGACCAAGCCGAGGCGCTGCGGCTGTTCGATCTCCGGGCGGTCGAGGAGGTACTCGCCCGCGCGGGCCGGCGGCGTGGTGTGGGACTCGTGGGGGCGGTGCTCGCCGAGCTTTCCGCGCCGGCGTTCACAGAGAGCGAGTTCGAGGAGCGCTTTCTGGCGCTCTGTCGCGGCGCCTCGCTCCCCAGCCCGGAGGTGCAGGCTTGGATCGTCTTCGAAGACGGCACCTCGTTCCGAGCTGATTTTCTTTGGCGCGCTCGGAGCCTGGTCGTCGAGACCGACGGCTATGCCTTCCACTCGAGCCGCGGCGCCTTCGAGCGCGACCGCCGGCGCGACCAGCGGCTCAAGCTCGCTGGCTACGAGGTGATCCGCTTCACCTGGCGCGAGATCGCCGACGAGCCCGAGCGCGTGCTGGGAACCGTGCGAGTCCTCCTCGCTAGACTGGCCCGCCCATGAGTCCACTAGTTCCGATGGTCGTCGAGCAAACCTCCCGCGGGGAGCGCGCCTTCGACATCTACTCGCGCCTCCTCAACGAGCGAATCGTCTTCCTCGGTACTCCTGTCACGGAAGAGATCGCCAACCTGATCGTCGCCCAGTTCCTCCACCTCGAGTCGGAGGATCCGGACAAGGACATCTCGCTCTACATCAACTCGCCCGGCGGGTCGGTGTACGCGGGTCTCGCGATCTACGACACGATGCAGTTCGTCAAGCCCGACGTCCAGACGATCTGCGTCGGCATCGCCATGTCGATGGGTGCCCTGCTGCTCTCGGGCGGCGCCCACGGCAAGCGCATGGCGCTGCCGAACGCGAAGATCCTGATCCACCAGGTCAGCTCTGCATTCCAGGGCCAGGCCACGGATATCGAGATCCACGCCAAGGAGATCATCGACGTGCGCAGGCGCCTCGACGAGATCCTCTCCAAGCACACGGGCCAGGACATCGAGAAGGTCGCGCGCGACACCGAGCGCGACTACTTCATGAGCGCGGAAGAGGCGAAGGACTACAGCATCATCGACCGCGTGATCTCCAAGCACTGACCCCGCCGATGGCCGGATAATGAAGGGACCCGGGCCTCGGGGGCGTATTTCTGCGGTACCCTCGTTCGGCTGAGGGAATTGAGAGAGCGTGGCCCGACCAACGGACTCCAACGAGCAACTCCTTTGCAGCTTCTGCGGTAAATCGCAGCGGCAGGTGAAGAAGCTCATCGCAGGACCTGGCGTGTACATATGCGATGAGTGCATCGATCTCTGTAACGAGATCATCGACGAGGAGCTGACCGGCGCCCCGACGTTCGATCTAGAGAACCTGCCGAAGCCGATGGAGATCAACTCCGTCCTGCAGGAGTACGTCGTGGGTCAGGAGCCGGCCAAGCGCACGCTGTCGGTGGCGGTCTACAACCACTACAAGCGCGTGCAGATGATGCAGTCGGAGGGCGAGCAGGATCTCGAGCTCCAGAAGTCCAACATCCTCCTGCTCGGTCCCACGGGGTGCGGCAAGACGCTGCTCGCCCAGACGCTCGCCAAGATCCTGAACGTCCCGTTCGCGATCGCCGACGCCACCGCGCTCACAGAGGCCGGCTACGTCGGCGAGGACGTCGAGAACATCCTGCTCAAGCTGATCCAGGCAGCCGACTTCGACGTGAAGAAGGCCGAGACCGGGATCATCTACATCGACGAGGTCGACAAGATCGCGCGCAAGGCCGACAACCCATCGATCACGCGCGACGTGTCGGGCGAGGGCGTGCAGCAGGCGCTGCTGAAGATCCTCGAGGGAACGGTGGCGTCGGTGCCGCCCCAGGGCGGGCGCAAGCATCCCCACCAGGAGTTCCTGACGATCGACACCACGAACATCCTCTTCATCTGCGGTGGCGCGTTCGCGGACCTCGACAAGGTCGTTGAGCGGAGGATCGGCCACAAGGGAGTCGGTTTCGGGGCGTCGGTGGCCTCCAAGCACAACAAGGACACGGGCGAGCTCTTCAAGCAGGTGCTGCCCGAGGACCTGGTGGACTACGGGCTGATACCGGAGTTCATCGGCCGTCTGCCCGTCGCATCGGTGATCCATCAACTCTCGCGCGACGATCTCGTCACGATCCTCACCGAGCCGCGCAACGCGCTCGTCAAGCAGTTCCAGCGCTTCTTTCAGTTCGACGGCATCGAACTCGTCTTCGCCGACGACTCGCTCGAGGCGATCGCCAATCGCGCACTCGAGCGCGAGACCGGCGCCCGCGGCCTGCGCTCCATCCTCGAGGAGACGCTGCTCGACGTCCAGTTCGAGCTGCCCTCCCGGCGCGACGTGAAGAAGTGCGTCGTAACCAAGGAGACGATCGAGAAGGGCCTCAAGCCCACGCTCGTCACCGAGGCCGTGGACGAGGAAGACACCGGTACGCAGAAGCACGCGGAATCGGCCTGAAGCTCCGGCTCGTCGAACGACTCGGCTCGGCGCTCGGCTTCTCGCCAGAGGGAAGGGCGGTGCGCGTATGGATCCAGGGGATGCCGGGCGGCGACGAGACAGAGGTCGTGGCGGGCACGATCACCGAGGTGCGCGACGACGGCGCCGTGCTCTACCTGCGAGAGCCAGAGCGCGAAGAGCGTTGGGTGCTCGCCGTGCCGCAGGAGCCCGGCTGGGGCCTGCAAGCGCTGTGGTTCTCGTTCATCGCAGTGGACGCCTTCGAGCTCGAGGACAGGCGCAGCCTGGGGCGCTGGTTCATCCGCCTGGGCGATTCGGCGGGCGGTTCGGCTGCACCCCGGGGCCGCCCTGCCTCGGGCTTGCCTTCCGACAGTCGAGATCCCAGGTGAAGGGGCGGGAGGTGCCTGACCTTGTTGTCGCATAGCCCTTAGAACCTCGGGCACCCCAGCGATCGGGGCCGGTCCCTTCATCGCTGCAGCAGTTTTTCGCGGGCTGGCACACTTGACCCCAATGCCCGCCGACCGCCTCAAGGTCCTCAACGAGCGCACCCGCTACGAGCCGGGCGACGTCGAGACGCGCGTCTTCGGGCGCTGGCGTGAGGCCCAGATATTCCATCCCGAGCCGGCCGGCGACGCGAGCGAGAACTTCTCCATCGCGGTCCCGCCGCCGAACGTGACCGGCTCGCTGCACATGGGCCACGCGCTCAACGCCGCGATCCAGGATCTCTGCATCCGCCTCGCGCGCATGCGCGGTCGGCGCGCGAAATGGATCTTCGGCACCGACCACGCGGGCATCGCGACGCAGCGCCAGGTCGAGAAGCAGCTCGAGTCCGAGGGAACGACGCGGCAGGCGATCGGTCGGGAGGCGTTCATCGAGCGCGTGTGGGAGTGGCGCCGCCACCACGGATCCACGATCCGCGAGCAGTTTCAGGCGCTCGGCGCGTCGCTCGACTACGACGACGAGCGCTTCACGATGGACGACGCCTACGTCCGCGCCGTCACGCTCGTCTTCGTGCGCCTCCACCAGAGGGGGCTCATCTACCGCGACAACTACCTCGTCAATTGGGACCCCGGGCTGCGGACGGCCATCTCCGACCTTGAGGTCGAGCAGCGCAGCGTCGAGGACACGCTCTACTCGATCGACTATCCGCTCGAGTCGAGCTCCGGCTCGGTGACGGTCGCGACGGTGCGCGCGGAGACGATGCTCGCGGACACCGCCGTGGCGGTGAACCCGAGCGACGACCGCTACTCACGGCTGATCGGCGAGACCGCGATCCTGCCGCTCGTGGGCCGCCGGCTGCCGATCATCGCCGACGAGCACGTCGACCCGGAGTTCGGCACCGGCGCCCTGAAGATCACACCGGGACACGATCCGGCTGACTTCGAGATCGGCCGCCGGCACGGGCTCGCCGAGATCACCGTGATCGGCGAGGACGGTCGCATGAGCGACGGCGCCCCCGAGCGCTTCCGCGGCATGGAGATCGAGGATGCGCGCCAGGCCGTGGTGGCCGAGCTGCGCGAGCAGGGGCTGATCTCGGCCACGGAGCCCTACACCCATGATGTCCCGCACTCGCACCGCTCGGGCCGGCGCATCGAGCCGCTCATCTCGCTCCAGTGGTTCTGTGACATGAACGAGCTCGCCAGGGCGGCGATCGAGCCGGTCAGCGACGGGCGGATCCGCTTTCACCCCGAGACGCCCTGGACCGGCGTCTACCTCAACTGGCTCGAGAACATCCGTCCGTGGTGCATCTCGCGCCAGCTCTGGTGGGGCCACCAGCTTCCGGTCTGGTACCGAGGCGAGGAGACGTACGTCGCCACCGAGCCGCCGGAGGGCGACGGCTGGGAGCGCGACCCCGACGTGCTCGACACCTGGTTCTCGTCGGGCCTTTGGCCCTTCGCGACCCTCGGCTGGCCCGAGGAGACACCCGAGCTGCGGGCCTTCTACCCGACCGACGTGCTCTCCACGGCGCGCGACATCATCTTCCTCTGGGTCGCGCGCATGGTCATGTTCGGTGTCGAGCTGACCGGCGAGATCCCCTTCACCGAGGTCAACATCCACTCCGTGATCCAGGCCCCGGACGGGCGGCGCATGTCCAAGTCGCTCGGGACCGGGATCGACCCGCTCGACCTGATCTCAGAGCACGGCGCGGACGCCCTTCGCTTCGGTCTGCTGGCCATGTCGAGCGGCCAGGACGTCCGCTTCAACGAGGAGCGCGTGCGGCAGGGCCGAGACCTGGCGAACAAGCTCTGGAACGCCTCGCGCCTGATCCTGCTGAGGGTCTCAGACGTGGATCCCGACCCGGGCGCCGCCACCCGCGTCGAGGACCGCTGGATCGTCTCGCGCCTCGAGCGCCTGACCGAGCAGGTGACCGGCCTCTATGACGACTTTCGGTTCTCGCACGCCGCCCGCGACCTCTACGAGGCCTTCTGGTCCGAGCTCTGCGACTGGTATCTCGAGCTGGCCAAGCCGCGCCTTTACGAGGAGCGCAACGAGCAGGTCTCCGGTGTGCTGCTCTGGGCGCTCGAGCGCACGCTCACGCTGCTCCACCCGGTGATGCCGTTCGTGACGGAGGAGGTCTGGTCGCTCATGCCCGGCGAGCGGGGCCTGCTTGCGGCGGCGCCCTGGCCCGCGGCCGATCCCGCCCGCCTCGACGAGGACGCCGAGTCCGAGGTCGGCCGCCTGATCGAGGCGGTCACCGCCCTGCGCCGCTACCGCGACGAGGTGGGCGCCAAGGCGTCCGTGCCCGTGCGCGGGCGCTTGCTCGCCGAGGGCTATGACGGGGTGCGCGACCAGCTCGCGCGGCTGGCTCGATTCGAGCTCGCCGACGGCGACGGTGAAGCCGATCGCTCCGGCGCGGGCCGAGCCCGCGCCCTCGCGCACGACGGCGACGTCCTCGCCACCGTGCCGATCCCCGGCGGCGCGGTCCAGGTCCTGCCCTCGGACGCGTTCGATCCCGCCGAGGTGGAGAAGCGCATCGCAGCAAAGCGAACCGGGCTTCAGGCTGAGCTCGAACGAGCCGAGCGCAAGCTCGCAAACGAGAAGTTCGTCGAGCGTGCGCCCGCGCAGGTGGTCGAGGAGGAGCGGCGCAAACTCGAGGAGTACCGCACGGCCCTCAGCCGGCTGGGCGATTGAGGCGCCGCCGGCCATGAACTTTCGCCAGGCCGAGGAGTACCTCCTCTCGCTCGAGCTGTTCGGCATGCGGTTCGGGCTCGACCGCATGCACCGGCTGATGACCGTGCTCGGGCTGCCGCAGCGGCGCTTTGCCTCGATTCACGTGGTGGGCACCAACGGCAAGTCCTCGACGGTGCGCTTTTGCGCGGCGATCCTCGAGCGCCACGGCTTGCGGACGGGCAGCTACACCTCGCCGCACCTGCGCTCGTTTCGCGAGCGCATCGAGGTCGGCGAGCAGCCCGTGCCCCGCGAGGACTTCGCCGCCGCCGTCACGCGCGCGGCCCAGGCTGCCGAGATGGTCAACCGCACCGCCGCGGCCGACGACCAGGTCACGCAGTTCGAGGCGCTCACCGCTGCCGCCTACCACGAGCTGGCCAGGCGCGGGGTGGAGGTGGCGGTGATCGAAGCCGGTCTCGGCGGGCGCTTCGACGCGACCAACGTGATCCCGTCGCGGGTGCAGGTGCTGACGTCGGTGGGGCTCGAGCACACGCGCTGGCTGGGCCCGACGAAGACCGATATCGCCGAGGAGAAGCTGGCGGTGGTGCGCGACCACGGGACGCTCGTGATCGGCGCCCTCGATCCGGAGTCGCTCGCCGTGGCCAGGCGGATCGTCGCCGAGCGCTATGCCGCGTTGGTCGAGGCCCCGAGGAAGCCCACCACCCCGCTGCGGGCCGCGGGCCGCTTCCAGCTCGCGAACTTCGCTATCGCCGCGGCCGCGGCGGAGGCGTTCCTGGCCCGCCCGCTCGAGCCGGCGGCGCTGGAGCGAGCCGCCCGGGAGACGCTCGTCCAGGGGCGGGCGGAGATCGTGTCGCGCGACCCGTTGACGGTCTACGACGGCGCCCACAACCCGGCCGGCGCCAAGATGATGGCCGAGTCCCTCGACGAGATCCTGGGCGAGCGGCGGCCGCGCGTGGCGGTCCTGGGCGTCCTCGAGGACAAGGACGCCGCCGGGATGCTCAAGGCGCTCTTGCCGTGCTTCGACCAAGTGGTGTTCACCCGCTCGCACAACCCGCGTTCGCTGTCGCCGGCCACGCTGGCCTCGCTGGCCGAGCAGCTCGGCGGGCCGCCGTGGGAGATCGTCGCGGACCCGCATGAGGCCGTCGCCCGCGCGCGCGCCCTGGCAGGACCCGGGGGAGCCATGCTGGCAACCGGCTCGATCTATCTGATCGCCGACCTGGTGCGCGAGGACAGCGGCGCCCGGGCCTCCACCCTGTAACTTCAGGCCTCATGGAGGGCGACGGACCTCGTTTCGGCGCAATGATCGGCCTCGTGGCGGTCGTGGTGGCCACGGTCATCCTCGTCTTCTTCGGCATCGGCTACTTGCTCGGCCGGGTCTTTCTCTAGGAACCATCCGCGCGCGCCCGCCAAATAGACCGTTTGCCGCTGGTGCGCCGGGTACACTCGCCCCTCCTATGGGCTCCTTCGCGATCTTCGGCATCGAGAACGACGCGCTCAACCTCGCGGTCAACCTGCTGATCCTGTTTCTCGTCGTGATCTGGCTGGCGCTGGTCTACTGGACCTACGCCGACGCGCGGCGGCGGATCGCGGACGGATTGCTCGTGGCATGTGCCACGGCGGCCTCGTTGTTCCCGTTCGTGGGCACGGTCGTCTACGTGATCGTGCGCCCGCCGGAGTACCTCGACGACGTCCGCGAGCGCGAGCTCGAGATTGCGGCGGTTGAGGCGCGGCTGGCGAGCATGGAGCACCTGCACTGCCAGCACTGCGGCTTCGAGGTCGAGAAGGCCTTCTTGCGCTGCCCGAGCTGCCTTCGTCGGCTCAAGGAGCCGTGCAACGTCTGCGGCAAGCCGCTCGATCCGCGCTGGAAGATCTGTCCGTACTGCGAGGCCGAGGTCGGCCAGACGCCGGCAGAGGCCCGCCGCACACGGCCGCGCCGCACCGCCGCGGCGGGCCAGGCGCGCCAGGCGACGCCGCGCCCGGCCGCCCCGCGCGCCGCCAGGCCGCCCGACGGCGCCGCCGAGCGCCCCGCCCGCGCCTCGCGCGAGCGACCCCCCTCGACCGGCTAGATCCAACCAAGAGGAGACCAGATGGACCGGACCCTGATCCTGGTGAAGCCCGACGCCTTCGAGCGCCGGCTGACCGGTGAGATCCTCGCCCGCTTCGAGCGCAAGGGCCTGACGATCGTCGCGCTCAAGCACATGGAGGTCGAGCGCGAGCTCGCCGAGCAGCATTACGCCGAGCACAGCGAGCGCCCGTTCTTCGGCGACCTCGTCGACTTCATCACCGGCGGCCTGCTCGTCGCCCTCGTGCTCGAAGGCCACGAGGCGGTGGCGGCGGCGCGGCAGATCATCGGCGCGACCAATCCGATCGAGGCGGAGCCCGGCTCGATCCGCGGCGCCTTCGGGCTGGAGGTCCAGCACAACCTGGTGCACGGCTCCGACTCGCCCGAGTCCGCAAACCGCGAGATCGGCCTGTTCTTTCCCGAGCTGTGATCCTCGCCTCGGGCTCGCCGCAGCGAAAGGCGATCCTCGAGCAGCTCGGGCTCGACTTTCGCGTCGTGGTGCCGGGGGTGGAGGAGCGAAGCGCCGGCGACCCCGGCGAGGTCGTGGCCGAGAATGCGCTGCGAAAGGCCCGGGCGGTCGAGGGCGACCGCGTGCTCGCAGCGGACACAGCCGTCGTCTACGACGGGGTCATCCTGGGAAAGCCTCGCGACGAGGCGGAGGCGGCGCAGTTCCTGCGCAGGCTCTCCGGCCGCACCCACGAGGTGATGAGCGGGATCGCCGTGCGTGAGCCCGACGGAAGCGAGCGCGACGACGTCGCCGTCACGCGGGTGCGCTTCCGGCTGCTCGAGCAGGCCGATCTCGACTGGTACCGCGCCACCGGCGAGTGGGCCGGGCGCGCCGGCGCCTACGCGATCCAGGGCAGGGGCGCCGCTCTGGTCGAGGAGATTGAGGGCGACTACTGCAACGTGGTCGGGCTGCCCGTCGCCGCCCTGCTGCGTCTCGTGCCGGACCTGTTGACGAGATAGGTTTCGCCCAACCCCCGAATTGCAGGTGTTTTGACGTTGCCCGGCGCGCCGCCTGCCTCCGTCGCCGCGAGCCTGGCGGCCGCTAGACTTCGGACTCGGTCGGGCGCAGGCCACGGCGTCCGCCCAACAGTCGGTCGCCGCACCCACGTGCTGCCGCCCCGGCGCTTATTCTCCGCTCCGAACCGTCAATGGGCTTTTTCTCCTACCTCACCGGCATGGGCGGCCGCGACATGGCCGTCGATCTCGGCACCGCAAACACGCTCGTCTACGTGCGCGGCCGCGGCATCGTGCTCTCCGAGCCGTCGGTGGTCGCCATCGACTCGCGCACCTCTGAGGTGCACGCGGTCGGGATCGAGGCGAAGCGGATGCTGGGCCGGACTCCCGGCACGATCCAGGCGATCCGGCCGCTGAAGGACGGCGTCATCGCCGATTTCGACGTGACCGAGCAGATGCTGCGCCACTTCATCCAGAAGGTGCACCAGAACCGCTGGGCGCACCCGCGCGTGGTGGTCTGCGTGCCGTCTGGGGTGACCGGGGTCGAGAAGCGCGCCGTCGAGGAGGCCTGCCTGAGCGCAGGCGCGCGCCAGGCTTATCTGATCGAGGAGCCGATGGCGGCCGCCATCGGCGCCGGGCTGCCTGTCGGGGAGCCCACGGGCAACATGGTCGTCGACATCGGCGGCGGCACGAGCGAGGTCGCGGTGATCTCGCTCGGCGGCATCGTGGTCTCGCAGTCGATCCGCATAGGCGGCGACGAGCTCGACGACGCGATCATCAACTACGTCAAGCGCGAGTACAAGCTCATGATCGGCCAGCAGACCGCGGAGGAGGTCAAGCTCGAGATCGGCTCTGCCTTCCCGCTCGAGGAGGAGGTCCAGGCCGAGATCCGCGGCCGCGACCTCGTCGCCGGCCTGCCCAAGACGATCGTGCTCACGAGCGAAGAGGTGCGAATGGCGCTCGAGGAGCCGCTTCAGGCGATCATCGACGCGGTCAAGGAGACCCTCGACCGCACCCCGCCCGAACTGGCTTCGGACATCATGGATCGCGGCATCATGCTCGCGGGCGGCGGCGCGCTTCTGCAGGGGCTCGACGAACGCCTTCGCGACGAGACCCAGATGCCCGCGCACCTGGCCGAGTCCCCGCTCACGTGCGTGGCGGTCGGCTCCGGCCGCAGCCTCGAGGAGTTCGAGGCCATCCACCGCAGCAACAAGAATTCCCGAACGAGCCGGCGGCGGTAAGCCGCCGGCCCCCAGAGGGCGCTAGCCGTGCACGACAGGAAGGTGATCCGCAGGAGGCGGGCGGCGCTTGCGGTGTTCGTCGCGCTGTCGGTCGCGATCCTGACGGCCTACTTCGGCGAATCCGGTGGCGGCCTATTCCACACGATGCAACGCGGCGCCCAGGAGGCGTTTGCGCCGATCGAGACGGGCGCAAGCAAGACGCTCAAGCCCTTCCGCGACTTCTTCGGGTGGGCCGGGGACACGGTCGACGCGAAGGACCAGAACGAGCAGCTCAAGCAGGAGGTGCAGCGACTGCGCTCCGATCTCGCGCAGGCCCAGACCTCACTACGCGACGCAAATCAGCTCAAGGCGATCCGCGACCTGCACGCCGAGAACTACTTCCCGCAGTCCACGGAGCCGGTGACGGCGCGCGTGATAGCGCGCTCGCCGACCGTCTGGTACTCGAGCATCAAGATCGACAAGGGGTCTGACGACGGCCTGCGCGTCAACCAGCCGGTGATCGCGGCCGGTGGGCTGGCAGGCAAGGTGATCAACGTAACCGGCGGCACCGCCGAGGTGCGCCTTATCACCGACGGTGAGAGCGGAGTGTCGGCACAGGTGTTTCCGGCGGGCGTGACCGGGGTCGTCCGGCCGAAGGTCGGCGATCCGAACGACCTGCTGCTGGAGAGCGTCGAGAGCGGGCGGCGGGTGACCGAGCACACCCTGGTCATCACCTCGGGTTTCACGTCCTCCGAGGGCGAGTCGCTCTTCCCGCGCGGGATTCCGGTCGGCGAGGTGACCAAGGTCGACTTCGACGAGCTCGAGACCTATCAGCGCGTGCACGTCAGGCCGTTCGCCGACCTGCGCCGGGTGGACGTGGTGCAGGTGCTCACGCGCCGCGGCGTCGCCCAGCAGGCGGCCGCGCTGCCGGAGGGCGGCGGATGATCCTGTCGCCGGGCGCCTTCCTGCGCGTCGGCATCCTGCTGATCGTTGCGGTCGTGCTCCAGCTCTCGGCGCTGAGCTCGATCGGCATCTTCGGCGGCCATCCGGATGTCGTGGTGCTGGCGGTCGCAGCGGTCGCCTACTACGCGGGCAGCCTCCCCGGCTGCGCCGCCGGCTTTGCCGCCGGCTTCCTGCTCGACCTCCTCACGGGCGCCACCATGGGCGCGTCGTCGCTGGTGCTCACCGCGGTCGGCTACGCGGTCGGCCGCTTCCGGGAGGTGCGCGATCCCAGCCATGGCCTGCTGCCGGTTCCCGTCGCCGCCGCCGCCACGGCCGGGTGGGTGCTTGCCTTCGCCGCCGTCTCGCTGATGCTCGACATCGGCGCCCGCGTCAGCCCGCTCGTGATCCGCGAAATGGTCGTGACCGTGCTGTTGAACGCGCTCCTGGCGCTGCCGATGTTCGCCGGTACCCGCAGGCTGCTGCGTCCCGCGCTGGCGGTCGACCCCGCGGAGCTGCGCCGGCGCAGGCGCCCGCCGCGCGAGGCCGGGCCGCTCGGCCTTCGCGGGCTGGAGATCTAGCCGGATGTACCTCGACAACAACCGCCGTCCGACGCTCACGCCTCAGCTGGCCTGGCGCGTGGCGATCATCGGCGGAGTCGCGCTGGTGGCCTTCGCGGTGATCTTCTTCCGGCTCTGGTACCTGCAGGTGCTGTCGAGCGACAAGTACGTGGCCGCGGCCCAGGGCAACCAGCTGCGCAAGATCAAGGTGCAGGCGCCGCGTGGCGAGATCGTCGACCGCGAGGGACGCGTGCTCGTGCGAAACCGGATCGGCCTGGCGGTGAAGATCACGCCGGAGACGCTGCCGGAGGACGACGCCGACCGGGACGAGGTCTACAAGCGCCTCGCCAAGCTGCTGGGTATGCGCGCCGCGCGGATCGAGAGGCGCGTGGACGAGCAGTTCGACGAGCTGCCGTTCTCGAAGGCGACGGTCAAGCAGGACGTCGGGCGCGACATCATGATGCACATCCAGGAGCGCAAGGAGGACTATCGCGGCGTCGAGATCGAGCCCGTCTTCCTGCGCGAGTATCCGCACGGAGAGGTGGGCGCTCACCTGTTCGGATACGTGGGCGAGGTGACCCAGGAGCAGCTCGACGACGATCCCCACTACACCGACGTGGCGTTGGGCGACCGCGTCGGCAAGGCCGGCATCGAGGCCGAGTACGACCGCTTCCTGCGCGGCCGAAACGGCGCCACCCAGGTGCGCGTGGACGCCTTCGGGCAGCTGGTCAAGAACCTGAGCACGATCGAGCCCAAGCAGGGCAAGCAGCTGCGCCTCTCGCTCGACCTCGACGTCCAGAGGGTGGGCCAGCAGGCGCTCGCGTCGGGCACGGGCAAGGGCGCGTTCGCCGTCATGGACGTGCGAAACGGCGAGGTGCTCGCGCTCGGCTCGCAGCCATCCTTTGATCCCAACCTGTTCGCGCGCGTGGTGCGGGAGTCCGACTACAAGCGCCTGATCTCTGACGAGACCGGCGCCCCGCTGACCAACCGGGCGGTGTCGGCGGGCTATCCCACCGGGTCGACGTTCAAGCTGATCACGGCCACGGCCGCGCTCGAGGAGGGCTTCATCACGCCCGACACCGTCCAGGTCGACAACGGCTCGATCACCGTCGGCGGCCAGGAGTTCTCCAACGCGGGCGACGCCGTGCACGGCGCGCTTGCCCTGCGCCAAGCGCTGACGGTCTCGAGCGACGTGTTCTTCTACCTGCTCGGCCAGGACATGAACAACTCCGGTGACGGCCAGGCGCTCCAGCGCTGGTCGCGCCGGCTCGGGATCGGGCGCGAGACCGGCATCGACCTCCCCGAGGAGGGCCCGGGCTTCGTGCCGTCGAAGGCCTGGCGTGATCGCGAGTGGCGGCGCTTTGAGCGCTGCAAGGACCGCAACGGGTACACCGACGCCCAGATCGCCGCGGGCACCAAGTGCGGCTTCATCGACCGGCCCTGGTCGGTCGGCGACGACATCAACCTCGCCGTTGGCCAGGGCGATCTCCAGGCGAATCCGCTCCAGATGGCGGTGGCCTACGCCGCCGTAGCGAACGCCGCGGAGGGCAAGGGCGGACGGGTGCTGCGTCCGCGCCTCGGCCAGCGCATCGAGAACTCGCTCGGGCAGGCCGAGCAGAACCTGCAGGCGCCGGCCGCGCGCAAGCTGAAGATCGACCGCGCCAACGCTGAGGCGATCATGGAAGGGCTGAACGGCGCCGCCAACGGCCCCGGCGGTACCTCGACCTCGGTGTTCGAGGGCTTCCCGATCCCAATCGCCGGCAAGACCGGAACCGCCGAGAAGGGCGGCCTGCGCCCAGACCAGTCCTGGTATGTGGCGCTCGCCCCCTATCCTCATCCCAAGTACGTGGTGGCGGCAACCGATGAGGCAGGTGGCTTCGGTGCGGACACCGCGGCGCCGATGGTCCGATTGATTCTGTCCGAGCTCTTCAACCTCAACGAGAAGCAGCTCGTCGCGGGCGGAGGCGCGCCCGACTGATGCACGCCACCACGTCCGTCAAAGACTTCCGCGACGACCGGGTGCCCGGCTTCCTCCGGCTCGATCCGCTGCTCCTGCTCGCGACCCTGGGCCTGGTTGCCGCGAGCGTGTACTTCGTGCGCCGGGCCACCGTCGGGGACATCCCCGGCGATCCCAACTACTTCATGTACCGCCAGCTCGCCTACGTGGGCGTCGGCCTGGGCCTCATGTTCCTGCTCTCCCGCTTCGACTACTCGCGCCTGCGGGAGTGGAAGTGGGGGGTCTACGGAGCCATGCTCGCTGCGATCCTGCTCGTCTACACCCTGGGCTTCTCGGCTCGCGGGTCGCGCCGGGCGATCGAGATCGGCTTCTTCAACTTCCAGGCTTCGGAGCTCGGCAAGCTGTTGCTGGTCGTGGCCCTGTCGGCGTTCATGGTCGACAGGCTCCGGCGCCTCGGGGATCGCGAGACCACCAGCCGCATCATGCTGCTGGCGCTGTTCCCGGCGATGCTCGTGGTGGCCCAGCCAGACCTGGGCTCCGGGCTCGTGTACCTGGCGATCGTGCTCGCGGTGCTGTTTGTCGCCGGCACGAAGTGGACTCATTTCGCCGCGCTGGCCGGGCTCGGAGCGGCTGCGATAGTGGCCGTGCTGCTTGTCGCGCCGGCGCTCGGAGTCCAGGTGCTGAAGCCTTATCAGACCGACAGGCTCACGGCTTTCCTAAACCCCTCGGACAATCCTGCCGAGCAGGGTTATCAGATCAACCAGTCGCTTACCGCGATAGGCGCCGGCGGAAAGACCGGCCGCGGCGACGAATCCACCCAGACCGAATTGAACTTCCTTCCCGAACACCACACCGACTTCATCTTCTCCGTGGTGGGAGAGGAGTTCGGCTTCGTGGGGGCGGCACTCGTGCTGTCCCTCTTCGCTCTCCTGATCTGGAGGGCGCTCAGAATTCTGACGATGTCCAAGAACTTCTACGGCGCGCTTGTCGCTGGGGGCATCACTGCGATGCTCATGTTCCAGGTCTTCGTCAACGTGGGCATGACCATCGGGATCATGCCCATCACCGGCATCCCACTGCCGCTGATTTCCTACGGCGGCTCGTCGGTGATAACGACATTGATGGCAATCGGCCTCCTTCAGTCGATACACGCGCAAGCGCGCGAAACGGCTGTCGCGAAGGGCCACTAGCCCATGAGAGGGTTTTCCTTTGAAAAAGCAGTTGCTCGTCACGGTCGACCGTGGCGAAACAAGAGTTGCGATCCTCGAAGCAGAGGGTTCAGCCTCCGCTTCTAACGGCGGCGGTGGCAACCGCTCCGGCGCACGAGGACGCGCAAAATCACAAAGCGACGACTGGCGTGTCGCGGAGCTCTACATCGAGCGCCGCGGATCCCGCTCGATCGTCGGAAACGTCTACAAGGGCAAGGTCGACAACGTCTTGCCCGGGCTCGAGGCGGCGTTCGTCGACATCGGGCTCGACAAGAACGGCTTCCTCCACGCCGACGACGTCGCCTTCCCGGGAGTCGAGGTCGCGCGCCGCGGGCGCGGCGGCCGCACGAAGGGCAAGCGCATCACCGAGCTGCTCAAGCCGGGGCAGGAGATCGTCGTGCAGGCGATCAAGGACCCGCTGAAGACCAAGGGCCCGCGACTGTCCATGCAGCTCTCGATCGCGGGCCGCTACCTCGTATACGTCCCGCAGGGCGACGGCGTCGGCGTCTCGAGGAGGCTCGAGGACAAGGAGCGCGAGCGCGTACGCCGCGCCGCCGCCAAGGCCGAGCTGGGCGACGGTGGCGTGATCGTCCGCACCGCCGCGCAGGGCGCCACGCGCGAGGACTTCGAGCGTGAGATCAAGTACCTGCACAAGCTGCACGATGTGTTGCAGCAGCGGGCCGCGGAGACGGTCGCGCCGGAGATGGTCTTCCAGGAGGCCGACCTGTCGGTGCGCGTGGCGCGCGACATCTTCTCCGGCGAGTTCGAGCGAGCGATCGTCGACGACGACAAGCAGCACCACCGCCTCGAGTCGTTCTTCAACCGCACGGCGCCCGAGCTGCTGCCGCGCCTCGAGCTCTACAAAGACAGCGAGCCGCTGTTCGAGCGCTACAACATCGAGGACGCAATCCAGTCGGTGTTGCGGCGCCGGGTGGACCTCCCCAGCGGCGGCTACCTGATCATCGACTACGCCGAGGCGATGACGGTCATCGACGTCAACTCGGGCTCGTTCACCGGCCGCGGCAAGGGCGCGAAGCTCGAGGACACGATCACCAAGACCAACCTCGAGGCAGCCGAGGAGGTCGTGCGCCAACTGCGGCTGCGCGACATCGGCGGCATCATCGTCATCGACTTCATCGACATGTCGCGGGCGCGCAACCGCGACGCCGTGCTGAAGACGCTGCGCAAGTCGCTCGACGAGGACCGCACGAAGACCTACGTCGTCGAGATCTCACCGCTCGGGCTTGTCGAGATGACGCGCCAGAACGTGACCGACGGGGTCCGCGAGATCCTCACCAAGGCCTGCCCGACCTGCGAGGGCGAGGGCGTGGTGCTCTCGGAGGAGACCGTCGCGATCGAGGTTGACCGCTGGCTGCACGACCTGGTTGCCGAGCGCCCCGACTCACCCGCGTTCCTGATCCGCGTGCACCCGAAGGTGGCAACCATCCTGGTCGGCGGCCAGGGCGTGCCGGGGCCGATCGTGGAGATCGAGGCCGAGACCGGCCGCCACTTCCACTTCGAGGGGACCGAGGCGCTGCCGATCGACGCGTTCGACGTGGTGCTCGAGGGCACCCGCGAGGACGTCGAGGAGCGCGCGCTGCCGTTCCGCGAGGGCGAGGAGGTGCTGGTCCACATCGAGGAGCCTCACATGTACAACGACGACGACGCGGTCGCCAAGCTCGACGGCTACGTGGTCTCGGTCTTCGGCGCGGCACCGCTCGTGGGCCAGAAGACCCTCGTCCGGATCGAGAAGGTCGCCCG
>JBEVKF010000128.1:0-13015 GCA_040509755.1 Thermoleophilaceae bacterium | reverse complement strand
TCCTCACCGGCGGTGGAGGCGGCCGAGCTGCCGCCGGAGCTCGACGCGGGTACGCTGCTGGCGGGTCGAGAGGCGGAGCTGGAGTGGCTGCGGGGGCACTGGCGGCGGGCGCAGCGCGGCGCCGGCCGGGCCGTGCTGGTCGCGGGGGCCCGGGGGATGGGTAAGACGCGGCTGGCGGCCGAGCTGGCCGGTGAGCTGCAGCGCGACGGAGGCGAGGTGCTCTACATGTCCGGCGCGGGCGAGCCAGACGGGGCGCGCGCCGCGCTGGCGCGCGCGCGCGGAGCGCGACGGCCGGTGCTGCTGGTGTTCGATGACGTCGACCGCGCGGGCGAGGAGCAGTTGGCCTGGCTCGGCGAGCTCGTGGTGGAGCTGGCCGGGCTGCCGGTGCTCGTGTTGGCGACCAGTGAGGCCTCCGCGCTCTCCACTCGGCTGCGCGCCGACGCGACGCTGGAACTGGCGCCGCTCGATCCCGACGGCGTGCGCGCCGTGGCGCAGCTCTATGCCGGGGGGCGCGATGACGTGAGCGTCGCCGTCGAGCACCTCGCTGAGGTGAGCGGCGGGGTCCCGCAGCGCGTGCACCGCGCAGCGAGTGATTGGGCGCGCGGCGAGGCGTCGCGCCGGCTGGGCGCAACCGCAGATCGCGCGGCGGGTGAGCGCATGGGCTTGCGCGTTGCGGAGGACGACCTCGCGAGCGACGTGGTGGAGCTCCAGGCGGTCCGCCGGCGCGCCGGGCTGGAGGACGCCGAACGGGTCGTCGTAGCCTGCCCCTTCAAAGGGCTCGCCTCGTTCGACGTGGAGGACGCCGAGATCTTCTTCGGTCGGGAGCGGCTCGTGGCGGAGATGGTGGCGCGCCTGGCGGGCGCGCCGCTGATGGGCATCGTGGGGCCGTCAGGCAGCGGCAAGTCCTCGGCGCTGCGGGCCGGGCTGCTCGCCGCCGTGGCCGGCGGCGTGCTGCCGGGCAGTGAGGGCTGGGCGCTGGCGGTGCTGCGTCCGGGCGAGCATCCGCTGCGCGCGCTCGAGCAGGCGACCGCTGAGGCCGCGCCGCGAGACCGGCTGATTATCGCTGTCGATCAGTTCGAGGAGACGTTCGCGACCTGCGGCGACGAGTCCGAGCGCGAGGCGTTCATCGACGCGCTCGTCAGCTTTGGTCGCGACCGGCGCGGACGGGCGTCCGTGCTCGTGGCCGTACGCGCCGACTTCTACGGTCGGTGTGCCGCCTATCCCGAGCTGTCGCGTCTGCTTGGCGCCAACCACGTGCTGGTCGGACCGATGCGCCGCGGCGAGCTGCGCCGCGCGATCGAGCTGCCCGCGCGCCGCGCCGGCCTCCGCGTCGAGCCGGCGCTCGTCGATGCGCTGGTCGCCGACGTCGAGGGCGAACCGGGGGCGCTACCTCTGCTGTCCACATCGCTCCTGGAGCTGTGGCAGCGTCGCGATGGCCAGCGCTTGCAGATGAGTGCCTACGAGCACGTCGGCGGCGTGCAGGGCGCGGTGGCACGGCTGGCCGAGGGGGCTTATGAACGGCTCGCGCCGGATCGCCGGCGACTCGCCCGGCGGATCCTGCTGCGGCTGGCCGGCCTGGCTGAAGGCGAGGCGGTCGTCCGCCGGCGCGTCCGGCTGGTTGAGCTCGATAGCGGGCGCGACCATCGCGTGGCCGAGGTACTGGCCGTGTTGGCGCAAGAGCGACTGGTCACCATCGGCGAGGGTGAGGTCGAGGTCGCGCACGAGGCGCTCTTGCGTGAGTGGCCACGCCTGCGGGGCTGGCTGGAGGAGGACGCCGAGGGTCGCCGTGTGCAGCTCCAGCTGGGCGCTGCGGCGCGCGCCTGGGAGGAGGGCGGGCGGGACCCGGAAGAGCTCTATCGCGGTGCGCGCCTGGCGCCGGCGCTGGATTGGTCGGTGGCCCATCGGGGCGAACTCAACACGAGCGAGCGCGCCTTCCTGGACGAAAGTCGTGCGGCAAGCGAGAGCTCGCACCGTCGCCTACGCGCCGCGCTGGCAGGCGTCGCCGCGCTGCTGATAGTCGCAGTGATCGCCAGCCTCGTTGCGCTCAACCAGCGCGGCCACGCCAGAGACGAGGCAGTCGCAGCCGACGCTCAGCGGCTAGGCGCGCAAGCGCTCGTCGAAGACGACTTGGACCGCTCACTGCTGCTCGCCCGCCAAGGCGTCGCACTCGCCGACACCGTGCAGACGCGCGGCAACCTCCTGGCGGCGCTGCTCAAGAGCCCGGCGGCGATAGGCGTGCTCCGTGGCGACGGCGACCGGCTGATCAGCCTCGACCTCAGCCCCGACGAGCGTACGCTCGCGTTTCTCGACAACGACGGCACGCTGACCTTCGTTGACGCGCGCACTCGGCGATCGACAGGCCGATCGACGGTCTCCGGCCTCGCCGGCGTCATCACCGACGCGGTGCTCAGGCCTGACGTGCGCTTCAGCCCCAGCGGCTCACGGGTCGCGGTCGGCGGCGGCGACCCCGTCGTCCTAGACGCTCGCACCCATCGCGTGCACGCCCCGCTCCGCATCGGGCGCAACCGGATCATGTACGCCATGCGCTTCTCGCCCGATGGAGGCACGCTGTTCGCCGCCATTGCGCTCCCACCGGGCGGCGGCACGATCATCCAGCGCTTCGACACGCGCACCGGCCGGCCACTCGGCCGGGAGAGGCACGTCAGCAACGACCTCGTGACGTTGATGCTCACCCGCGATGGCCGGCGCCTCGTGACCACCCGATTCGACGAGCACACGGTAATCAGCGACGCAAGCACCCTGCGCTCGCTGCGACGCCTGCCCGTCGGCGCGGAGCAGGCGGCCCTGAGCCCCGACGATCGCACGTTGCTGGTCGGCGGCCGCGACGGATCGGTGCGCTTTCTCAACCTGAACACGGGCAAGCTGCGCCGAGCCTCCGGACGACACACGGGCGCCGTCGTGGAGTCGGCGTTCAGCGAGGACGGGCGTACCGCGGTCACCGCCGGCGAGGATGGCCAGCTCATCGTCTGGGACGTCAAACGGGCCGCGGCCGGCGAGGCGCTTGAGGGCCACGCCGGGCAGATCACCGGCCTGGCGATCAGTCGCGACAGCTCGACGCTATACACCACCGGCCTAGACGGCAAAGTTCTGATCTGGGATCTCGCCGGCGCTCGCCGCCTGGGCCGCTCGTTCGAGGCCGGCAGCAACAGCCCGGACGTGCCGCGCTTCGCCCTGAGTCCCGACGGCCGCGTACTCGCCCTTGGGCAGGTGGACGGGACTGTCGCCCTGGTCGACGCCCGGACGTTGCGGGGGCTCTCGGAGTTCCGCGTGGTCCCGAAGGGCCCGGTCAGGGGCATGGGGTACGTGCCGCGCGGCAGGCTGCTGGTCGTCGGCGGCGACGACGGTTTCCTCGCCCTGGTCGACCCACGCCGCGGACAGGTCGTCAAGCGGCTGGCCGGCCACGGCGAGAAGGTCGTCACGCCCAGCTTCAGCGCCGACGGACGTCTGATGGCGACCGCGAGCGACGACGCTGGCGACCGAAGCGACGGCGTCGTTCGCCTGTGGACGCTTCCCTCGGGCGCCCCGGCCGGGCGTCCGCTGCGCTACCCGACGGTTGGGGACATATCGCTCAGCCCTGACGGGCGCACGCTGGTTGTCACGCACCCGCCGGCAGGGGGCGTCGAGATCGTCGATGTGGCCCAGCGCCGACGCCGCGGGTCGCTGTTGGGGGCCGAGACGGTGTGGGACCTCGTGCGCTTTACGCCCGACGGCCGCCACGTGGTGGGGGGCAGCTACAAGGGCTGGGCGCGGCTGTGGTCCGTCGAGGAGCCAGGCGCCTACAACTTCGCCGACGAATGGGAGCCGGCCAGCCGCAAGTTCGCCGGCCACGCCGGCCGACTGGAGTCGCAGTCGATCAGTCCCGACGGGCACACGCTCGCCACAGGCAGCCGCGACGGCACCGTTCGCTTGTGGGACCTGCGGACGCAGCAGGCGCTCGGCGCCGCGCTGCCCGGCCTGCCGAACCGCTATCTGCTCCCCGAATTCACACCCGACGGCGCCCATCTGTTCGCCCTCACCAACGCCGGCCGCGCTTACCGCTGGGACGTTCGCCCGGCCTCATGGGCACGACACGCCTGCGCCGTGGCCGGCCGCCAGCTCACCCGAAGCGAGTGGCGCGACGCGCTCCCCGACCGTGACTACAACCCCGCCTGCTGAGCGTCACCGTGCTGCACGCGATGGCCTTCGCCTAGGACGCGGCCGCCGGATCCTTGGGGGGTCTCCTCGCCAGGGGGGACACGCCGTGGGCTCGCGAACCGTCGCCGTCGTGACCGCGCTGACGATGCTGGTCTGCGTAGTCGCCATCGCCAGCCGCGAGCCGCTGCGCGCTACGACCGAGGTGCCCGCTCCAACACCGCAGGAGCCGGAGCAGGTCGTGGTGACCCCGCCACCGGTATTTCCTGTGCCTGGCGCCTTGCCTCCCGAGGTGTTCGTCCTGGAGGAGGAGTCCGCCACGCCGGCGTGGCTGCCGTGGACGATCGTCGGCCTCGCCCTGGTGAGCATCCTCGCCGTGGGCGTGCTGCTCGTCCGCAGCGTCCGCAGGGGCGGCAGACGATTTGGACGTCGAAGAGCCCGTCGGACGGCGCCGGGTCCCGTGGCGGCTGAGGCCTCGAACGTGGGCACCGAGGACGAAGCCGAGGTCGCGCGGCGCGCCGTCGAGGCGGCCATGATGCCGCTGCGCGATCCGGCGGACCCCCGGGCTGCGGTGATCGCGGCCTACGCGGGCATGGAGCAGGTGCTCGCCGAACGAGCGCTGGGCCGGCAAACACCCGAGGCACCACGCGAATACCTCGCGCGCGTCCTACGGGAGCAGGGCATGCCAGAGCGATCGTTGACGACGCTCACGAGCCTGTTCGAGGAGGCACGCTTCAGTCTGCATCCGATCCCCCAATCCGCGCCTCGTCGTGCACTCAGCGAACTCGAGAACACCCGCGGCGCTCTGGCCGCAATCGACGAGCACAACTGAGCGTCCCACCTTCCGCAGCATGCCCGGCTTTGCCATCGCGGACCCCTGGTGTTCGCAGGTCCGGCGTACGGAGACATGGCAAGCTCCGCCGGCCATCCAGGGAAATGGACGAGGCGATGAACGATCGGCACGACCACAGCTCGCATCCGACCGAGCGGCGCGGAGCGCCCGATCCCGGCCAGCTGCTCACGGCCCTGAGCACCGAGCACTTCACCCTCCAGGGCGCCAGATCGCAGACGATGGGTGAGAGCTCAGCCCGCGCCTCGGTCTACGTCTTCGCCGTCTCCAGCGCCCTCGTGGCGCTCGGCTTCATCGGCCAGCTCTCCGATGTCGGCGACGTCTTCAACGCCTTCGCGCTCACCGTGCTGCCGACGCTCTACCTGCTCGGGATCGTGACATTCGTCCGACTGGTCGAGTGCGGGGCGGAGGACTTCAGCTATGGCCTTGCGATCAACCGGATCCGGCACTACTACAAAGAGGTGGCGGGGGATCGGGCCGACCTGCTGCTGCTCTCCGGGCACGACGACGGCGAAGGCGTGTTCGCCAACATGGGCCTGCCAGCCGAGGGCCGCAAGCCCTATTTCGCCTTCTCGAGCGCCATCGTCGTTATCAACAGTGTGGTCGGCGGGGGCGCGGCCGCGGTTGCCGCTGGTGCCTTCCTCGGGGCTTCGCTCGGTGTCGCCGTCGGGGTCGGCATCGCGGCAGTGATCATCTCGGTCGTCGCATGGCTCCGATACGCGGATCGTCTGCTCGACGCGGGCGCTGCTCAGACCGAGCCCTTGTTCCCGTCGCCGGCTCGGAGCGGCGCGGATCGCCCGCCAACCTGAGCGACGACGCCGCGGCCCGAGCCCCGGCCCCGGGCTTCGCGCCGCCACCGACGCGCCGGGTGGATGTCGGCGCCGGTGCGGGCTTCGGCCGGTTCCTGCGCCAGCCCATGCTCGGAGTCTGGCTTAAACGGCGATCTGCGTCGGCGCGTTTGCCGTGTGAGGCGCGCGCGAGAACTCGAGCGCGGGATCCTCAATCGGGGCGCGCCGCACCGACCTCCGGTCGCGCGCGTAGTTCTGCTCCCTGCGCCAGGGGTCCTGCGACCCCTGCCTCGGGAACTGGTCGAGCGCTCGCAGCACGTAGCCCGAAGTGAGCTCGGCGAACGGTACGCCGGTGATCGCGGGATCCCGGCGGCGCGGCGTGCATTGTGTGTACCCGCACCGGTCCATGTGGTTGAGCAACCTGCAGACCTGCTCGCACGTGAGGTCGGCCCCGAGCGTCCACGACTGGTTGGTGTATCCGAAAGCAAACGCCATGTTGGGGACGCCACTGAGCAGCATTCCCTTGTACACAAGCGCTTCGGGCAGCTCGATGTCCCCGCCGTCGACGTTCAGCCGGATCCCGCCGAAAGGCACCATCTTGAGCCCGGTGGCGGTGACGATCAGGTCGGCCTCGAGCTCGGAACCGGACGCGAGCGCGAGACCCGTCTCCGTAAACGTTTCGATGCGGTCGGTGACAACTGAAACGCGGCCGGCACTGATCGCGTCGAAGAGATCGCCGTCAGGCACGAGGCACATGCGCTGATCCCACGGCTCGTAGCTGGGAGTGAAGTGAGTGTCGATGTCGTAGCCGGGCGGGAGGCGGCGCTCGAGCAGCCGGCGGATCAGCCGTTTCATCGCCGCGGGCCGGTGGCGGCTGAGACCGTAGATCGCGAGTGCGAGCATGACGTTCTTCCAGCGCACAACCGGATAGGCGAGCCGTGTCGGCAGTACCCGCCCCAGTAGGCCGGCGATCGGATCGACCGCGGGCAGCGAAATGATGTAGCTGGGCGAGCGCTGCAGCATCGTGACGTGCTCGGCGCGCTGCGCCAGCGCCGGGACAAGCGTCACCGCGGTTGCGCCGCTGCCGATCACGACCACGCGCTTGCCGCTGTGGTCGATGTCTTCGGTCCAGAACTGCGGATGCACGATCTCGCCGCCGAAGCGCTCGATGCCTTGGAACTCGGGCGTGTAGCCCTCGTCATAGCGGTAGTAACCCGTGCACGTGAACAGGAAGCTGCAGGTCAGGTGGACCGTCTCGCCGGTGTCGCTGCGCTCGACCTGGAGCGTCCAGCGCGCGTTGGCCGAGGACCACTCCGCAGCGACGACGCGGTGGTGAAGGCGGATCCTCTGGTCGATGTGGCGCTCCCGCGCCGTGTCGCGGATGTAATCGAGTATCGACGAGCCGTCCACGATCGCCTGCGCGCCCGACCACGGACGGAACGGGTAGCAGAGCGTGAACATGTCCGAGTCCGAACGGATGCCCGGGAAGCGGAATAGGTCCCACGTCCCGCCGGTCGCTCCGCGCGCCTCGAGGATCGCGAAACTCTTGTCCGGACAGTTCTCCTGCAGCCTGCAGCCGGCGCCGACACCGGAGATACCGGCGCCGACGATCGCAACGTCAACGTGTTCGCTAGACATGAAGGGCCAGCTTCGCTGCACCGGACGCGAGGTGATCAGCCTAGTCCGGCCGGGTGATAGGCGCAATCCCCAACAGGAGCGGTATCCCGTTGGCCTACTTCGCTCGCCTTGGCGTGCCCTATCCCCCGGATGTATTGAGGGCGACCGCGGCACGGATGAGCGCGCTGAACGCGCCCGCGTCTACCTCCTCCCCCTCATGGATGTCAATCGCGCGCCTTGTGTTCCCATCGAGGCTCGAGTTGAAGAGCTTGGCCGGGTCGTTCAACGAAGCCCCCTTGAAGAAGGTCAACTTCACTATCGACTTGTAAGACTCGCCGGTGCAGATGATGCCGTCGTGCGACCACACGGGAGTACCCGGGCTCGTCGCCTTCACCCACTTCAACTCCTCCACGACGTCCGGGTCTGCCTCTTTGATGAGCTTGCGCATCCTGCTCAAGGTTGCCCCGCGCCAGTCCCCGAGCTCGGCGATTCTTTTGTCAATCAGCTCAGATGCCGGCTGGCCCTCGGTCGAACCCGACTTTTTCATCTTCTCCTCCTAGAGCTTCCAGACATTTCCAGAACGCCTTCAATTGTGAGTCGTTCCCGTCGTGGTTGCCTTGAAGAGCAGCCGCTTTGTAAAGGGGGCGCGAGGCATGACGGTCATGGCTCGGCGGCTAGGGTGCCGAGTCGCAGGTGCTCACGTATCGACAGCCCGTGCTCGCGAACCTATGTCTGGCCCTTGCGGGCGCGCTCACTGTGCCGCTTGCGGTCGCCGCGGCGCCAATGGTCGAGGGCACGGCCGTGGCGGCGACGGTACCGGGAAAGGCGCGGGCCGTCGACACGTCGCGCCCTGACCGTTGGATCGGGACCGGCACGCCGCGCAGCTGCACATCGCGCGCGGTCGTGCGGGCCGTGGCAAAGGGCGGGGTCATCAGGTTCCGATGCGGCCGGGACCCGGTGCGGATCGAGATGGGACGGACCGCCAAGGTGGTCAACACGAGCCGCCGCGTCGTCCTCGACGGCCGCGGTCTGGTCACCCTCAGCGGCGGCGGGAAGCGCCGCATCCTGTATCAGAACACCTGCGACAGGCGGCAGACCTGGACCACGTCGCATTGTGATGACCAGGCCACGCCTCGTCTCGTCGTGCAAGACCTGACGTTCGCCGCCGGCAACGCCACCGGGGGGACGTACGACGGGGGCGGGGGCGGCGCCATCTTCGCGCGCGGTGGCCGGCTCAAGGTCGTGCGTTCGACGTTTGTCGGCAACCGCTGCGACGGGACGGGACCGGACCTCGGGGGCGGTGCCGTGCGGGCGCTCTCGCAGCACCGCGCGCAGCCGGTGACCGTCGCTCGCAGCACCTTCCGCTCCGGGGTCTGCAGCAACGGCGGCGCTCTGAGCAGCATCGGCGTGTCGTGGTCGATATACAACAGCGTCTTCACCGGCAACCGTGCCATCGGCCGCGGCGCCAACCCCGCGCGCCCGAACACCCCCGGCGGCGGCTCGGGCGGCGCCCTCTATGCAGACGGCAACGACTTCCGCGTACTGATCGCCGGTACGAAGATGGCCCGCAATCACGCCCGCGAGGGTGGCGGCGCTGTCTTCTTCGTCAGTAACGACCGCACCGGCGTCCTCGAGATCCGTTCCTCGACCTTGACGCACAACCCCAGCGACGGTTTCGAAACCGACCCTGGCATCTTCTTTCTCGGCCGAGATCAAATCGTCGCCGACTCGGTCGTAGAGTGACCCAACCGCACTTGCGCTCCGGGCGGGATGCGGTCCGCGGCGCACCGCACAAGGCCTGCACCGTGACGGCGCGCTCGTCGAACAGGTGTTCAGCTCGCGACCGTGCAGAGCGCGACGCCTGGAAGCTCGTACCCACCGCCCGTGGCGAAGGGCACGAACGCCTCCCTGAGCAGTGCCCTGAGCACCTCCCGCTCATCCCCGGGCAGCCCGCGCACCACCATCGCGAGCGGGCCCCCAACGTCGATGACCCATTGCTCGTAGTCGTCGAGGTCGCGGAAGGCGAAGCGCACCCCCACCTCCTCGGTGCGGACCGACCTCAAGCCGGCGCCTTCGAGCAGCATCTCAATGCGCTCCTCGCTCGCCATGCTGAAGACCCCCGGTGCCCCGGGCTTCGGGGGCGGCATGTGTCCGCGCTCGACCAGGATCACGCCGCCGATCGAGGCCCACGGGTTGCGCTCGGGCGCCCCCCACACGGAGAGCGCCAGCCGACCGCCCGGCCGCAGCACCCGGCGCGTCTCGGCGAGCGCCGCGGCCGGGTCGGCCGCCAGCATGTAGGCGCTCTGGCAGAGCACGCCGTCGACCGAGCCCGAGTCGAGCTCGATCCGCTCGGCATCGATCACCCGGTAGTCGACGTTCCCGAGCCCGAGCTCGCTGCCGCGGCGGCGAGCGACCTCGACCATCTCCGGCGAGAAGTCGGTCGAGATCAACCGCCCGTCCTCACCGATCACCGCCGCCGCCTCGAACCCGGTCTCGCCGGTACCGGCGCCCAGCTCCAGGAGCGTCTCCCCGGGCTGTGGCCCGAGCGCCCCGACCAGCCACTCGCGCACCGGGGTCAGGGCGTCCGCAAGCCGCGCTCGCCAGCGCTCCCAGCCGGGCGCCATCGCCTCCCACACCTCCTGGCTGGCGCGGCGGTAATCCCCGACGTCCACGCGCCGATCCTAGCCGCACCGGATCGGCCCGCAACACTCAATTCGCGCGTCCCTGCGCGGACTCCGGGAACCCGGGCAGTTCGCAGCGCGAACGACATGAACGCCGCGGTCCCCAGCAGGCCGATGTCCCGACCGCTTCCCTAGGAGGTCATGCGAAGAGTTGGCACCAGGGGATGTCCTCGGGGTCAGGGTGCGGTCCGCCGCGGGAGGCGGATCCCAGAGGACGACGCTTGAATGCTCTTCAGACGGTGAACACGACCTTGCCGAACAGCTCGCCGGAGAGCATCGCCTCGAAGCCGGCGCGTGCGTCGCTGAGCGCGTACCTCGCCGAGATGACCGGGCGGACCTCCGTCTCGGTGCAGAAACGCACCAGCCGACCGAGCTCATCGCGCGTCCCCATCGTCGAGCCGACCACCGACAGCTGAAGGAAGAACACGCGGTTGAGCTCGGCCGGCGGACCGAAACCGGTGGTCGCACCGCTCACGACGAGCGTGCCGCCTGGCTTGAGCGACTTGACGGAGTGCGACCAGGTCGCCTCCCCCACGGTCTCCATCACGGCGTCGACCCGCTCCGGGAGCCGCGCACCCGGCTCGAAAGCCTGCTCCGCGCCCAGCTCGGTCGCCCGCGCCCGCTTCTCCTCGGAGCGGCTCGTCGCCCACATGCGCACGCCGGCCGCCCGGCCGAGCGCGATCAGGGCGCTTGCCACGCCGCCGCCCGCGCCCTGCACGAGCACGGTCGCGCCGGGCACCACGCGCCCGCGGGTAAACAACATGCGGTATGCGGTGAGCCATGCGGTCGGGAGGCACGCCGCCTCCTCGAAGGACAGGTCGGGCGGCTTCGGCACCAGGTTGCGGCGCGGCACCGCGACACGCTCGGCGAACGTGCCCTGGTGGCGCTCGGACAAGAGCGAGCGCTTCGGGTCGAGCGTCTCGTCGTCGCGCCAGTCCGGGTCGGAGATCACGGCATGGACGACGACCTCATTGCCGTCCTCGTCGACCCCAGCGGCGTCGCAGCCGAGGATCATCGGCAGTCTGTCCTCCGCCAGCCCGACGCCGCGCAGCGACCACAGATCGTGGTGGTTGAGCGAGGTCGCCTTCACGGCGACCGTGGTCCACCCCCGCGGCGACTCCGGGTGGGGACGTTCCGCCGACTCCAGTCCCGAGATTGGGTCGTCCTTGTCGATGCGCGCGGCGTAGACGGCAAACACGGGGGCGGCACGCTATCCATTCTCCGCATGACCGGCGACCCGGGACCACCACCAGAGAGTTGGATCCGCCAGGCCTTATGGGGTTTCAGGTGCTCTGAGTTGCTGTCAGTTTCGCTCAGTTCTGTCCCCCGAACTGTCCCCGGCGCGAACGCGCCCTCTGCCCACTCCGCCTCATGGGCGCACGGCGCATAGTCGGCGTAGATCAGCGTGGTCGCGAAGTCACGGTGGCCCATCAGCTCTGCAGCGTGCGCATCGGTACCCCTTGCGCGGCCATGGCGGTGCCGAAGCAGTGGCGCAGCGAGTGGAACGTGATGCCCCCGTCGCCGAGTCGGGGAGAGAAAAGCTGACTGCGGGGGTGTGTGAGCGGGGAGCCGCCGGTGATGTTCTTGCCCCCTGTGCGCCGGGCGGAAGAGGGGCCGAACTACCCCGTCAGCCCCTCTCCCTTCGGTCCACCGTGGCACGCATTGGCGACCCTCGCCCGTGCCTTCCTCGCCCGGTGTCGCCTTTGGTCCAAAGACCAGTCGAATGCGGCTTGAAGTGATCCCCTCGCCTGGGGTAGCGTGGGCAGCCTTTCAATGAAGGGAGCACCAGTTGAGACCTTTCCTTGCAATCGCCGCTGTTGCGACGGCGGCTCTTGTCGGCGCGGCTCCGGCGAGCGCTCAGGACGATTCGTTTACGGTCGGTGACGCGGCCGTACTCGGTCCAGTTCATGTTCGTGGCGACGTGGCGAAGGTACACGCGCGGTACTCGTGCGACGTCGGCACCCATATCTGGGTGTCGGTCAAGCAGGGCGCGGCGCGTGAGATCGACCCGGCCGTTGCGGCGGAGGGCGCCGGGTTCGGTGGGGCGGCGACCGCCTGGTGGCAGAGCCACCGCGGCTCCTTCGTATGCGATGGCAAGCGGCACGTCGGGTGGTTCACGGTCGATACGGTGGAGCCGGGTAGCCGCGGAGAACTCGGGCCCGGCTGGGGCTGGGTGCAGTTCTGCGTCACCACCGACGAGGACCTCAGCGCGGTTCGCATGCAGTGGTCGCGGGTCGTGACCAACCGCTAGCCCTGGACACACCCAGGCCAGAGAACAGGGCGCCTTCGGGGCGCCCTGTGTCTGCCTGGGGCCCAAGTGAGTCCACCGAGGTGTTGAGCACCGATAGGCGGGTGACCTGCTCGATCGAGCGGATTCCGGCGGCGGCATTGATCGCGATCCGCTGCAGGACGCCCTCGATCCCGATTGATCCCATCGCGATGAACACCAGCGCCACCTTCAAGGAACCGGCGAGTAGGCGATCCGGCTGCGAATGAGCGCGCCCGCCGTGTACGAGGCCGATTACGACACGGACGATCACGGTGTGGGAGTCGCGCGAGGACTTCGACCGATTTCGCGAGCAGACTTTGCTGCCGACAATCCGGGAACTCGCCGGGGACCAGCCTCCCCCGACCGCTGAGCCGGAGGTCGACCCGGTCCACAAGCTGATCACTGGCCGAGCACCCCGGCGGTCTTCCGGGGGGCGGCTCCGGTTGCCGCCCGCCCTCGTGCGGCAGGTACTGGGCGGGGGATGTCGCACGAGAATGTGGAGATCGTGCGTTGGAGCGTGGAGCACTACTTGCGCACCGACGAACACTTGTGGGACATCATCGATCCCGAGGTCGAGATCCACGACCATGACGTTCCAGATGCTTCCCGCGTCTATCGAGGCCATGCCGGATGGCTTGAGTGGGAGGCCCTTTTCGAC
>JBEVKF010000127.1:0-12702 GCA_040509755.1 Thermoleophilaceae bacterium | reverse complement strand
CCTCAGGACCCTCGATTCGCGTTTCCGCCGCGCCGTCGCGCGAGCCAGGCGATGCGGAGGAGGTCGAGCCCCATCCGGGCCGAGGAGGCGAAGAGCTTGACGTGCGTGTCGGGGTGGTTGGACCAGCGCACGGGAACCTCGACGATCCGTAGCCCGTGCTGCCGCGCGAGAACGCAGATCTCGGCGTCGTAGGCGAAACCGCGTACGCGCTGGCGCTCGAAGAGCACCCGGGTGGTCTCGAGACGAAAGAGCTTGAAACCGCATTGTGTGTCGCGGTACGGAAGACGCGTGAGGATGCGAAGCGCCACATTGAATGCCTTTCCCATCAGTTCTCGGTATGCGGGCTGACGGACGAGCACTCGCGAGGAGCGGAGCGCCCGCGATCCCATCGCCGCATCGACGCCTTCCCCGCAGGCGGCGACCAGAGTCACGAGGTCGTCGAGAGGAGTCGAGAGATCGACGTCGGTCACGAGCGCGAAGTCGGCGCTCGCATGAAGCGCCCCACCGCGAACCGCCGCTCCCTTCCCCTCGTTGCGAGCGAAGTGGACGACCCGAAGGCGGCCGTCGAGCGCGCCGTATCCGTCGAGAAGGGCGGCCGTCCCGTCCGTGGAGCCGTCGTCTACCACGATCACCTCGTCCAGGCGATAGCCCCCAGCCTCGGCGACGCGGTCCGCATCGCGCTCGAGTGCCTCGAAGAGCGCGCCCAGGCGCCTCTCCTCGTTGAATGCGGGAACGACGATCGCCAGGGTGCGCACCGACTCACCCTGGCCGCCGGTCATCGGCGCGACAATAGATGATTCCTCGTCGAGTGCCGCGCCACCCGGATCGATGCACGTCGCGCCGAGTTGTCGCCGCGCTCATCGTGTCAGGCCTGCTCTCGACATCCGTCGTCGCGCTCGCAGGCTCGGCCGACGCAGCAGAGCGGGAAGCGACGCCCAGAAGGGCTGCCCTCGACTGGGACGGCGTCCGGCCGTCGTCGAGTGAAGCCCGGCAGGCTCGTGAAGAGCTGCTCCTGACCCCGAGCGAGATCGCCCATTACCGCGCGGCGGGGACGTGGCACGACCTCTTCGACACGTCGGGGATCTCCGATCAGGTGCCCGTGCTTGTCTGGATGCTGGCGCTCATCGCCGCGGGGATCGTCGGACTTCCTTACGTGTGGGTGGCAGGAGCGTCTCTTCCAGATCGGGGCTTCGCGTTTGCGCGCCCGGTGGGGATCCTGCTCGTCGCGTGGATCTCCTGGTGGCTCGCGAGCGCCGAGGTCGCGCCGTTCTCGCGGGGGACGCTCGTGATGGTCGCAGCAGCGCTCGGAGCGGGCGGCATCGCGATCACGCTCGGTCGTCACCGAGAGATGGTCGCCTGGGCGCGCGGCAACGCCAGGGTTCTCGCCGCGGAGGAGGCTGTCTTCTGGGCGCTGTTCGCGGCCTTTCTCGCGGTCCGCTGGGCGAACCCCGATCTCTGGCATCCGTGGCTCGGCGGCGAGAAGCCGATGGACCTCGCCTATCTGAACGCCGTCGTCAAGTCCGAGGAGTTCCCTCCCTACGACCCGTGGTTCGCGGGCGGGTACATCAACTACTACTACTTCGGATTCGTCATCGTGGGCGCGCTCGTCAAGGCCACTGCCATAGCGCCCTACGTCGCCTACAACCTCGCGATTCCGACGCTCGCGGCCCTCCTCGGCGCCGCGGCCTTCGGAACCTGCCTCGCCCTCGTGACGCGCATACGGGGCGCAGTGGGGAGACGATCGCTGCTCACGGCAGCTTTCGCGGCCGTCTTTGTCGTCGTCATCGGAAACCTCGGCGAGGTCAAGGTGCTCGTCGAGCGGGCAAAGGGCGAGATCCCGGTCGACTGGTGGTTCTGGAACGCGAGCCGCGCGATCTCCCCCGGGCCCGGCGAGCCCGGGCCGATCACCGAGTTCCCCGCTTTCACGTACCTCTTCGCAGACCTCCACGCGCACGCGATGGCGCTGCCCTTCACCGCGACGGCGCTTGGGTTGGCGCTCGGATACGTCGGGGCCGGGACCGGCGATCGGCGACTCGGCGCGGCCGTCCGCTTTCTCCTTCTCGCGATCGTCGTCGGGTCGCTCTGGGTCATCAACACCTGGGACTTCCCCACGTATGCGGCGCTGGCCGCTGTCGCGCTCTTGCTTGGATCATGGACGGCGCGTGGGCGGCTCGACCTCCATGCGCTCGTTCGCGCCGCAGCGCTGGCCATCGCGCTGGTCGGGGCTGCGTACGTCGCCTACCTCCCGTTCCACGATCACTTCCGCTCGACGTTCACGGGCTTCGACGTCTGGCGAGGAGGCCGGACCTCGCTCGGCGACTACCTGACGATTCACGGCTTCTTCCTCTTCCTCATCACGAGCGCGTTGGTCGCCGACTTCGCGGTCGCCAACGATCTCGGACCGGCGGCACGTGCTCTTCGACTCGTCGTGCGGACGAGGAAGCCGCGCCGGCTGTTCGACCTGCATCGGGCCCTCGTCCATCCGTCGATCGCCTATGTCGCGAGCGCAGCCGGCGTCGTCGTCGTCGCCCTGGCCGTACCCGTGCTCGCTGTGGTCGGGGAGTCCGTCGCAGGGCTGATCGTCGCGCTGCTCACCCTCACCGTCGTCCTCGTCCCACGACGAATACGGGAGAACGCGCCGGCTCTCGGCCAGCGGCTCTGGCAGATGACGCTAGTTCTCGTGGCTTGCGGGCTGCTCCTCACCCTGGCCGTCGAGTACGTGGTCGTCCAGGACATCGACATCGGCCGCTCGAACACCGTCTTCAAGACCTACCTGCAAGTGTGGGTCGTGTGGGGCCTCGCCGCCGCCGTCGGAGCCCACGTGACCCACGACGCGCTCCGTCACTTGGGACGGGCGGTCCGCATCGCCTGGCAGAGCGCCGCAGTCCTGCTCTTCGCGGCGACCCTTCTCTACCCGGCATTCGCAACCCGAGCCAGGATCGACCACCGGTTCGACACCTCGGTCGGCGCCACGCTCGACGGAAGTGCCTTCATGGCCAAGGCCGTCCACTCGGACAGGGGCAGAATGCTGACGCTCGCGCACGATCTCGGGGCGATCCGGTGGATGCTCGACAACGTCGAAGGGTCGCCCGTCGTGGCAGAGCTCAACACGAGGCCGACGCTCTACGGCTGGGGGAACCGCTTCGCGATGTTCACCGGCAACCCGGCGATCGTGGGCTGGGACTTCCACCAGCGACAGCAGCGCGGGAGCGCGACTCCGGAGGCGATCGAGAGTCGGATCGCGGACGTCCAGCAGGCGTACCGCACGCGAGACCCCGAGCGTGCCTACCGGATCTTCCGGCGGTACGGCGCGGAGTACCTCGTCGTGGGTGAGCTCGAGCGTGCGTACTTCCCCCGCGGGCAGCGGAAGTGGGCGGCGCGCGAAGGAGTCCTCTGGGATCTCGTCTACCGAAACGAGGGAACGAGCGTCTACCGGCTCCGGACGCAACCCGGGGCCGGTCCGTAGGAGCACACCGTCCCTCGGAAGCGCGGCCATGGCACCGGCGCGACGCGCTCGTAGACCGCGACCGGTGGGTGGTCGTAGACCCAGAACGCCTCTTCCGCGTCCCGGTCGACGAGCTCGACGCCGAACAGACCCGGATAGGACGTGAACGATGCGGCCCGTCGAAAGCCGAGCTGCCCGTCCTCGAGGAGACGATAGAAGCGCGACATGAGCGGAAACCGATCCGGGAGCCGTCCGATGGTCGCCGAAGCCCGGGGCGAGCTGAGCACGTAGTAGTCCGCGCCGGCGAGCCCGTCGTACAGCTTGCGCAGCTTCGACCCGTCGTCCGGGTCGAAGACGGCGAGCTGCCGCAGACGGTAGCGGTCTGGCGGCGCACCGACCGGAAGCCCGTCGTCCCAGTGCTCGCTGACGATCGACGATCCCTCGGGGGCGTTCGCGTAGATCCACTCGGATGCGACAACACGTGTGTGAGGACGCCGGTAGATCTGCTGGAAGGACACGGCGTAGAGCAGCGTCCCCGCGAGCAGCGCAGCGGCGAGCGCGATCGCAACGCCGCGGCTGCGGCGGTGGAGGGCGACGAAAGCGAACGCCGCGCAGACACAAAGGAACGGGACGATCGGCACGAGGTACCTGATCGAGTGCGCGAAGCGCGATCCGAAGTAAGCGAAAGTGACGATGACGAACGCGAGCAGCATGAGCGGGACGAGCGGTACCGCTCGCGTTGCGTCCTGCGAGCCCCGGCGGACTCGGCGCGCAGCGTCGACGAGCAACCAGATCGTCCCGGCGACTGCGGCGATGCCCAGCGGGAGGCCGAGTCCCCAGACGACAAGGTTCCGGAGCGGGTCGACGAAGGGCTCCGAAAGGAGCCACTGGTATGCGGGCGGGTACAGGAACTCTCCACCGATCGCCCGCTGCTGCGCCTCGAGCGCGGCGCGGTACCTCTCGTTCGGCCGGAGGTCCAACCAGCTCGAGTGCTCGAACGCGTAGGGGGAGACGAGTCGGAACGTGAGGTAGCCGGCGACTGCGACGGCGAGGAGCGAGCCGACGATCGAGAGCGCTCGCGTCGTACGGTCGAGTCCGCCACCCGGACGCAGCGCGAGCGCAATGACGACGGGAAGAAGGACGAGCAGCCCGCTGGCCTTCGACGCGGTGGCGAGGGCGACCGCGGAGCCTGTCCCGGCAAGGAGCGCGAGCGAGCCAGTGCGACCCGCGTCGAGCGGCCGGCGTCCGACGAGGAGCGCGAGGTAGAACGCGAGCAGCGTGCTGAAGACGAGCCACGACTCGACCGTGAAGAAGTGGGAGAGCTGGATGGCCAGGGCGCTCAGCGCGTAGAGCGCCGCCCCGAGCAGGGCTCCCCAGGTGGCAATCCTGCGTCCGAAGGGCAGCAGGAGGCTCGATCCGATCAAGAACACGAGGACGATCGACGCGATATCGAGGATCGCCGACAGCCTGCGACCGACTAGATAGAGCTCGTCGTAGCCGTCGCGACCGATCAGTGTCGCGACGCCCTTCGTCGTGATGAGCGGAAGCTGGCCGTAGACGTAGGCCTGTCCAGGCTCGGTGTTGTAGGGCGAGAGTGGGGAGCGCTCGACGTCGAAGTACCCGCCCACCGACAGGGGCCATTCGACGTTGTCGGACACGATGCTCAGGTAGCGCTCGTCCGGATGGAGGTGTGCGCCGCTATCCCAGTCGTTCCCTGTGAGGCGGAGGGCCGCACCGACGGCGACAATTACGATGAGGACGGCGATCGGGGCTCGCGAGTGCGCCAGCGCTCTCGTGAGACGTGTCTCGGCGTGCACGCCCATCCTGCTCGCCGACGCGGGCTCCGGCATCTCAGCCATCGACGGACGACGGGAGCTCGTACACGATGGTTCCGTCGGATTCGTAGACCCGGCGACCCAGGCGGTCGAACTTCGCAAGGCCGGCCGACGGGTACTGCGCGCGCTCGAGCGAACCGACCACGACGTAGCGGACGTCGTACCGCGCGAGGAGCCGGCGTGCGACCCCGAGATCGAGCGTGGAGTACGCGAGCCGGACGTCGTCCGGACGCGATCCGGGATCGTGTCCCCACTGGAGCTCGTGTCCGGCCCATCCGAGCACAGCCGGAAGCCCGGTGAACGTCGAGATCCGTGCGTGGCCGTCCTGACTGAAATCCGGCCCGAACGCCTCGAGGATCGCCGGCACGCCGCGGACGTTCGAACGGAGCCAACGGATCGCTCCTGCATCGCCCGGTTGCGACGCTGCGAGCCAGCGATCGCCGTCGAGAGTCGGCTCCGCCGAAAAGCCGTTCGTCCTCGCATAGGAGCCCGCGACCGGATAGACGGCGAGCAGAGCGACGAGCACCGCGATGCCGGTCGTCCAGGCGCGCAGCATCGGCCTTCGGAGCCAGCCGCCGGCCCAGACCACGCAGCACCCCGCGGCGATCGCGAGCAGGAACCACGCCTGGTACCCGGCCTTGAAGACAGTGTTGAAGCGGTAGCTCGCGGTTCCCGCGAAGTCGTCTCTGATGTAGGCGAACTCGCCCACGGCGACGAGCGACATGCCCAGAGCGACGAGGAGCCAGAAGAAGCGCTCCGGCTGGATCAGTCGCCGGTCGAGAGCCGCGTGCAACGCGATGGCCGCCACCGCTCCGACGAGGAAGAGGCCCGCCACCCGTTCAGGACCGAGCGCGACGAGCAGTACGAGGACCGCGACAGCGCTCCAGGCCACGTACCGAAACGGCGCGGCAAGGCGATGGGCCAGCGCCGCGGCGACGATCCACAGCGGGAGGGCATAGATCAGAGCGATGTCTGTTGCGAAGCCGGTGAAGGAATCGCGCTCCCGCACCAGCGCAACGCCGGCCGCGTCAGGCGCATAGCGAACGACGAACGGCGCGAACAGCGCCAGCGCCGTGACGCCAAGGAGGAGCAACCAGACGAGCATGCGTCCGATCTCTCCCGTCTGCGGTCGGATCAGCCAGAGCACGGCGCCGCCGAGGACGACCACGAGCGCGGTCGGGAAGTCGAGGCTGTTGATTGCGTAGAGCGAGCCGAGGACGAGGGCCGCGAGGACGAGCTCGCATGCTGCGAGCGCCAGCGACCGAGCGTCGCGGCCACTACGAGGCCCGCTCAGTGCGAGCTGCAGCGCGTAGGCCACCGCGACGAGTGCGAAAGGCGTCGCCATCACGTGGGCGTGGAGATCCCCGAGGAGGTAACTGAAGAACGGGAACTCGTTCGCCGTCCCGTCGATGACGCGCGACGGCGACCACCAGTCGTACTGAATGAGCGGGCGGGGGTCGCCGAGAAACTCGACCGCCCCCGCAAGATTCCCGAGCACGAGCGCGAAGGCGACGGCCGCGAGCCCGGCGAGGCTCGCCTTCAGGAGCGTCGCCCTCTCGCGCGAGAGCGCGAGCGTCGCAGCCACCGCGAAGAGCGCGCTGGCCGTCAGCGCGTAGAACAGCGCCACGCCGAGGTTGAACCCGGATGCAGGAGCGATTCCGGTCGCGCGGATCAGCAGAGCGACGACGTAGTGGCCGAAGTAGTAGTAGTTGAGGCTCTCGCCCGACATCCACGGGTCGTGCGGCGGGAACCACTCGGTGCGGTTGACCGCATTGACGAACGCCATGTCCATCGGCTTCTCGGTGTTCCACACGTCGGGCGCGAAGCTGCGCATGAGTGCCCACGCGAAGAACGCGGTCGTGAAGACCGCTTCGCCCACGAGCCAGAGTCGCAGCGTCGCTCCTCCCGGCAGCGGACGGCTTGCCGCGACCCAGATCGCGCCTCCCACCGCTGCGAGGAGCACGAGCCCGAAATAGGGGCTCCAGGCGCGGTACGGGAGGACGTCGACGCTCGCGAGAAGCCAGACCGGATATGCGAGCAGCAGAACCCCGAGTGGGCGGGCGAGCGCGAGCCCTCGGCCGGGAAGACGGGCGAACAGGAATCCCGCTGCCGGGAGCGCCACGAGACCCACGAGCAGCGCGAAGCCCCAGAAGAGAAACGCCTCCAGCATTCTTCCTCAGTTCACCGGCGAACGCGGTCGGCGTGGTGCTTTCCGACGGCGCCCCGAGGCTTCAGGGCATCAGGTGCAGGTTCCGCCGAGCTGTTCGACGCTCGACCTCGTGTCGACACCTTGAACGAAGTCGCACGCTCGGTCGGTGCCCGTCCCGCCCCGGAACTTGTCCGCGCCCGGGCCGCCGGACAGCAGGTCGTTGCCGCCACCGCCCACGAGCTCGTCGTTGCCGGGGCCACCGAACAGCTTGTCCAGGCCCCCGCCCGCCTCGATCTCGTCGCTGCCCTCGAGGCCGCAGATGACGTCGTTTCCGCCCCTCGCAGCGATCTCGTCGTTCCCCGACGTTCCAACCATGACGTCATTCCCCGGCGTGCCGTTGAGCTTGCCCGTGTACGGCTGTCCGTTGTTCGGCCCACCCTTGATGGTGCCGCTGTCGTCGACCCAGATCGTGGCTCGCAACCCGTTGCAGATGGGCCTCAGGTCCGGCGTAGGAGTCGGCGTTACCGTCGGCGTGTTGGTGGGGGGCGGCGTCGGAGTATTGGTTGGCGTGTTGGTGGGAGGCGGCGTCGGAGTGTTGGTTGGCGTGTTGGTCGGCGTATTGGTTGGCGGGACGGGAGTGTTCGTGGGCGTGTTGGTCGGCGTATTGGTTGGCGGGACGGGAGTATTCGTGGGCGTGTTCGTAGGCGTGTCGGTCGGCGGGGGCGTTTCCGTGGGCGGGGGGGTTTCCGTGGGCGGGGGCGTTTCCGTGGTACCGGAGGTCGAGGACGTGCTCGCGTACGCGGCCACGACAACGATCCCCATGACCAGGAGACCAAGCACGACCGCTAAAGCGTGACGCCGCACGAAGCTCTACCTCCCCACGTCGGAACACCTCAGTCTCACCCATCTTCGCTGCCGTGTCAACCAGTCGTATCCACGCGGCGGCAGGCGAGCATGCATGTCCCCGGCCTCCGGTTCTACCGGCCGTTTCTCCCGCCTAAGATCGAATCATGGCCACCGTCATCGTCGGCGCGGGCCCCTGCGGGCTCGCCTGCGCGCGCGAGCTCGCCCGGCAAGGCCAGGAGGATTGGCTGCTCTTCGAGCGTTCGGCGACGGCCGGCGGGCATGCCTCGTCGGTCGTCGATCCGTCCGGCTTCACCTGGGACCTCGGCGGCCATGTCGTGTTCAGCCACTTCGGCGAGTTCGACGCGCTCCTCGAGGAGGTCATGGGCGGCGACGTTTCCGAGCACGAGCGCTCGTCGTACGTTCGCTACCGCGACCGCTGGGTGCCGTACCCGTTCCAGAACAATCTCCGCTACCTCCCGCCGGACGACGCGTACGAGTGCCTGCTCGGGCTCGTCGAGGCAACGGGCGCCGACGGCGCAGCGGACTTCGGTACCTGGATGGAGGGAACGTTCGGGCCCGGTATCACGCGGCACTTCATGCGCCCGTACAACTCCAAGGTCTGGGCCGTTCCTCCCGAGCGGATGTCCGCGACCTGGATCGCGGACCGGATCAGCGTCGTCGACTACAGGCGGGCTCTCCGCAGCCTCGTCCTCGCAGAGGACGACGTCGGATGGGGGCCGAACAACCTGTTCAGGTTTCCGATCTCGGGAGGAACCGGCGAGATCTACCGCCGGCTTGCAGGAGCGCTGGGCGAGAAGGTCCACTACGAGCACGAGCTCGTGCACGTCGACGCCGTACGACGGAAGCTGCGGTTCGCCAACGGGCGCGAGCAAGACTACGACGCCCTCGTCTCGACGATGCCGATCGATTTGCTCGTGAGCGCGATCGACGGGTGCCCGCAGGATGTACGAGAGGCGGCGAAGGTACTCGAGCACTCGGGCGTGCGCATGGTCGGCGTCGGATACGAGCAGGCGCTGGCCGACGATCGGTCCTGGCTCTACTTCCCGGAGCCCTCGGTCCCGTTCTACCGCGTCACCAACTTCGCCAAGTACGCGGCCGCGAACGTCCCGGGCGCCGACACGGCGCGATATCGCTCCTATCTAACCGAGACCTCGTACTCGGACCACCGGCCGCTACCCGGCGCAGATCTCGCGGATCGCGTCAGAGACGGCCTCGTCGAGGTGGAGCTCATCGACGCCGAAGCCCCCGTGGCCTCGGTTCACGAGGTGGACATCGCGTACGCGTATCCGATCCCGACGCTCGGAAGAGATTCGTCGCTCTCGACGATCCAACCGTGGCTCGAGGAGCACTCGATCTACTCGCGCGGGCGCTTCGGAGCGTGGCGCTACGAGATCGGAAACATGGACCACGCTGTGAAGATGGGCATCGACGTCGCCCGACTCGTGCTCGAGGGAAGGCCCGAGGAGCTGTGGAGCACGTAACCGAGACCCTGTCCGTCGTCATCCCAGTGTGGAACGAGGAGGGCGTGATCGGCGAGCTCGTCACCGAGATCGACGGAGAGGTCCGTGAGCGCTTCGAGCGAGTGGAGATCGTCGTCGTCGACGACGCTTCCACGGACGCGACGCCATCGATCCTCGACGGCCTGGGAGATCTCGAAGGCCGCCTGCACGTGCTCCGAGCCGAGCGAAATCGGGGCCACGGCCCATCTGTGGTTCGAGGTCTGCAACGCGCCCAGGGCGACTGGATCCTCCAGCTCGACTCGGACGGGCAATTCGTCGTCGCCGAGCTCTGGTCGCTCTGGGAACGTCGCCTGGATGCCGACCTCGTTCTCGGGGTGCGCGTCGACAGGCGAGACCCACGGCACCGGCTCGTACTCTCACGCGTCGTGTCGATCGCCGTCTCCCTGCTCGCCGGACGGCGCCTACGGGATCCGAACGTGCCGTTCCGGCTGCTTCGCCGGTCGCTCTGGGACGACCTGTCGCGATTCGTGCCCCAGGACGCGCTGGCGCCGTCGATCCTCGTTGCTCTTGCGGCTTCCGTAC
Organism: Thermoleophilaceae bacterium; assembly: GCA_040509755.1. GTDB lineage: Bacteria > Actinomycetota > Thermoleophilia > Solirubrobacterales > Thermoleophilaceae > JACVRW01. The sequence continues at coordinate 2,364 of JBEVKF010000127.1, read as the reverse complement.
GCGGCTACCGGATCGTCGAGCAGCCCGTCACGCATCTCGGCCGCACGAAGGGCCAGTCGAGCCTGCGCGCCCTCCGCCTACTGCGCTTCAGCCTTCGCGGTCTCGCCCAGCTCGTGCGCTTCCGGCTCTCTCTCCGGCGTGCACCGAGGCGCTGATGGCGTTTCGCGAGACCGCACTCCCGCGACGGACGACGCTCACGACCGCGTTCGTCGGCATATGGAACCCCGAACGGCTCGCGTACGCCGGCATCTTCGTCACGGCCCTCGGGCTCAGGCTCGTCGACCTCGCCTCCAAGCCGATGCACCACGACGAGAGTCTCCACGCGTGGTTCTCGTGGAGGCTCGTGACCGGCCAGGGCTACGAGTACGACCCGACGTACCACGGTCCCGTCCAGTTCTACTTCGGCGCGCTCATGTACGCGATCTTCGGGGTCGGCGAGTTCGCGATTCGGTTCGCGCCCGCGCTTCTCGGCTCGGCGATCACCGTGCTGCCCTACTTCCTGCGTCGTCAGCTCGGGTCGGCGGGCGCGTTGACGGCCGCAGCCGCGCTCTGTCTCAGTCCCTCCTATCTCTACTACTCGCGGTTCGCCCGCGAGGACATCTACGCGGCCTTCTTCTCCCTCCTGCTCGTCGTCCTCGTATTTCGTTTTCTCGACCAGCCGACGCGGTGGTTACCAGCTGCAATCGCGGCCGTGCTCGCGGTGAACTTCGCAACCAAGGAGACGACGTACATCCTGGTCTTCGTCGGCGGGACGTTCTTCATCGCGGCCACCGCTATCCAGGTGCAGAGAGCGCGCCGACGCGACCTCGGCCTACGAAGCGCGCCGATCGTGGCGGCCATCTCGTCCGCGGGTCGAGACGCGTGGATATGGGCGCTCGCGGCGTTCGCGCTCGTGTACACGATCCTCTTCACGACCTTCCTGTTCGAACCGCAAGGGCTGCGAACGGGGCTGTACGAGAGCGTCCACTACTGGCTCTCGCAGCAACCGGTCAACCGGGGCGGTCAGCCCTGGTTCTACTACCTCGTCGTCATGCCGGCGTACGAGCTGCCGATCCTGCTCCTCGCCGCGCTCGGGACGATCGCCGCAATTCGGCGCCCGACGTTGTTCCGGCTCTTCCTCGTGTGGGACGCCGTCCTCAGCATCGCCGTCTACTCGTGGGCCAGCGAGCGCATGCCCTGGCTGACGCTGCACGTTCTGCTACCCATCGTGCTTCTCGCAGGGATCGGCGCGCAGGAGCTGTGGCAGCTGCGGCGGTCGAAGCCCGTTGCCGCGGTCCTGGGTGCGGCGGGCGCCGCATTCCTCGTCTTCGGCGGCGTCAATGTCGCCTATGCCCACCCCGCCGACCCCGCGGAGCTCCTCGTCTTCACCCAGACGTCGACGGAAGCGCTCCCGATCCGCGATGAAATCCTCTCCGCGAACCGATCGATCACGACCGACGTCGACTCCTGGGGCGGCACGGGCTGGCCGTGGGCCTGGTATCTGCGCGACGCGCCCGTCGGCTATCCCGACATGAGCGATGACGAATACGTCCCGAAGGCCGACGTCGTGGCAGTGACCGATGTCAACCGCCAGCAGTTCGTTGACAAGCTGAACGGGTATCGGGGCCGCAGATTCCATCTGCGCGAGTGGTGGGTGGTCGACTGGGCGGACGTGACCCCGCGTGACGTATGGCGCTGGTTCCTGAGACGTGAGGCGTGGAGCGTGAAGGGGACCCTCGACGAGTGGCTCTACGTCCGTGACGATTCGCTAGCCGAGGTCGACGCCGCATCGCCCTGACGCCTGAGTGACACCAGCCCGCGATACGGTCGCAGGAGAACCGGCGCGAGCACGAGGAACGGCAGCGCGTTGAGGGCGTGGAGCACGAGCGCGAACGACACGGCCTCCGAGTCGGGGATCCCGTAGGCAGCGAGGGCGAGGACGGTCGCCGCCTCGAACACTCCCAGAGCTGCGGGAGACGAAGGCAGCACCATTCCCAACCCGACGGCGATCACGACGAGAAGGCCGGCGCCGTAGGAGAGCCCGAGATCGAAGGCGATGGTCACGAGCCAGAAGCCGACTGCCAAGACGAGCCAGGACAGCGCGGTGAGAAGGAAGCAGAGCAGGCCCGTCCACGGGCGACGTAGCCCGTGCAGTCCGCGGAAGAGATTCGAGGTCGCCTCGCCGACGCCAAGATCTTTCAGGAACCGAATGCGCTCGAGATGGCGCCCCGCGAAGAGGAACGGGTGCTCGTCGAAGACGGCCAGCGCGACGACGAGCAGCCCGACCGCGAGGAACAGCCCACCGGCGAGAAGGCCGGCGGCGCGGACCCAGTTCAGGTCGGGAAGCCAGGGTAACGAGACGAACAGGAGCAGCAGCAACGAAAG
>JBEVKF010000126.1:0-71089 GCA_040509755.1 Thermoleophilaceae bacterium | reverse complement strand
ATCGCCAGGAGCAGCCCGACGGTGACACGGACGAGCCGCGACACGGTGCGCGCGTGGTGCGGTGATGCGGAGCTCACGGACACGACCTTTGGCGAGGCGGTGATCGACGCCCATGGAACGCTCCTGCGCGCCTGGAACTTCCGGCTAGCTGTAGTTCCTGAGGAGGTTGGTTCATCCGGGCCCCCTTGGAGGCTGAGAGCTGCCAAGCGACTCAGTCCCAAGGAGGACACCGGATGAAGCTGCACGCTAATGCGCGCTTCGGCCCGAAGGGCAGGTGGACGATGGTCGGCCGGGTTGTCGATCAGGGGTGGTCGCTCGCGGAGGCGGCCGAGGCCGCCGGAGTGAGCGAGCGCACTTGCCAGAAGTGGGTGGCGCGCTATCGCCGCGAGGGCGAGCCGGGCCTTTGGGATCGCTCCTCGGCGCCGGCGTGTGTTCCCGGCCGCACCGCGGAGGACAGGGTCCAGGCGATTGCGGCGTTGCGCAGGTTGCGGATGACCGGCGCCGAGATCGCGGAGGTGCTCTCGATGCCGCTCTCGACGGTGTCGGCGATCCTTCGCCGGATCGGGCTCGGCAAGCGCTCGCGGCTCGAGCCTCCCGAGCCGCCCAATCGCTATGAGCGCTCGCTGCCCGGCGAGTTGGTGCACGTCGACGTCAAGAAGCTGGCGCGCTTTCACCGCCCCGGCCACCGCATGCTCGGCCGCGGCCCGGGCCGCTTCGAGCAGCGACCCGCCGGCTACGACTACGTGCATGTCTGCGTCGACGACTACAGCCGCCTGGCCTACGTCGAGGTGCTGCCCAACGAGCGCGCCACGACAGCGATCGCGTTCCTGGGCCGCGCGATCAGCTGGTTCGCCCAGCACGGCGTGCATGTCCAGGCGGTGATGAGCGACAACGGGCCCGCCTATCGCTCCACGCTCCACAAGCTCGCCTGCATCGCGCTCGGCATCCGCCACTTACGCACACGCCCACGCCGGCCGCGCACCAACGGCAAAGCCGAGCGCTTCATCCAGACCATGCTCGGCGGCTGGGCCTACGGCGCCATCTACCGCAACAGTCGCGAACGCAACCAAGCACTATCCGGCTGGCTCACCCACTACAACTACACCCGAAGACACGGCAGCCTCGGCCACAAGCCGCCCAGCTCACGGCTGAACAACCTCGCTAGGACCTACAACTAGCCGACCCGCTCGAGAAAGTCGCGGGCACACGCCAGTCAGGTGACCCACCCTCCGCCCAAGCGCGGGTGGGCTACCGAAGCCGCGACTGTCGAGCCACGTGTGACCCACTCGAACTTGGGGGGACCTGGGTCACCTTACGCGCAGCTCCGAGGTCATTCGGCCGGTGAGTAGCCGGCCCGTTCGAGAAAGTCGCCGATCGCGCCGGACAGGCGCGCACCCTGCCAGGCCAGCGGCGACTTGCCCTTGTCCTCGACCACGAGCTCGCCGCGTGGGAGCTTGCGCTCGTACTCCTGAGCCACCCCGAGCGGGTGCAGGCTGTCGGCCTCGTCGCGCGACCCGACGATGAGCACCGGCACATCGAGCTGCGCGAGCGCCTCGAGGCCCTTCCAGGCTATCGAGCGCGGCACCTGCCGCAGCGCCTGGGCGACAGCCTCCGTATGTTCGTGGCGTTCCATTCGCTGCCGTGTGGCTTCGCGCGCGATCTCGCGCCAGCGCTCGGGGATCCCATCCGGCTGCGCCACCTCCACGAATGCGTCCACGCCACCTGCCTCGAGCTCGGAGGCGAGCCTCTCCCAGGTCTCCATGGCCACGTCCGCTGTTCGCGCGTAGCCCGTGTAGGCGGGCGTGATCTGGACGAGCGCGGGAACCCGGTCGGGGTGCTCGAGAGCGAATGCCATCGCCGTCGCGGCGCCCATCGAACTGCCCACGAGCGCGGCGCGCTCCAATTCCAGGTGAGCGAGAACCGTCTCGAGGTCCGACACGAGCTCTGAATACTCGTAGCTCTCGGCGGGAGAGGACTTGCCGTGGCCGCGCGCGTCATAGGCGATCAGCCGGTAGCCGCGCTTGATCAGGTGGCGCGACCCCTGCACCACGTTGCGCCTGGTCGCGGACAGGCCGTGCAGGAGGACGATCGGCCGCCCGTCGCCGGCGAACTCGCCCTCCAGAGTGACCGAATCGCGCTTGACTTGAAACGGAATGGGTTCCACGGGCCCTACACTCTTACAAGGAGTTTCCCGCTAACGCGCGAAAAACCTGGGGAGCATGGCGCTTCGCGACACATGGCATCGCACGCTGGTCTACTTCGGCCTCGCAGAGGAGGAGGACCCGCGCTACGAGACGGTCCGGGATCCCGAGCCTGAGGCCGAGCTCGAAGATCGCTATCGCGACCGGCCCAACGTGCGCCGCCTCCAGCGCCGTCGCCGCGACGAGATCGACGACATCTTTGCCGACGAGCCGCGTGAGGGCCGCCGCGAGACGCGCGTGCTGCGCCCAGTCGGCGGCAACGGCCGGGCGGGCAACGGTGGCGACATCCAGGTCCACCTGGTGATCCCCAAGAGCTTCAACGACGCCCAGCAGATCGCCGACCAGTTCAAGGACGCGATCCCCGTGATCCTGAACCTCCAGGGCACCGACACCGAGCTCTCGAAGCGCCTGATCGACTTCGCCTCCGGCCTGACCTACGCGCTGGACGGCGGGATGCAGCGGATCGCCGACAAGGTGTTCCTGCTGACGCCCCGCAACGTGGAGGTCTCAGCCGAGGAGCGCGCGCGGCTGATCGAGAAGGGCTTCTTCAACCAGTCGTAGGTCGGCGCGCGCCCACGCGGCTAGGCTCCTCGGCGTGAAGCTCGGGTTCATCGGGGCGGGAAACATGGCGTCGGCGCTCGCGCGCGGCATCGGCGAGCCGGCTCTGGTCTTCGATGTCGATCGCGCCAAGGCCGAGGCGCTGGCGACCGAGCTCGGCGGCGAGGCGGTCGGCTCGAACGCCGAGCTGGCCGAGCGAGCGGATGCGATCGTGCTCTGCCACAAGCCCAAGCAGCTCGCCGAGGTGGCCGCGGACGTGGGCGGCGGCGCCCGCGCGGTCATCTCGATCCTTGCGGCCACCACGACGGGACAGCTCGAGGCGGCCTACCCGGGAGCGCCGGTGTATCGCTTCATCCCCAACATCCCGGCCGAGGTGCGAAAGGGCGTGCTCTGCTACATCGCCGGCTCGCGGGCGGGGGAGGGCCCCGAGCGCGAGATCGTCGAGCTCTTCGGCCGCGCCGGAGCGGTGATCGCCCTGGACTCCGAGCCGCTGATCGAGCCGGCCATGGCGCTCATGAGCTGCGGCCCCGCGTTCATGGCGCTCGTCGCGGAGTCGTTTGCCGATGCAGGCGCCGCCCACGGCCTCGCTCGCGAGGATGCCGTCCGCATGACCGTCGAGACGATGGCCGGCACGGCGGCCTACCTCACCGAGCACGGTTACGACACCGAGGCCGTGCGCAGCCGCGTGGCCACTCCTGGAGGCGCGACCGAGCAGGGCCTGATCTCACTCGAGGAGCGCGGGCTGCGCGACGTCTGCCGCGCGGCCGTGGACGCCGTGGTTGAGGCGACCCAGCGATGAGCCTCTGGCTGGCGGCGATCACACGCGACGACGCGGCTGACTACGTCGAGACGCTGACGCTCGTCTACCTCGTCCTGATCTTCGTCCGGATCCTCATGAGCTGGATCCCGCGGATCCCCTACAACCGCTTTCTCGCCGGGTTTTTGAAGTTCGTCAGCGACGTCACCGACCCGTTCCTGAACCTCTTTCGCCGAATCCTCCCGCCGGTGCGGATCGGTCCCGGCGCCCTGGATCTCAGCCCGATCGTCGCCACCTTCGCGCTGATCATCGTCTCCCGCATCGTCACCGGCCTCATACGGGGGTGAGGGCCACCGGCCTGGCGCCGGCGCTGGTCACGGCCGGAATCGTGGTGGCTGTCGACCAGGCGACCAAGCAACTGGCCGCCCACAACATCGAGCGGAACGACCAGGTGAGCGTCTTCCCGGGGCTCGATCTCACCAACACCCGCAACACCGGTGTGGCGTTCGGTGCGCTCGAGGGGGGAGGTGTGATCGTCGCGATCCTGATCGGCCTCTCGCTCGCTCTGCTGATCGGGTACTTCGCGGTGCACCGCGACAGGCCGTGGCTCTGGCTGCCCGTCGGCCTGCTCCTCGGCGGCGCCCTCGGCAACCTGGCCGACCGCGCCCGCTCGGGCGCTGTGATCGATTTCATCGACCCGGTGGCCTGGCCGGCCTTCAACGTGGCGGACTCCTGCATCGTTGTGGGCGTCTTCGCCCTGCTCTACGTGGTCGAGGGGAGCCCGAGACGGACCCGCTCCGCCTAAAGGCCGGGCGCGAGGACGAGGGCTTGCGCCTCGACGCCTTTCTGGTCGCCCGCGGCGCCGCCGCGACGCGCGCGGCCGGCCAGCGCGCGATCGAGCTTGGGGCCGTGCTCGTCGACGGAGCCCCGCGAGCAAAGAACCACCGGATGGCGGCCGGCGACGTTGTCACCCTGGCCGCGCCGGCGGGCGAGGAGGACCCTGACCAGGATGCGCCGCGGTTTGCGACCGTGTTCGAGGACGAGCACGTGCTCGTGGTCGACAAGCCCGCCGGCCTGGTGACCCACCCCGCGCCCGGACACCACGGGCCCACTCTCGCTCAGGCCCTGCGGGGCCGGGCGGCCGGAGGACCCGACCCGCTTCGCGCCGGAATCGTCCACCGCCTCGACCGCGACACCTCGGGCCTCCTGCTGGTGGCGCGCACGCAGGCGGCCTACGCGGAGCTCCAAAGGCAGATGAGGGCCCGCGAGATCACGCGCGAATACCTAGCCCTCGTCAGCGGCTGGCCCGACGCCGAGAGCGGAACGATCGACGCCCCGATCGGGCGCGACCGGGCCAAGCGCACGGTTGTCTCCACACGCAGCGACCGCGCGCGTCCAGCGGTCACCCACTTCGAGGTGATCGAGCGGCTGCCCCGCACCTCCCTGCTGCGCGTCAGGCTTGAAACCGGGCGCACCCACCAGATCCGCGCACACCTCGCCGCCATCGGCCACCCGGTCTGCGGAGACGACCAATACGGGGGGCGCGCGTGCGGCCGCGAGATCGGCCTTTCGCGCCAGTTTCTGCACGCTCAGAAACTCATGTTTAGGCATCCGCAGAACGGGGAATCGATGCGGTGCGAGTCCAAACCACCCGTTGACCTGCGTCGCGCGCTCGATGTAGCGAAACGGGAGCCAGTCTCCGGAGGGCCAGACGGGGACTGAACATATAGATCGGGGCGCCCTTCGGGGCGCCCCGTTTCTTTGCCCGGACCTATGAGGGGAAATTGGCCTCGGTCTTGGTGGAGTAGCGAAGCGGCGGCTATCCTTATCGGCCGACCAGTCGTCTATCCCGTCGTCACATAGCGCTGCGGCCCTGCCCGGGCATCGATGATCGCCCGGGTCCGCACGCCGGCCGGCGGGCATCACCACTCAAAACGAAAAGGGAGCGTCTCTTTGGCCACCGAGATCGGCATCAGGGAGCTGCTGGAAGCCGGGGTCCACTTCGGCCATCAGACCCGCCGCTGGAACCCCAAGATGCGCCGCTTCATCTTCGGCGAGCGCAGCGGTATCCACATCATCGACCTTCAGAAGACCGAACGGCTGCTGCATACAGCGCAGGAGTTCGCGGGTGACCTGGCGGGACGCGGCGGAACGATCCTGTTCGTGGGCACCAAGAAGCAGGCCCGGGACACCATCCGTGAGGGCGCCGAGGCGTGCGGGATGCCGTACGTGAACCAGCGCTGGCTCGGTGGGCTGCTGACGAACTTCCAGACCATCAACAAGCGCATCAAGCGCCTGCACGAGCTGCGCGAGTGGACCGAGACCGGCTCCATGGAGCTGCTGCCGGTGCGCGAGCGCATCGGGGCGATGTCCGAGCGCGACAAGCTCGAGACCAACCTCGGCGGCGTCGCCGACATGCAGCGCCCGCCCGACGCCCTGTTCGTCGTCGACCTCAAGACCGAGACGATCGGCGTGCGCGAGGCCATCCGCCTCAAGATCCCGATCATCGGCCTGGTCGACACCAACTGCGACCCGGATCCCGTCAACTTCGTGATCCCGGGCAACGACGATGCCATCCGGTCCTGCCGCCTGATCATCCAGGGCATTTCCGACGTGGTGTCCGAGCGCTCGGCGCGCTTTCGCGCCGAGGAGGAGGCCGCTCGGCGCGAGCGCGAGGAAGCCGAGCGCCGCGAGGCCGAGGAGCGCGCCCAGCGCGAGCTGGAGGAGAAGGAGCGCCAGGAGGCAGAGGAGCGCGCCCGCCGCGAGGCCGAGGAGGCCGGCTTCTCGCCAGATGAGCCCGCCACGCCCAGCGGCACCCGGGCGGAGGCGGCCGCCGGCGCGGGCGCGCCGCGCGAGCGCCGGACGTTCGATCCCGACGACGAGTCCTAAAGAGGAGCACAGAAGTTGAGCATCGCCATCTCGGCACAAGACGTGAAGGCCCTACGCGAGCGCACCGGCGCGGGGATGATGGACTGCAAGGCCGCCCTGCAGGAAGCGGGCGGCGACATCGACAAGGCCATCGAGATCCTGCGCGTCAAGGGACAGGCCTCGGCCGCCAAGCGCGGAGAGCGCGCGGCGAGCGAAGGCCTGGTCTCGAGCTACATCCACGCCGGTGGCAGGATCGGCGTGCTGGTGGAGATCAACTGCGAGACCGACTTCGTCGCGCGCAACGCCGACTTCCAGGAGTTCGCCCGCGAGGTGGCCCTGCACGTGGCTGCCGCCAACCCGCTGTTCGTCTCCGACGAGGACGTATCCGAGGAGGCCAAGGAGGCTGAGCTGCGCGTGCTCCGCGAGCAGGCGGCCACCGAGGGCAAGCCGGAGAACGTCCAGGAGAAGATCGTGGAGGGCCGGCTACGCAAGTGGCTCGAGGACGTCGTCCTACTCCGCCAAAAGCACGTGAACGAGGACAAGCACGGCGGCAAGACCGTCGGGGAGCTGCGCACCGAGATCGCCGCCACCACGGGCGAGAACGTGGTCATTCGGCGCTTTGCGCGCTTTGGGATCGGCGAGGGTTGAACCCAGGCGAGCCGACGCCGCAGCAGGGGGCTGCCTTCAAGCGCGTCCTGCTGAAGCTCTCGGGTGAGGCGCTGATGGGCGACCTCCCCTTCGGAGCCGACCCCACGCGCATCGCGGCCATCGCCGCACAGGTCAAGATCGTCAGCGACCGCGGCGTCGAGATAGCGATCGTCGTTGGCGGCGGGAACATCTATCGCGGCCTGGAGGCCGCCGCCGGCGGGATGGACCGCGCCACCGGCGACTACATGGGGATGCTCGCGACCGTCCTCAACGCGCTGGCCCTGCAGGATGCGCTCGAGCGGACCGGCGCGCGCACGCGGGTGCAGTCCGCCATCACGATCTCCGAGGTCGCCGAGCCCTACATCCGCCGCCGCGCCATGCGCCATCTCGAGAAGGGGCGCATCGTGATCTTCGCGGCGGGCACCGGCAACCCGTTCTTCACCACCGACACCGCCGCCGCTCTGCGGGCCCTCGAGATCCATGCCGAGGCGATCCTGATGGGCAAGAACGGGGTGGAGGGCGTCTACTCGGCCGACCCGCGCCTCGACCCGGACGCGAAGTTCATCGCTGAGCTCAGCCACCATCAGGCGATCGAGCAGCGCCTGGCCGTGATGGACTCGACCGCGCTCTCACTCTGCATGGACAACGCTCTGCCGATCCACGTCTTCAACATGGATGACGAGGGCAACATCGACCGGATAGTGTGCGGCGAGAGGGTGGGAACTGTTGTGAGGAGCACATGAGCGACGAGGTTCTGAGTGACTTTCTCGAGGAGGCGGCCGCACGGATGCAGAAGTCCGTGGAGGCCACCCGTGCCGAGTTCTCGACGGTCCGCACCGGCCGAGCGTCGCCGCACCTGCTGGACCGGATCGACGTCGACTACTACGGGGCGACCACTCCGCTGCGCCAGCTCGCGCAGGTCTCCGCCACCGAGGCGCGCCTGCTGACGATCACGCCCTACGACAAGAACTCGATCAAGACGATCGAGAAGTCGATCCTCGAGTCCGACGTCGGGCTCACGCCCTCCAACGACGGCCAGGTGATCCGCCTGCAGATCCCCGAGCTCACCGAGGAGCGCCGGCGCGAGCTGGTCAAGGTCGTACACGGAATCGCGGAGCAGGGTCGCGTCGCGGTCCGCAACATCCGCCGCGACGTCATGCACGACCTGCGCGAGCTGAAGAAGGAGGGCGAGGTCGGTTCCGACCACGAGCGTCGCGCCGAGAGCGAGCTGCAGAAGCTGACCGATTCGAACATCGGCGACATCGACTCGGCGCTCGCCGGCAAGGAAGAAGAGATCCTGGAGGTGTGACCTCGCCCGAGGGCGCGGACCCGCGCTACGTCGCGATCATCACCGACGGGAACGGGCGCTGGGCTAAGGAGCGCGGCCTGCCGGTCCTGGCGGGACACCAGGCCGGGGCCGACACGGTCAAGGCCCGCCTGCGAGACGCGGCGGAGCTCGGCATCCGGGAGCTGACCGTGTACTCGTTCTCGACTGAGAACTGGTCCCGCCCGGAGGAGGAGGTCAGCGGACTGATGGCGATGTTCGCCGAGCGCATCGACCGCGAGACGCCAGAGCTCGACGAGGAAGGCGTGCGCATGCGCTTCATCGGCCGGCGCGCGGGACTCGGCGATGAGCTGCTGCGGCGCATGGACTGGGCCGAGGACAAGACCGCACAGAACACGCGGATCACCCTCTTCGTCGCCTTCAACTACGGCGGCAGGGCGGAGATCGTCGACGCGGCGCGAAGCTTCTCGGGAGAGACGGAGGAGGAGTTCCGCCGTCACCTCTACGCACCCGACATGCACGACCCCGACCTCCTCATCCGCACCAGCGGCGAGCGGCGCATCTCGAACTACCTGATCTGGCAGCTGGCCTACAGCGAGTTCGTTTTTCGTGACGAGCTGTGGCCCGACTTCGGGCGAGTCGCCTTGGAGGAGTCACTCGCCGAGTACGCCGCGCGCGCGCGCCGCTTCGGAGGCCGGTAGTCGTGGCGGCGAGGCACGACCCGCGTCGCGGAGACCCACCGCCACCCGACGCGCCGCCGGCGCGCGGGAGCTCGGACCTTCCCGCCCGGATACTCGTGGCGATCCCCGCGGCGCTCTTTGCGATCTTCATCGTCTGGCGCGGAGGCGAGATATTCGCGCTCGGCCTGCTCGTGCTCGGCGTGATCGCGCTCGGCGAGCTCTACACGCTCATGGACCGGGTCCGCCCGCCCTCGCTGGCAGGCTTCCTCACCCTGGCGGGCCTGATCGCCGCCGCTCTCTACGGCGATGCGAGCAATGTCGTGATGGTCCTGGTGGCGGCCTTCCCCGTGGTCTTCTTCCTCGCCCTGCTCCGCCCACGGCGCGCGCACGTCTCCTGGGCCATCGCGGCGACCCTCTTCGGCGTCCTCTGGATCGGGCTCGCCATGGTCCACGTGATCTGGCTGCGCGATCTCTCCATCACCGAGGGCGGCGACGAGATCGTGACCGGGATGGGCCTCGTGTTCGACGTTCTGATCGCGACGTTCGTCGGCGACACCTGCGCGTACTTCGTCGGGCGCGCCTACGGGCGGACCAAGATCGCCCCGCTGATATCGCCCAACAAGACGCTGGAGGGCCTGGCGGGCGGCATCGTGGGGGCCACGCTCGCCTTCTGGCTGGCCGGCCTCTACCAGGACTGGCTGACCGGCTGGGACGCGCTGCTGATCGGCTTCCTCGTGGCCCTGGCCGCGCCCGTGGGCGACCTGTTCGAGTCGCTCGTCAAGCGCGACCTCGAGGTCAAGGACACGGGCCGCGCCTTCGGCGCGCACGGCGGCGTGCTCGACCGCCTCGACGCGGTGATCTTCACGGTCGTGGTGGGGTACTACGCGGCGGTCGGGCTGGGCTACGGCTAGAACTGTGGCGGGGCGCCGAACATCTCAGGCACCCGCGTGGCCAGGCTGAGGTCGCCCTCGACGTCGAAGCGCCCCGAGAAGAGCAGCTCCTGTGGATCGGCGTCCTCTGCGATCAGGCGCGCCCAGTCGGCGACGCTCAGCTTGAAGGCGATGGCGGGCGAGCCGTTTACGCCGGGGAGCACCGTGGCCGCGCCGTCCCGCACCCGCACCGTCCACCGAGAAGGCGGGCGTCCCCCATTCTGGTGGCGGAGCTCGTAGGCGATGTCGCCCTCGAACCCAAACGCGAAGCGCGGCTCGAACTGGCGGGCCATGCCGGTGAAGATCACACGCTGGGCGAGCTCGCTGCCGAACCGCCGCTCGAGCTGCGCGTCGCTCGCTCCCCGCACGAGCTTGGCGACGGCCTCCTGGCTCCCCCTTTTCAGCGAGTGCCTGGTTTCTTCACCCAGCTCGGCCAGCCGCCTGCGCAGGCCCCCTTCGCGCCGCGCACGGGCCGCACGCTCCAGCTCCGCCGCTTCGTCGATCACGTAGCCCGCCGGGGCCTCGCGGGCGGGCGAGCGCCGCGCCAAGGCACGTTCGATCGCGCCCTCGAGCCGGCGCGCCTTGTCGCCGTCGCGCTCATCGCGCCCCTCGGCAAACGCCGGGATCACGTGCCTTGCGAACAGCTCGAGTGACTCACAGATGTGCTCGTGGCGGTTGGGCCCGGCCTGGAGCACGAATATCACCTGGTCGACGCCAACCGCCTCGTAGCGGCGGCAGAGGTCGAGCACCTGCTCCGGGGTCCCGATCGCCCCGCGCAGCGAGCCGAGCCCGTGCTCCATGATCTTGACGGCGAGTGGCTGGGCCTCGGCGGTCACCAGCGAGCGAGCGAAGCCGCGCTCGTCGCGGTTCTCGCGAAACTCGTCCCAGACGACCGTCCGCCCGGGCCGGTGCTTGCCCATGCCGTAGTAGTGCGCGAGCGAGTAGCCGAAGAAGTGGGCGCCGTCGAGGCCGCGCTCGATCGCCTCGCCCTCGTCCTCTGCGATCATCATCGGCAGCACGACCGCGACGTTCGGATTCACGTCGAAGCCGACCGGCACGCATTCCTCGGAGTCGAGGATCGCGTAGTACTCCTCGACCCACCTCCCGGCGTCCTCGGGCTCGACGAACGAGAAGGAGAGCGCGCCGATCCCCTTGCGGGCGGCGAACTGGATCGTCTCGCGGCGGCTGCAGGCCACCCACAGCGGCGGGTGCGGGCGCTGGAGCGGCTTGGGGACCACGTTGCGGACCGGCATCTGCCAGAACTCGCTGTCCCAACCAGCAAAGGGCTCCTCGACGAACATGCGAGCGATCGCGTCCATCGCGTCCTCCCACATGTCGCGCTTGAGAGCGCGGTCGATCAGAAAGCCGCCCAGCTCCGCCGCCGAGGAGGACTCGCCGGTGCCGAAATCCACGCGGCCGTCGGAGATCAGGTCGAGCGTCGCGACCCGCTCGGCGACGCGTGCCGGGTGGTTGACGGCCGGCGGAATCTGCACGATTCCGTGTCCCAGGCGGATGTTCTCGGTGCGCGCCGCGGCGGCCGCGAGGAAGACCTCGGGGGCCGCGGAATGGCTGTACTCCTCCAGGAAGTGATGCTCGACCTCCCAGACGTAGTCGAAGCCGACGCGATCGGCGAGCTCGACCTGCTCGAGGGCGTCCTTGAGCAGCCGGTGCTCGGAACGCTCGCCCTGCCAGGGACGCGGGTTCTGGTGCTCGTAAAAAATTCCGAATTTCACGCCTCCATCCTCTCAAGCTCCGGCTGGGGGCGCCGATGTAGTTCCCGTGGAGCCCGCCAGGGCTATCTCCGTTGCTCTCCGGCGCCGCCCGAGCGTCCGGTCGCCCCATGGGGAGCCTCGGCCTGACGGGTCGGAGGGCGAGGCGCTCCTACGCGTGGCCGCCGCGGCGGCAGGCACCCACGACCTCGAGGAAGTGCTGGAGGTGGCGGCCGAGGAGGCGCGCGCCGCGCTGAACGCCGCGTCGCTCTCGGTGAGCCGCTGGGAGCGCGAGGGCGGAGTGCTGCGCACGATCATCAACGTCGGCGCCCTCGGCCCCGGCGAGGATCGCTACCCGGACGAGGAGATCTACCTGCTGGGCGAGGATCGCGCCGGCGATCGGCTGCTGCGCGACGGCGTCGCCTACTTCAACGCCGTCGACGACACCGGTATCGACCCGTGGAACGCCGCGCGCCTGCGACGGCTCGGCAAGGAGTCGGAGGTAGGCGTGCCGATCATGGTCGAGGGTGAGGCCTGGGGCGAGGTCTACGCGACCACCGCGCCCGGCCAGCCGCGCTTTCGGGGTGAGGACGTGCGCTTCCTCGAGGCCGTGGCCGGACAGCTGGCCGTGGCCATCGGGCGGGCCGAGCTGTTCTCGCGCGTGTCGCGGCTCGCCTACGAGGACTCGCTCACCGGTTTGGCCAACCGTCGCGCAGTGGAGGAGCGTCTCGAGCGCGCGGTCAGCCGCGCGGGTGAGGGCGAGGGCACACTGGCGGTGCTGCTTTGCGACGTCGACGAGCTCAAGGCGATCAACGACGAGTCCGGGCACGACGCCGGCGATCGCGCCCTGCGCCGCGTGGGCGACGCGCTCGTGGCCGCGGCGGCCGCCCGGCCGGGCAGTCTGGTGGGACGCCTGGCCGGAGACGAGTTCTGCGTGATCATGGAGGGCGGCAGCGTCGACGATGCGCGGGAGCTGGCCTCCGCCGCGCTCGCCACTCTCTCGGGGGCGGGCAAGAGCCCTCTGATGATCTCGTGCGGCGCTGCGGCGCTCGGCGGCGGTGTGGCGGCCCCCGCGGAGCTGCTGCGCGCCGCCGATGCCGCGCTATACCGCGCGAAGCGAAACGGCGGCGGTCAGATCTTCACCGCCGGCTCGCGCGCGCCAGAGCCCGCACCGAAGGTCGAGCGCCGAGCGCATCGCCGCAGCACGCGCGAGCGCCTGCGCGACGCCGTGCAGGACCTGACCGGGCGCTTCGAGACCGACCTGGCCGCCGAGGGCGCGCTCGAGCGAATCGAAGCGGTGGGAACGGCGCTCGCGGAAGCGATGAACGCCGCCGCCTGGGCCGTGTCGTTCACCCCGACCGGCGACGACACGATCCACACGGTGTCCCTGGCCGACGGGCGCGACCATCGACTCGAGGGACTGCGCCTGAAGGTCGACAACGACGTCTACCCGATCGACGACTTCCCCGCCACTGCACGGCTGATGGCGGCCGGAGCCGGCACCTTCGTCGTGCGAGTCGAAGACGAGGAAGCGGATCGCGCGGAGCGCGACATCCTCGCCAAGGAGGGGCGACTCGCGGTGCTGACCGCGGCGGCGGCCGACCACGACGGCACCTGGCTCCTCGAGATATATGCCGACGACCAGAGCGTGGCGCTCGAGGAGGGCCGCCTGGAGGCCGGTCTGCTCGTGCGGGCGGCGGTTCCGCCGCGCCCGGCCGGGAAAGGCGGCGCCGCGCTGCTGGAGCGCCGGACCCGCCAGCTGGCGTTGATCAGCGGGCTAGCTGCGCGGTTGGCGACGAGCGGGCACCCCACCGAGATGATCGTGGCCGTCGCCGAAGAGCTGCATACGGGGCTGGACGCGGCCGCCACCGGCGTGATGCGCGTGCGGCGCGGGGTGCGTGACGAGCCCGAGGCCGTGCTGGACATGGCAGTCGGCCTAGGCCTGTTCGGCACCCCTGCCTTTCTCGGCTTCAGCCAGCCTGCCGATCGCGGCCTGATCGGACGTTGCATGCGCGAGGGCCGCCCGGTGCTCACCTTCGACGTGTCGAGCGAGCCCGACTATCACTCCACGGAGGTCACGACGGTGCGCTCGGAGCTCGACGTGCCGGTCCGCGTGGGCGGGCGCTCGTGGGGCGCCATCACCGTGCAGGACGTGCATCCCGGTGCCTTCGACGACGAGGACGCCCGCCTGCTCGCCTCAGTGGCCGATCAGCTCGCTGCGGCGCTGCGCGCCGCCGCTCTCTACGAGCAGCTCGAGCGCGCCTACCTGGGTACGGCCGAGGCGCTCAGCGCGGCCCTCGAGGCCAAGGACTCGTACACCGCCGAGCATTCGCGCTCACTGGTCCAGCGAGCCGAGGCGGTCGGACGCCTGCTCGAGATGGACGAGACCGAGCTGCGCGTCGTGCGCTACGGCGCGGCCTTCCACGACATCGGCAAGCTCGCCGTGCCCGAGCAGATCCTCAACAAGCCAGGCCCGCTCACCACCGGCGAGCGCAGCGTCGTGCAGCGCCACACCGTGGTCGGCGAGCAGATCCTCTCACCCGTCGAGTTCCTCTCGGACGTGCTGCCGCTCGTGCGCAGCGCTCACGAGTGCTTCGATGGCTCCGGCTATCCGGACGGCTTGGCCGGCGAGAAGATCCCGCTAGGCGCCCGCATCGTGTTCGCCTGCGACACCTACGACGCCATGACGACCGACCGCCCTTACCGAAACGCGCTGCCCCACGAGCAGGCCGTCGAGGAGCTGCGCCGGGTGGCCGGAAGCCAACTCGATCCACGTGTCGTGGAGGCCTTGATCGCGGTCTTGGGTTGAGTCGCCGGCCGGGAGGAGCCGTGGAGGCGCTCCCTACACTCAGCCCGGTGCGCAGGATCCTCATAGTCGGGTCGACCGGCTCGATAGGTACACAGGCTCTGGACGTCGTTGAGCGCTCCGATGAGCTCGAGGTTGTCGGCCTCGCGGCGGACTCGAGCTGGGAGCTCCTGCTGGAGCAGGCGGCGCGTTTCGGGGTGGAGCGGATCGCCCTGGCCGATCCGGATGCGGCCACGCGGGCGGCCGAGCATTCGGCCGGCCCGGTCCTGCGCGGGGCCGAGGGCCTGGTGGAGTTGATAACCGAGTCCGACTGCGATCTCGTGCTCAACGCGCTGGTCGGATCGGCCGGCCTCGGGCCGACCGTGGCCACGCTGGGCGAGGGGATCGACCTTGCGCTCGCCAACAAGGAGTCGCTCGTCGTGGGCGGCGAGCTCGTCACCGCGCTCGCCGAGGCGACCGGTGCGGAGCTCATCCCGGTGGACTCCGAGCACTCGGCGCTTGCGCAACTGATCGCCGGCGAGCGCCCCGGCACGATCGACAAGCTGGTGCTGACGGCGAGCGGCGGCCCGTTTCGCGGGCGCACCGACCTCGAAGGCATCACCCGCGAGGAGGCGCTCGCCCACCCGACCTGGGACATGGGCGGGAAGATCACGATCGACTCGGCGACGCTGATGAACAAGGGCCTCGAGCTGATCGAGGCCCATCACCTGTTCGGCGTGCCATACGACCGCATCGACGTGGTGGTGCACCCCCAGTCGATCGTCCACGCGCTCGTGCACCTGAACGACGGGGCCTCGCTCGCCCATCTCGGTTATCCCGACATGCGCGTGCCGATCTCGTACGCCCTGCACCACCCCGACCGAGCGGACGTGCCGGTGCGCGCCCTCGACCTCGTCGAGCTGGGCGCACTGACCTTCGAAGCCCCTGACACCGAGACCTTCGCCTGCCTGCGCCTTGCCCGCGACGCGGCGGCGGCGGGGGGAACCGCTCCCTGCGTGCTCAACGCCGCCAACGAGGTGGCCGTGCACGCCTTCCTCCGCGGCGAGCTGTCATTCCCCGGAATCGCCCGCGTGATCGAGTCGACGCTCTCGGAGCTGCCGGCGCGGCCGGTCCGCCACTTCTCCGATCTCTATCAGGCCGACAGCGAAGCTCGTGAGATCGCCCGGGGCGTCGCGGCATGAGCTGGCTGCTCGCCTTCGTGGGCTTCGCCCTGCTGGTGATCCTGCACGAGCTCGGCCACTTCTGGGCGGCGAAGTCTGTGGGCATGCGGGTCGAGAAGTTCTCGCTCTTCTTCCCGCCCACGCTGTTCAGCCGAAAGCGGGGTGAGACCGAGTACGCGATCGGGCTGATCCCCGCGGGCGGCTACGTGAAGATCAGCGGGATGAACCCGGCGGAGGACCTGCCCGACGAGGTCCGCACCCGCGCCTACTACGCCCAGCCGGTGTGGAAGCGGATCGTGGTGATCTCGGCCGGCCCGGCGATGAACCTGATCCTCGCCTTCCTACTGCTGTTCGTCTTCTTCTTCCTGATCGGGGCGGAGACCGGCACGAGCAAGGTCGGCGTGATCGAGAAGAACTATCCCGCCGCGGGCACGCTGAAGCCAGGCGACAGGCTGGTCGCCGTCGACGGCACGCGCGGTAAGCCGGTCGACCTGTCGGAGCAGATCGCCGCCCACAAGTGCCCCGGGAAGCAGGTCAAGGGGTGCGAGGCCACCGAGCCCGCCGAGGTGACCGTCGTGCGAAACGGGCACGAGCGGACCTTCGAGCTGACCCCGATCTATGACCCTGTCGCAGAACGCACGCGCCTCGGATTCTCGTATGCCAGCGGTCCCCGCGAGACGCTTCCGTTCGGCGAGTCGCTCGATCTGACCGCCGACCGCTTCTGGTTCATCACCCGGATGACGCTCGAGCTGCCGGCCCGGCTGATCGACCCCGAGCAGCGCAAGGAGATCTCGGGCGTGGTGGGCTCGTACGAGGTCACCCGCCAGACGATCCTCAACGACCTGGCCGAGGTGGTGGGGATCCTCGCGATCATCTCGCTGTCCCTGGCGATCGTGAACCTGTTCCCCTTCCTGCCCTTGGACGGCGGCCACATCTTCTGGGCGATCGTGGAGAAGGTCAGGCGTAAGCCCGTCTCCTTCGCGGTGATGGAGAGAGCCGGGGTGATCGGCTTCATGTTGGTCATCCTGATCTTCCTGGTCGGCCTCTCGAACGACATCGACCGATTGTCGGGCGAGGGCTTCCAGGTCCGGTAGCCTGCGGCCATCGCCACCGTCGTCCGTACCGACAGGCCCGCCGGGCTGGACGCCTCGACGGTAGCCGAGGCCTTCCAGCTCACCGCCAAGGCACATCCGGACCGCTGCGCGTTGCGCCTGAAGGGGGATGAGTTCTCGATCTCGTGGGCGGACTACGCCGACAAGGTGAGGCGGACCGCCGGAGGCCTCGCCGGGCTCGGGCTGGGCCGCGAGGAGAGCATGGGGATCATGCTCACAAACCGGCCCGAGTTCCACTGGTTCGACTCCGCCGCGCTGCACCTCGGCGCAACGCCGTTCTCGGTCTACAACACCTACGCGCCCGATCAGATCCAGTACCAGCTCAAGGACGCCGAGGCGCGCATCCTCGTGACCGAGGCGGCGTTTGCCGACCGCGTTCGGGGCATTGAGGGGGTCGACCACCTGATCGTCGTCGACGACCCGGCGACCGACATCGAGTCGCACGCCCCGCCCGGCTTCGACTTCGACGCCGCCTGGCAGGCCGTCGAGCCCGACGACGTGCTCACCCTGATCTACACCTCGGGCACCACCGGAGCGCCCAAGGGCGTCCAGCTCTCGCACTCGAACCTGCTGGCGGCGGTCAGCGGCTTCGACCAGGTGATCTCGTTTCCGGACGATGGGCGATTGGTGTCCTGGCTGCCCATGGCGCACATAGCCGAGCGCGCCTGCAGCCACTACCTCCCGATGCTGCTCGGGTTCACCACCACCTGCTGCCCCGACCCGCGCCAGGTGGTCGCCTACCTGCCCGAGGTCCGGCCGACCTGGTTCTTCGCCGTCCCGCGCATCTGGGAGAAGCTCAAGGCGGCGATCGAGGCAGGCGTGGCCGCCGAGGGGGATGCGGCGAAGAAGCAGGCCACCGAGTGGGCGCTGGGCGTGGGGCTGAAGAAGGTCAAGCTCGAGCAGGCCGGGGAGCCGGTCCCGGCCGAGCTCCAGGCCGAGCACGCAAAGGCCGACGAGCTCGTCCTGTCGAAGATCCGCACGCGCCTCGGCTTCGACTGCGTGGAGTCCGTGAACGTCGGCGCGGCGCCCACGCCGCCCGAGGTCATCGAGTTCTTCCACGCCATCGGCGTACCCGTCGCCGAGCTCTGGGGAATGTCCGAGACCACCGGCTATGGCACCTGCAACCCGCCCGAGAGGATCAAGATCGGCACGGTCGGCCCGGTGTCGCCTGGCGTCGAGATCAAGCTGGCCGAGGACGACGGCGAGGTGCTGATTCGCGGCCCGGTCGTGACCCCCGGCTACCGAAACCAGCCCGAGCAGACGCGTGAGGCGATCGACGACGAGGGCTGGCTGCACACCGGCGACGTCGGCGAGTTCGACGCGGACGGCTATCTGAAGATCGTCGACCGAAAGAAGGAGCTGATCATCAGCGCGGCGGGCAAGAACATGTCGCCGGCCAACATCGAGGCCAAGCTGAAGGCCTCGAGCCCGCTGATCGGACAGGCGCTCGCGGTGGGAGACGCGATGCCCTACAACGTCGCGCTGATCACCCTGGACCCCGACGTGGCGCCCGCTTTCGCCCAGCAGCACGGCCTCGCGCACGCTTCGCTCGACGTGCTGGCCACCGACGACACGGTCCTGGCCGAGGTCGCTCGCGGGGTGGAGGCCGCGAACGAGCAGATGGCCCGGGTGGAGCAGATCAAGAAGTTCAGGGTGCTGCCCGCCGAGTGGCAGCCCGGCGCCGAGGAGCTCACCCCGACGATGAAGCTCAAGCGCAAGCCGATCCACGCAAAGTATGCGAAGGAGATCGAAGAGCTGTACGCGCGGTAGCGCGGCTTGGCCGCAAGCGCCCGGCTCGGCCGGGTGCGCGCGGAGGCTATCTTTCGCCCACTACCATCAGGGGCCTTGGCCTCCAGGAAGCAGATAGACGTCGGCGGGGTGAAGATCGGTGGCGGCGCCCCGGTCGCGGTCCAGTCGATGACGAAGACCGAGACCGCGGACTTCGACGCCACGATGCGCCAGATCCATGCGATCGCCGACGCCGGCGGCGACCTCGTCCGGTGCGCCGTGCCGCGCGATGAGGACGTGCGCGCGCTCGAGCGGATCGTCGTCGAGTCACCGATCCCCGTGATCGCCGACATCCATTTCAATCACACGCTGGCGCTCAAGGCGATTGACGCCGGCGCGCACTGCATCCGCATCAACCCCGGCAACATCGGTGGCCACGAGAAGGTCGGCGAGGTCGTCGAGAAGGCCCGTGCGGCCGGGACCCCGATGCGCATCGGAGTGAACTCGGGGTCCCTACCCAGGCACCTCCACGCCCTCGAGCGAGAGAACTCCGTCGAGGCCCTGGTGACCGCCGCGACCGAGCACGTCGAACTGATGGAGCGACTCGGCTTCGAGAACTTCAAGGTGTCGATCAAGTCGACCAACGTGCCCAACACGATTGCCTCGAACCGCCTGCTCTCGGAGCGGATCGACCATCCGCTGCACCTCGGCATCACCGAGGCCGGGACGAAATGGACGGGCTCGCTTAAGTCGGCCGTGGGGCTTGGGACGCTGCTGGCCGACGGCATCGGCGACACGATCCGGATCTCGCTCTCCACCTTCCACGCGGAGGAGGAGGTCAAGGTCGCCTGGGAGATCCTCAAGGCGCTGAAGCTGCGCGAGCGCGGACCCGTGCTGATCGCCTGTCCGACCTGCGGGCGGCTCCAGTTCGACATGGACACCGTCGTCACCGACATCGAGGAGCGCCTGCGCCAGTACGACGATCCGATCGAGGTGGCCGTGCTCGGCTGCGCGGTCAACGGGATCGGCGAGGCTTCGCACGCGGACTTCGGGATCACCGGAGCGAAGAACGAGGGGCTCATCTTCGCCCACGGCAAGCCGCTGCGAAAGGTGCCCCAGGACGATCTGGTCGACGCGCTGTTCGTGGAGATCGACAAGTCGATCGACCGCGGCGAGGTCGTGGTGGACGCCCGCAAGGCGGCCGAGGGCGCCGCCTGGCTCGAGCAGATCGAAGAGGAGAACGCCGGCGAGCTCACGCCGGAGCGGCTTGCGGCCATGGAGGCCGCGGCCGCCGCCGAGGAGGCACTCGGCAACGGTCAGTCGCTGCCCATGGCCGGCGCGCCCAAGGCTCAGCGGATCGCACTGGACGAGGACGTCTCGCCCACGGCGGGCCGCCGCTTCAGCCGCGCCTAGCCGGCCTGGACGCAGAAATCAGGTCGGAGTGGCCGCGATGCGCCTTGGTAGCCCCTACTGGCGCTTCGCGGCCACCCCTTCCTGTGGGGGGTGGTGGGGACTGCAGTTGCGATGCATTGCCGGCATTCCTTCACACACGGGGCGGGTACATCGCGATATCCAACCACCCGATCATGGCCCACATGTGAGGCCCGGTCAATACGGGGAATCGGGGATCTTCAGCAATCCCTGGCGCAGGGCGATCGCGATCGCGTGCACGCGCGTGCGCGCCTCGAGCTTCTGCATCGCGTTCTCCACGTGGGTGCGGACCGTGGCCGGCGAGATGAACAGGCGATCGGCGATCTCCGGCCCGTTCAGGCCCTCTGCAAGCAGGGCCATCACCTCTCGCTCGCGCGGCGAGAGCACCGCGATCTCATCCGTCGCAGCGTGCCCGAGGATGTAGGGATTGAGCCGGGGATCGACGTAACTGCCGCCCGCGGCGACCGTGCGCGCAGCAGCGACGACCTCGTTGGCGGGGGCCGCCTTCAGCGCGAAGCCGCGCGCGCCGGAGTCGAGCGCCTGGCGCAGCAGCGACTCGTCCCCGAGGCCGGTGTAGATCAGCACGCCGAGATCCCACTCCGCATCGCTCAGGCGGCGCGCCAGTTGCACACCGGAGCCGTGCTCCAGCCCGAGATCGACGATTGCGAGACTGGGGCGCTCGCGTTCGATCACCTCGTACCCCTCCTCCTCGGTACGAGCGGACCCCACGACATCGATGCCGGCCTTGCCAAGCACCAGCTCGAGGCCCTTGCTGACAGCGTCGTGATCCTCGACGATCACGGCCCGAGCACCCATTCAGGGCGATGGTGAACCTTTGCGAGTGAAAGTCAAGCCACGAAGGGCTACACGACGTGGTCGCGTCCCGACACAGCGTCGGCCGTCTGGCGCATGACCACGCGCGTGAAAGCGGCCACCACAACGGGATCGAACTGTGTCCCGGCGCAGCTCTGCAGCTCGGCCAGGGCGTCCGGCGCGCTGCGGGTAGCCCTGTAGGGGCGCTCGGAGATCATCGCATCGAAGGCATCGCAGACGGCCACCACGCGCGAGCCCAGCGGGATGTTCGAGCCGGCGAGCCCGTCCGGGTAGCCCGAGCCATCGAAGCGCTCGTGGCTCGCGCGTACCAGCCGCGCGACCGGGCGCAAGGCCGGTGCCGCCAGGAGGATCCGCTCGCCGATGATGGTGTGGCGGCGCACGAAGCTCCATTCGGTCTCGTCCAGCAAGCCCGGCTTGTGGAGGATCGCGTCGGGAATCGCGACCTTGCCCAGGTCGTGAAGCTCCCCCGCTCGCCCGACCTCGTCCAGCTCCTCGGGGCCCATATCCAGCTCGCGGCCGACGTCGAGGGCGAGCTCGGCGGTCCCGCGCAGGTGTGCGCGCAGCTCGGGCTGGCGCTCGGAGAGCATCCGCAGGAGCACGTCGCGCGACTGGCGCCCGGCCGACATCCGCCGCCCGCCCTTGCGGGCGTACATGCGGCGATCGGCCAGCTGGAGCGCCTCGGTCGCGCCGTCGACCTCGTCGGGAGCCAGCACGGAGCCGTGTGAGGTGGTGACGTCGAAGCCCTCGCCGCTTTCGCTGAGCGCGGAGACGCAGGCCTTCACGAGCGGGTCCACTCCGGCCGGGCCGGGCCGAAGCAGCACGCAGAACTCGTCGCCGCCAAGCCGGTAGGCACCGCCGTGCCCGCGTACGGCATCGGCCAGGCGCAATCCCAAGCGCACGAGCAGGCCATCGCCGGCGGGGTGGCCGAACGCGTCGTTGTACTCCTTGAAGCCGTCGAGGTCGAACAGGATCAGCGCGCGCCGGTTCGCCTCGGTGGCCAGCGGCAGTTGCTCGTCAAGGTCCGCCATCAGGCTGCGCCGGTTGCGAAGTCCGGTGAGCGGATCGGTGTGGGCCTCCTCGCGGCTGTCCACGATCATCCGCTGGTTGTCGCGGAACACGAGCGCCGTGCGGATGAGCACGAGCAGCACGGTGGCGATCGTGAGGCCGAGCGCGGCGGTGGGAAGCCGGTCGAAGCGGTCCAACGTCAGCAGTGCGACGGCGACCACGCCGCAGACGAACGGCATCAGGACCACGCGCAGGCCCTCGACCCGCTGTGCGACCCCGAGCTTTGCCGGCTGCCACGCCGCGAGACCCACCAGCAGCGAAGAGGCGGGCCAGGACGCGTCCAGAAGCGAGCCCTCGACGTATGTGCCCTGAGCGGTCTGGACGAGATAGATGACGTCCCCGAGCGCATTCAGGGCAAGGCCGGCCCCGAGGATGATCCAGGCGCGGCCGGGCCGCCAGCCGGACAGCCCGAAGACGGCCACGATCACCCCGAGGAGGATGGTGTCGCCGAGCGGGTAGGCCAGGTTGGTGGCCACGGCGGCGGTGGTGCCCGAGGTGGCATTGACGATCGGCTCGTACGCGAATGCGAACGCGAACGCGATGACGCACAGCGCCCCGATCACGCCGTCGAGCCAGAGGCTCGCCCGGATGCTCGCGATCCTGGAGCGCACGAGCAGGATCAGAACCACGTAGCTCGCCGGGTACCACGCGAGCCACAGAGCGTCGGCAGTGCTGGGATAGGGCGCGTTGGGGTCGCTCGCGTAGAGCACCGTCCAGATGACGTCCGCGGACGTCCAGCTGACGATGGCAACGCCCATGATGGCCCAGGGGAGCCGCTCCTCGCGCACCGCCACCGCCCGCCAAAGGCAGAACGCCGCCCCGGCGAAGAGCAGGCCGTTGTAGAGGTAGTCCTGGAGCGCGTCGGTGACAGCGCTTCCGGCGAGATCGGTGCCCACCTGCAGCGCATACAACCCCATCAGCGCAGCGGCCAGCCAGCCGCAGAACCGCAGCACGGCGCCCTGGGTCCGCGACACCACCATCCGGTCTAGATCGGCGCGTTCGGGCCTGAGTGTGAGCTTTTGCGGTTTATAGTCGCCACCTCTTGACACGACTTTCTCGCTATTTCCTGCCAACCGTCAGAGAGGCGCCCGCCGATGCCGAGGCGGTGTCGCACCAGCTGATCGTGCGCGCCGGGCTGGCCCGCCAGCTCGGAGCCGGCCTGTGGACCTGGCTGCCGGCCGGCTGGCGCACCCATCGCAAGGTCGAGCAGATCGTGCGCGAGGAGCTCGATGCGATCGGCTCGGCGGAGCTCTTGATGCCCGTCCTGCAGCCCGCCGAGAACTGGCGAAAGACGGGCCGCTACGACATCGACGAGCTGTTCAAGCTCACCGACCGCCGCGGCGCGGAGCTCGTGCTCGCCATGACCCACGAGGAGAACATCACCTGGCACGCGGCGCGCGAGATCCGCTCCTATCGCGACCTTCCGAAGCTCCTCGCCCACTTCCAGATCAAGGAGCGAGACGAGCCGCGGCCGCGAGCAGGAGTGCTGCGGACGCGCGAGTTCATCATGAAGGACGCGTACTCCTTCGACCGCGACCTGGCAGGGCTGGACGAGTCGTACGGCCTCCACATCGAGGCATATGACCGCATCTTCGACCGCACCGGCCTCGAGTGGTATCGGGTGGAGTCAGACGTGGGAATGATGGGCGGGCTGGGCGCGCACGAGTACATGGCTCCCTGCGCGGCCGGCGAGAACGAGGTCGCTCTCTCAGACGCTGGGTACGCCGCCAACTTGGAGGTGGCGAGCGCCACGCCGCAACCGGTGGACGGGCTTCCCGAGCCGCTGCCCGAGCCGCGCGCCGTGGACACGCCGGGCGCGACTACCATCGAAGCGGTATCACAGCTGATGGGGGTGCCCGCGGGTGCGCTGATCAAGGCAATGCCGGTGATGGTCGAGGGCAGCGACCCCGTTCTGGTCCTCGTGCGCGGCGACCACCGCCTCAACGAAATCAAGCTCCAGAATGCTCTCGGGGCACCCGCGCGGCCGGCGGAGGAGGCGGAGGTGGTCGCCATCTTTGGCTCGCGACCCGGGTTCATCGGTCCCGTGGGGGCCTCAGTGAGGGTGGTCAGCGACGAGGCCCTGCGCGGGCTGCACGGCCTCGTGACCGGCGCCAACCGCGACGGCGTCCATCTGGAGGGAGTGGAGCCCGGGAGGGACTTCGAGACCGAGTGGGCCGACGTGCGCTCGGTCGAGGCGGGCGACACCTGCCCCAACGGCGGGATCTTGCGAATCGAGCCCGCGATCGAGGTAGGGAACATCTTCAAGCTCGGCACGCGCTATTCGGAGCCGCTCGAGGCTCGCTACCTCGACGAGTCGGGCAGCGAGCAGGCCATCTGGATGGGCTCCTACGGGATCGGACCGGCGCGCATCATGGCCGCCGCCATCGAGCAGTTCCACGACGAGAACGGCATCGCCTGGCCGAGCGCAGTGGCTCCCTTCGACGTCGAGTTGGTGACACTCGGCAAGGAAGGCGAGGAGGCCCGTACGGTGGCTGACCGCCTCTACGACGAGCTGCGCGGGGAGGGCCTGGACGTGCTGTACGAGGACCGCGACCGCAGCCCGGGGGAGAAGTTCGCCGACGCCGAGCTGCTCGGCTGCCCGCTGCGGCTCACGATCGGCAGGCGCGGCCTCGAGTCCGGCGAGGTCGACGTCCAGATTCGGCGCGACCAGCAGAAGCTCTCCCTGCCCCTGGATGGCGCCGCGGAGGCGGCGGCCGAGCTTTGGAAAAACCTCCCCTGACGTTTCGCCGGCTGTCCGGCCTGGACAGGTCGGGTGGCCCTCCTCCGCAGACGAGGAGGGGGGAGGCGCTGCATCCCTGGACGATCCCCAACGCCATCGGCTTCGCGCGGATCGCGCTGATCCCGGTGTTCCTGGTGCTGGGGCTCCAGTCCGACGACGGGCGTGACGGCTGGGCATTCGCGCTCTTCGCCTTCATCGCATGGACCGACTACCTCGATGGGATGGTCGCCCGGATCACCGGCCAGTACAGCCGCCTCGGAGCGCTGCTCGATCCGCTCACGGACAGGCTGCTGGTGCTTGCGGGGGCGATCGTCGCGTGGGAGTTCGACCTGCTGCCGCACTGGGCCCTGCTCGTCCTGGCCGCGCGCGAGTTCCTCATGCTCGTGCTGACCCAGGTCGCCTTGAGGCGCGGAATGGACCTCAAGGTCAACATGCTCGGCCGCTGGGCGGTGTGGCCGGTGATGAGCGCGCTGGCGCTATCGCTCATCGTCGACAGCTGGGTGAACGACGTTCTGCTGTACATCGGTCTGGCGATGACCCTTGCGGCAACCGCGCTCTACTTGCAAGATGGATGGCACGCCCTGCGCGAAGACTCAACCTCTACTTGAGGTACGTTATAGTCGGGCTTCACATTTCCCGAAAGGATCGACTTGGACACCTTCCCAGACCTCGGAGCGCTCTCTGACCAAGAGCTGAAGGACCTCATCCAACAGCTCACCGAGGAAGAGCAGGAAGTCTCCTACCGCCGCCGCATCCTCCACGGCAAGATCGACATTCTTCGCGCTGAGCTGGTCAACCGCCTGCGCAAGAAGCACGAGGAGGGCGAATCGGTCATCAGCGGCGCGGACGTCCAGCAGCTGACGGACATACTCGCCGGCAAGGGCATTCCCTCGGACTCAGAGCTCGACTAGGAGACGACCCGCCGTGCACTGCCCAGAGTGCGGCTTCGTCAATGCCGAGGGTGCCAACTACTGCCAGAAGTGCGGCGCCTTTCTCGGCGAGGCCGAAGGGGGCAAGGCCGGCGACACGACCGAGGTCTACCAGGTCGACGAGACCGGTGAGCTGCGTCCGGTCGACCTCGAGCAGGTCACCCACGAGGGTGCGACGCTCGTCATTCGCTCTGGCGGCGGGCGCTCTGGAGAGGCCTTCACCGTCGCGGGGGAGCGCATGACGATCGGGCGCTCGCCCGAGGCGGAGGTCTTCCTCGACGACGTGACGGTGTCGCGCAACCACGCCCTGCTGGTGCGCCGGCGCGACGGGCTGTACCTGGACGACCTCGGCTCGCTCAATGGCACCTACGTGAACCAGCGCAGGATCGAGTCGCACCAGCTCCAGGACGGCGACGAGCTGCAGGTGGGCAAGTACAAGCTCACCTACCTGGATCAGCGATGAGCACCGAGGTCGCGGGCGTCCCCCCGCCGCGCAAGGAGAAAGCGCTGACGATCGGCGCCGTCGTCAAGCAGCTCGAGCGCGAGTGTCCGGACATCTCGATCTCCAAGGTGCGCTATCTGGAGGATCAGAAGCTGCTCTCCCCGCGGCGCACTCCCGGCGGCTACCGCCTCTACGCGCCGGCAGACGTCGATCGGCTGCGCACCATCCTGCGCCTGCAGCGCGACGAGTTCCTGCCGCTTCGGGTGATCCGCCAGGAGCTCGCGGCCGGGCGAGCAGAGGCCGAGACGCCCAGCGGCGGCAACGAGGCGGTCGCCGAGCCGCGGTCGCCGCGGCGGGCGACGGTCGCGCTCCGCGGCCCCGGCTCGCTCTATCGCCTCGATGAGGTGCTCGACGACACCGGGGCCGACCAGAGCCTCGTCAAGGAGCTCGAGGACTATGGCGTGATCAAGGGCGAGCAGCGCGACGGAGAGATGCTCTACGACGACACCGAGCGCGAGATCGTGCGCGCCGTGACCGAGCTCAAGCGCTACGGCGTGGGCGGGCGCAACCTACGCGTCTTTCGCACGTCCGCCGACCGCGAGGCCGCGCTGCTCGAGCAGATCCTGGCGCCGGCGCTGCGATCGCGTAATCCGGAGCGCCGCAAGGAGGCGGTGGAGGCGCTCGAGAACCTCGCCGCGATCGCCTCGCACCTCAAGCACCTGCTGCTCATCCGCGACCTGCGCAAGCTGGCCCGCTGAGCGTGTGATCGTCCGGCGCAAGACCGTGGTGCCGGCGGCGCCGGACGAGGTCTGGCGCCTGATCAGCAACCCGGCACGCCTGCCGCAGTGGTGGCCGGGCGTGACCCGAGTCGAGGAGGCGATGGACGACACCTGGACCAAGGTGCTGAGCTCGCCGCGGGGAAAGACCGTCCGGGCGGACTACACCCGCGTCGAGCAGGTCGAGGGCGAGAAGCTCGTGTGGCGCCAGGAGCTCGCGGAGTCGCCCTTCGAGCGGATCCTCACCTCGGCGGTCACGACATTGTCGCTCGCCCCGGCAGCCGGCGATGACGAGACCCGCGTCGAGATCGCCCTCGAGCAGCGGCCGCGCGGGTGGGCCCGGTTCGCGCCACTTCAGTTTCGGGCAGCCGGCGTGCGTCAGGTGCAGGGCGCGATCGACGGTCTCGACGCGATCTTCGGGGAGCCCGGCGAGCCGTGAGGTGGTGGGGCTGGGGGGAGGAAGGGCACGAGGCCTCTCTACCAGGCACAGCCCTCGAGCTCCTGCGCAACCAGCTCGGTGTCGACCCCTCGCTGGAGCTGAGCCCGGTCGCGCTCGAGGCCGTCCGGCTCCCCGAGCCGCGCCTGCCGGCGAGCGCGCGCGAGCGCCTGGCGGGTGCGGTGGGAGCCGACCACGTGCGCGACGACCGCCAGGCGCGGGTCGAGCATGCCGCGGGCAAGGGCTACGCCGATCTCGTGCGGCTGCGCTCGGGCGATGCCTCGAGCGCACCGGATCTGGTCGTCCAGCCCGCCTCCGACGGCGAGATCGAGGCCGTCCTCGCCGCCTGCGCCGACGCTCGGATCGCCGTCGTGCCGTTCGGCGGGGGTACCAGCGTGGTGGGCGGGGTGGAGCCTGTGAGCGAGGGCTTCGCCGGGGTGATAGCGCTCGACCTGCGGCGCCTCACCGGCGTGACCGTGGACCGCCTGTCGCAGACGGCCACGCTCGCGGCCGGCCTGCTCGGACCCGAGGCCGAGCGGCGGCTGGGCGCGGAGGGAGTGACGCTGGGCCACGCCCCGCAGTCGTTCGAGTACTCGACCGTCGGCGGCTGGGTGGCGACCCGCTCGGCGGGCCAGGCGTCCACGGGCTACGGCCGGATCGACGAGCTGGTTGAGGGGGTGCGCCTGATCGCGCCCGCGGGCGAGCTCGCGGGGCGGGCTGTGCCCGCGAGCGCCGCCGGCCCGGACCTGCGTGAGCTAATCGTCGGGTCGGAGGGAATCCTCGGGGTGATCTCCGAGGCCACGCTACGCGTGCGCCCGGTGCCCCCGCGGCGCCGCTACGAGGGCTGGTCGTTTCGGTCGTTCGAGGATGGCTGCGAGGCCTTTCGCGTGATGGAGCAGGCCGGCGCCTCGCCCGACGTGGCGCGCCTCTCGGACGCCCAGGAGACGAGCCTCTCGATGGCGACTGGGTCGACCGGAAGCGCCGCCAACCGGCTCGGACAGGCCTATCTGCGCATGCGCGGGCACGAGGGCGGGTGCGTGGCGATCGTCGGGTTCGAGGGAGAGGAGGATGACCTGGAGCGCCGGCGGCTGCGCTGCGCCGCGCTGCTGCGCGCGGGCGGCGGCGTCGGGCTGGGCCGCGGACCGGGGGAGGCCTGGCTGCGCGGGCGCTACGCGGGCCCCTACCTGCGCGACACCCTGCTCGACCACGGGGTGATGGTGGAAACGCTCGAGACGGCGACGACTTGGAGCAACCTCGGGCCGCTCTACGCGGCCGTGAGCGGGGCGCTGCGAGACACCCTGGCGCAGCGCGGGACGCCGCCGCTGGTGATGTGCCACGTCTCGCATCTCTACCGCTCGGGCGCCTCGCTCTACTTCTCCTTCTTGGCCCGCCAGGAGCAGGAGACCCCGCTGGAGCAGTGGCGCGCGGCGAAGACGGCGGCGAGCGACGCGATCGTGGCCGGCGGCGGAACGATCACCCACCACCATGCGGTGGGCCGCGACCATGCGCCCTGGATGCGAGCCGAGGTCGGCGCCCTGGGGCTTGAGGTGATCCGGGCCGCAAAGGAACGCCTCGACCCCGCGGGGATCATGAATCCCGGGAAGCTGCTGCCGGCGTAGCCGCGCGCCCGCCCAGGCGCGCTAGTCGTTCGACTGCGGCACCGGCAACAGCCGGAAGTTGGCAAGCAGCGTCGTGCGCTGCTTGCCCTCCCCGCGGGTGACCGGCTTCTTGCGCATCTCCAGCAGGCCGCGCAGGACCGAGGGGCCTCTCTCGAAGCCCTGGTTCTCTCCCTGGCCGGTCACGTTGACCGACGTCATGTCGATGAACTTGTAGCTCTGGTAGTCGGCGGGTAGCTCGCCGACCGACTGGAGGTTGCCCTGCGGGTCGGTCACGGAAGCCCCGAGCGACTTGCGATCCTCCTCTGAGTTGTACAGCCAGACCTGGTAGGCGGTCCGATCGGTGCTCGGCTCGAGCCCGGTGGCCGACACCACCACCTGCGTCTTGCCCTGCTGCTCGGCGATGATCGCGGTTCCCTGGGTCTGCGTCGAGATCGCGCCCTGCTCGTCGCCCGCTTGCTGGGAGTCGCCGCCCGAGCTCGCCTGGCTGCCCTCATCGTCATCTCCGGTAAGCAGGCCGATGGGCCAGAGGAGCACTACTACCAGGATCAGCGCCAGTGCCCCCGCAGCCGCGAGGATGCGTCGCAGGCCCGTGTTCGGCTCGGCGCCGGCGGCGGGCGCCTTGGCCGCCCCGGCCGTGCGCCGCGCACCGCGCTCGCCCTCGGGAATCGCAGGCAGGTCGGCGTCGCGGTAGAGCTGCTCGAGAGAGTCGAGCAGCGAGCGCGTCCAGCTCCGAGCCGCCTCGGAGCGGCGCAGGTGGCCGCGCGTGGCGGTCGCCTCGGGCCCGGCCTGCTGCCCCAGCACGTAGTCGGCGAGCTGCCCGCGCCAGTCCTCCTCGACGCCGCGCGCGCTGATCGGCGCCAGCTCGACCAGGGCGTCGCGGGCGAGCTCGCGCACGCGCCGTTCGGGCATGGCGAGCATGTCGGACAGCTCGTCGTAGCTCTTGCCCTGCTGCAGCACGAGCTCGACGATCGCGCGCTGTTCGTCTGAGAGCTGTTCGAAGGTGGCCATGGAAAGCGCCGCGAAGGGTAGTGTGCCGCTCCCGATGGACTCGCCGGCCTCGACCTACCCGGTAGCGGGCACGCTCGACGATGTACTCGGTTTCGAGTTGCTCGAGGCCGACCTGGAGCGCTGCCGCGCTCGCTTCCCGGTCGAGCGGCGCGTCCAGCAGCCCATGGGGTTGGTCCACGGCGGGGCCTACGCCGCCTTGGCGGAGTCGCTCGTCTCGGTCACCACTCATGGAGCCGTCAAGGACAACGGCAGCTTCGCGGTCGGAATGTCGAACAGCACGACCTTCTTGCGCCCCGTCACGGGCGGGTACGTGCACGCGGAGGGCAGGCCCCTGCACCGTGGGCGCACCACCTGGGTCTGGGACGTCACCTTCACAGACGACGAGAGCAGGGTCTGCGCGGTCACGCGCGTGACGATGGCCGTTCGGCCCGCGCCGACTTCCTAGCCTCAGCCCGTTCGGGCGTCCAGCAGGTAGGCATCCACGCGCTCGCGCTTGCCCTTGACCTCGATCTCGCCGAGCGATGTCGCGCGCACGCCGGGCACCGCGCGCAGCGTCGCTCCGCCGATCACCACCCCGCCCGTGGGGGCACGGCTCTCCAGGCGCGCCGCCACGTTCACGGTGTCGCCGATCACCGTGTAGGAGCGCCCGCTCTCCGCGCCCACCACGCCCACCAGCGCCTCGCCGCTGTTGACCGCCACTCGAAAGCGCGGCCAGTCGGGGTGCTGTGCGGCGATGCGCCCGCTTTCGGCCTGAAGCGCGGCGGCCGCGCTGACCGCGCGCTCGGCGTGGTCGGGCTGATCGCCTCGCGTGCCCCAGGTGGCCATGATCGCGTCGCCGATCAACCGGTCGATCTGGCCGCCGTACTCGGTCACGATCGGCGGGATCGCCACCTCGAAGTAGGTGTTGAGCATCTCCGACACCTCGCGCGGGTCGCGGCCCTCGGAGAACGCGGTGAAGCCGGCCAGGTCGGCGAACAGGACGCTCACCTCGCGCTTGCCGGCGGAGGTCTGGTCGAGGTAGAGATCGCTGAAGCGCTCCTCGACCTCCTCGCGTCGTGCGCTGTAGGCGATCGCGCCGAAGGCGGCGAGCATCAGCAGGTGCCACTCCCACCAGGTCAGGTGCCAGTTGCGCGCCAAGGCGATCGCGCCCATCGCCTCGGCCAGCAGCACGCACGCGCTCGCAACCGCGAGCAAGATCGGGGACCCCGAGCGCACCGCCATTATCAGGTAGCGCCAGCCGGCGAACGCATAGAGCACGAGCGCCACCGCCGCCATGACCACGAGAGCGCCGGTGGCGCGCTCGACGGGAGTGGGGTCGTCGAGCGGCGGGATCGAGGCCAGCGAGGCCGCCGCCCAGGCCACCATCAGCGCGAGCAGGCCGGTCCGCAGCGCTCGTGCGTGGCGGATCACGCTCGCCGCCCGCTCCGGCGGAAGCGGCAGGGCCGACAGCGCCGCGCATAGCCCGGCGATCAACAGGCCCACCGGCGTGGCGACCACGAAACCCTGGTTGGGCGTGTCGAGCAGCACGCCGGGGGTGGAGAGGGCGTGAAGGGCGAGGAAGCCGGCCGCGGCCAGAAAGGCGAGCGAAACCAAAAACAGACGAGCGTCGGCGCGCCGCAGCGCGATCCCGGTTGTCTGGAAGGCGAGCGCCGCGCTCGTGAGCGCCGCGGCGAGCACGAGCCAGAAGTGCGATGGGTGGTGCTCCCAGAGCACGTCGGTCGCCGGCGCAACGAGCAGCAGTAAAAACCCGGCGGCGGGCAACGCGATCGCCACCACCCATGCCACCAGCCGCGCCCGGCCGTCGGGAGCCGGCGAGAGCAGACGCGGCCCGGCCCCCACCTAGATCACGCGGGCGCCACTACTTGAGCGCCCGCAGCCGCCGCTCGGGAGCGTCGTCGGCGCGGCCCTCGTAGCGGTTGGTGATCGGGAGCCGGCGATCGCGCCCGAAGGCCTTGGTCGAGATCTTGATCCCCGGCGGCGCCTGGCGGCGCTTGTACTCGGAGCGGTCGACCATGCGGATCACGCGCTCGACATCGGCGGCGGGCAGCCCGCGCCGCACGAGCTCGACCGCGTCGAGGTCCTCCTCCACGTAGCCCTCGAGGATCGCGTCGAGCACGTCGTAGGGCGGTAGCGAGTCCTGGTCTGTCTGCTCGGCGCGCAGCTCGGCCGACGGCGGGCGGTCGAGCACGCTCGACGGCACGAGCTCGCGACCCGCGGTCTCGTTGCGCCAGCGCACGAGCCGGTAGACCCAGCTCTTGAACACGTCCTTGAGCACCGCAAAGCCGCCCGCCATGTCGCCGTAGAGCGTGGCGTAGCCGACCGACAGCTCGGACTTGTTGCCGGTGGTCAGCACGAGCCAGCCGAATTTGTTGGAGAGCGCCATCACCACGTTTCCGCGGATGCGCGCCTGGACATTCTCCTCGGCGATATCGGGCTCGCGGCCCGCGAACGCGCCGGCCAGCATCTCGTCGTAGGCCGTCATGGCCTCGACGATCGAGATCTCCATGAACTCGCAGTCGAGGTTCTCGGCGATGGCGCGGGCGTCGGCGCGCGTGCCCTCGCTCGAGTAGGAGGAGGGCATCGAGACGCAGGTGACGCGGTCGGATCCCAGTGCGTCCACCGCCACCATCGCGACCAGCGCGGAGTCGATCCCGCCCGACAGCGCCAGGACAATCCGCCGAAAGCCGTTCTTATCCACGTAGTCGCGCAAGCCGGTGCGCAGCGCCGCGTACACCTCGGCCTCCGGTTCGAGGAGCGGGGCGGTGTTGCCGCCGACCGTGTGTGCCTCGCTCACGGCCTGCAAACTGGCCAGGTGCACAACGGGCGGCTCGGCGACCGTACTCGCGCGGCGCTGGCGGCGCACATTCACGCGGTGGCGGGTGTCGCGTAGGCGTGCCGCCGCGACCTCGCGCGGGTCGATCGTGCAGAGCGTCAGGTCCTCCACGAACTGCGGGCAGCGTGCGAGCACCGTGCCGTCCTGATCGACGGCGAGGCTGTGGCCGTCGAAGACGAGCTCGTCCTGGCCGCCGACCGTGTTCACGAACACCACCGCCGAGAGGTAGTCCACGGCCCGCTGCACGAGCATCCGCTCGCGCGCGCGGCCGTAGCCGGCGCGGTAGGGCGAGGCCGACAGGTTCACGATCACCTGCGCGCCGGCGAGCGCCTCGCTCATGGCGGGCGGGCCGGGCTCCCAGATGTCCTCGCAGATGCAGATCCCGATCGGGACGCCGTTCAGCTCGAAGATCGCGGCCTCGGACCCCGACTGGAAGTAGCGCTGCTCGTCGAACACGCCGTAGTTCGGCAGGTACATCTTGCGGTAGACGGCCGCGACCTCGCCGCCGGCGAGGACGGCGGCCGAGTTGTAGACGTCCTCCGCGCTCTCGGGATAGCCGACGAGGGCAACGATGTCGCGCGTCTGGGCGGCCAGGCCCTCGAGCGCGACCGCGGCCTCGTCGAGGAAGGCGGTCTTGAGCAGCAGGTCCTCGGGCGGGTAGCCGGTCAGCGCGAGCTCCGGAAAGACGACGAGCGCCGCTCCCTGCTGGCGCGCCGCCGCCGTCTGCTCCGCGATCTTGCGGGCGTTGCCCGCGATGTCGCCAACCGTGGGGTTGATCTGGGCGAGCGCCACCCGGAGCAGATCTAGGGGCATGCCTCCATTATCGCGCCCTGGCGGCCTACCGCGGCTTCGGAGCGCCGATCTTGAAGCGCAGCCTCGCCGAACGCCGCTGGCCGTCCGCGCGCGCGACGAGCTCGATCCGATACCGGCCGCGGGGCAGGCGAGCGAGCTTGAGGCGCACCGTGCCCGGCCCGACGGCGCGCTTGCGAAGCCGCTTGACCAGACGCCATCTCTTGCCGCGCGGGCGGTCGATGCGCCCGGCGACCTTCGCGCGCTGGGAGACGCTCGCCACCAGGAAGAGGCCCTTGCGGGTTCGGCGCAGCTTCAGGCCGCGGAGCCTCAGGCGCGCCGAATCGGCGCCGGGACCGCCCGCGCCCGGTGGGCGGTAGCTCGGGTCGGGCAGCTCGTAAGCGCCGATGTCGAGTGCCTCGTCGATCGGGCGCGACGCGCCGGCGCCCGCGAAGGCGGCCAGCGGCGGTTCGAAGCCGGGTATGAGCGGTGCGGCGTAGCCCACGTCCACGAGGGGCGAGCCGGCCGCCGGCCGCCAGGCGCCGTCGA
Organism: Thermoleophilaceae bacterium; assembly: GCA_040509755.1. Lineage (GTDB taxonomy): Bacteria > Actinomycetota > Thermoleophilia > Solirubrobacterales > Thermoleophilaceae > JACVRW01. The sequence continues at coordinate 37,197 of JBEVKF010000126.1, read as the reverse complement.
GGCCGGGGTCGGCGCCCTGCAACGTCGCGCCCAGGCCGGTGGACAGATCGGACCCCGAGGTGATCCAGTTGGAAGCCCCCGAGAGCGAGCGTGCGCCGGACACCCAGTCGGCCTCGAGGTCGCGCATCACCTGCACGCCGCCGGGCCGGTGCATCACGTTTCCGACGGCCTCGATCGACTCCAGCCGGTCGAAGGCGCGGAACACGGTGAACGAGGGCGCTGACGACACACCGAGGAAGGTGTTGGCCACGAAGCGGTAGCGCCCCTCCGACTCGCCGGTGGCATCACCGCCCACGCGGGCGGCCGAGCGGAAGTCGCTGCGCCGGTGGACGAGGAGGTTGCCAACCACGTCGGAGTCCTCGCGCACCCCGCCCGGGACGCTGCCGCCGCCAGGATCTGGGCCGATCAGCTCGAGCTCGTGATAGCTCAGGTCGTTGCCCTCGAGGCGGTTGTAGTAGATCTCGTTGCGCTCCGCGCGGCTCTTTACGAGATTGCCGCCGGTCGAGTCGTGCACCCAGCAGTTGCGCATGCGAAAGACCGAGCCGGGATGGGCGATCTCGTCGGTGGCCATGTAGATCGAGTGCTCGCCCGTGCCGTTGCCGGCGTGGTGGACCTCGACGCGCTCGAGCGTAGCGTCGCCGGAGTCGTTGTCGGCGCCCAGGATCCCATGCGCGGGGCAGTGGTGCACGACCGTGTCGCGCACGACCAGGCCGTCACCGTGCAGGTAGAGGCAGCGAAAGCTGCCGCCGGTGAGGTCAAAGCCCTCCAGCACGGTGTTGTCGCCCGCCAACTCGATCGTGTTCGTCCCGCCGTTCAGAACGGGGCGCGGCGAGCCGACTCCGCGGATCGTGATCGGCTGCGCGGGGCTGCCGTCCTGCTCGAGCCACACGCCGCCCGGATAGCTCTGCCCGCCGCTGACCAACACCAGGTCGCCGGGGCCGAGCAGGTCGTCGACGTCCTCGAGCGCGGCGTAGGGCTTGCCGGGGCCGACCTCATAGGTCGAGGCGTCAGCGCCGGCGGCGCCGCACGCCGCCATCAGGATCCCGAGAGTGGCGGCGAGGCGCCTCATGTGTACCTGGTCTCGGCCGAACCCGGCCAAGCCGTGAGCTCAACCTCCGCAGCCGAGCGGAAGATCGAGGTAGCGAGGGCCCGTGATGCGGTGCTCGAAATGCCACCACTCGCGCCAGTAGCCGGCGAAGCCGAAGCGCTCCATCGCGCGCTCGAGGGTCAGCCTGTTGCGCAGCACGCGGCCACGCGCGTTGCGTGTGTGGGCGGCCGGGCCGAGCGCGTCGTAGCCGGTGCCCATTCGGAGCCGCTTGCCGTCGGACGCGCGCACCAGCGTGAGGTCCACCGCCGAGCCGGTGTTGTGGCGGCTGCGGCGGGCGATGTAGGTCCCCACCAGGTCGCCCCGGCCGATGCTCTGCGCCCAGCGCACGAGGGCGAGCGAGGCGCGCGCGGGGCGGTAGGCGTCCTCGATCAACAGGCCGAGGCCACGGCGGCGAAGATGGCGCTGCACGCGCGCCAGGTCGCGGGCGGCGGGGCCCAGCAGCAGTCCCCAGTCGCGACAGTAGCCCGGCAGGCGGCGGCCGGTGATGTTCGCCTTGGTGCGGTAGACGAGCTCCACGCGGATGCCCGGCGCGTGACGGTGCACGTCGACCAGGCCGGCGCGCCGAGTGGCCGGCGACCCGGCCTCGGGCTCGTCCTGGGCCGTCGCGCTCCCGGCCGCAGCGAGCCCGCCCGCCACGAGCAGTACGAGCGCCCCGCGGGTCGTCACCGAAACAGCCGCTCGGCCACGCCGCGCAGCGTCTCTGTGCCGTAGTCGTGCGACGGGTTGCCGTCGGTCAGCACGGCCAGCGAGAAGCGCGCGCCCTCGCGCTCGAAGAGGGCCGCCTCGTGGACGAGCGAGCCGCTGTCGGTCTGGCGCCAGCCGCCCTTGAAGAAGGTGCTCCAGCCGCGGCGCAGCGAGGAGTGAGAGAAGCCCCAGCGCTGCGCCGGGACGATCGACGAAAGCAGCCGGCGGGCGTAGGCGCGCGAGCGCTTGGGCACCAGCGAGTCGAAGCGATAGAAGAAGCGCGCCTGGTCGGCCGCGCTGAAGAAGACGCTGCCCCAGAACCCGGCCACGGTGAGGTCACGCATCCCCGCGCGCCGCGCCAGATCGAGCAAGCCGGCATCGCCGACCCGGCCGTAGATCGAGGTGGCGCGCCCGTTGTCGGAGACCGAGATCATCGGTCCGAGCGTCGCGCGCTCGGCGGCGTCGGGAAGCCGGTTGCCAATCTTGCGCAGGTAGGCCACGAGCAGCATCGCCTTGACCACGCTGGCCGAGATGTAGCGCCGTCGCGGCGCGAAGCCGTGGAGGCGGCCGTGGGTGTCGATGAGCGCAAAGGAAGACAGCGCACGGCCACGGACGTAGCGCCGCGCCGCCGCGATCCGCTTGCGCGCCGGAAACGCCGGCGGCTCCTGCACACGCAGGCGACAGCCGCTGCCGGGGCGAGTGACCACTCGCACCGAGGTCGATCCGCCCGTAAAGACCCTGACCCGCCGCGAGCAACGGTCGGTGGGCGGATCGAGCAGCGAGCAGTTGCCGTCGCAGGGCCGCTGGAAGCTGGTTAGGCGGTAGAGCCCGGCGCGCAGTGGCAGCCGCACGTTCAGCTCACCCTGGCGCGAGCGCTCGAGCAGCACGTGCCCGCCCTTGAGCACGCGTAGATACGACACGGATCCCTCGACATAGGGGCCGCCGGAGAAGTCGAAGCGCTGGTGGACGTCGAGCATGCCGCGCGGGGCGGCCGCGTCCCCGACGGCGGTCAGCGACGCCATGGTTGCCAGCAGGACAAGGACCGCGCGGCGCACGCGCCCAGGATCGCACGCGCGGCGGCTACCCCGTTGTACGGCTGTCCGTACCGACCGTGAGGCGCTTCGGACCTAGAGTTGGCCTGGCATGCGGGACCGGCTCGCCTCGGACATCCTCGATCCCCGCACCTACGGGCGGATCGCCTACCTGCTCCTGGCGCTCCCGCTTGGCATCGCCGAGTTCGCGTTCCTGGTCACCGCCATCTCGCTGGGCGCCGGGCTGGCTGTCTCGCTGATCGGGATCCCGATTCTGATCGCCACCGTCTACGCCTGGCGCTTCATCGCCCAGCTCGAGCGCAGGCTGATCGGCGCGCTCACCGGCCGCGAGATCGCCGACCCCTACCGGCCCGCGCCCACGGGCGCCTCGCGGTGGCGGCGCCTGAACGCCCGGCTCGGCGATCCCGCCACATGGAAGGACCTCGTCTTCCTGCTGCTGCAACTCCCGCTCGGAGCGGTGGCCTTCATCGTGACCGTGACGGTCCTGTCCGTAGGCGTGGCGGCCGTGTTCTCGCCCGTCACCTTCTGGGCGATCCCGGACGGGATCGACCTCGGGCTCCTGGTGGTAGACACGCTTCCGGAGGCGCTCGTCCTCGCGGTCCTCGGCGCCGTGGTGCTGGCGATCGGCATCCCGGCCCTGGGAGCGCTCGGCCGCCTGTACGGCGCCTACTCAGAGGTACTGCTCGGCTCCAACACCGATCCTGCACTCGCCGCCGAGATGACCAGCCTGCGCGACGCGCGCTCGCGGATCATCGAGGCAGGCGACGCCGAGCGCCGGCGCATCGAGCGCGACCTGCACGACGGCGCCCAGCAGCGCCTGGTGGCCCTTGCGCTCACGCTGCGCATGGCCGAGAAGCGACTGGCCGAGGGCGACCCCGGGGCCGCCGAGCTCGTCCACAGCGCGGGTGAGGAGGCCGGCCTCGCCCTCAAGGAGCTGCGCGACCTGGCTCGCGGCATCCATCCGGCGATTCTCACCAACCGCGGCCTGCCCGCTGCGCTCACCGACCTTGCCACCCGCGCCACCGTGCCGGTGGAGGTGGTCGCGGCTCCCACCGAGCGGCTGCCCGATCAGGTCGAGGCCGCCGCCTACTTCGTCGTCTCCGAGTGCCTTGCGAACATCGCCAAGCACTCGCAGGCCACGTACGCGACGGTGGCGGTCAGCCCGCAGGACGGCCAGCTCGACGTGGTGGTCACCGACGACGGGGTCGGAGGGGCCATGCTCGATGCCGGGTCCGGCCTGCAGGGCCTGCGAGACCGCGTCGGTGCGCTCGACGGCGCCGTCGCGGTCGAGAGCCCGCCCGGTCAGGGCACTCGCATCTCCGCTCACATTCCGCTGAGCGGGTCCGACCCCGTGCCGGACGCCCCGGCCGGGCTGGTGCTGCTGAGCGACGCCGACGCCGAGGAGCGCCAGGCACGCCGCCTGCGGATGTCGGCCTGGCGCGTGGGCGCGCTGGGAATCGTCGCCGCTGTGTTACTCGCGATCTGGGGACTCACGGGCGCGCCCAACGCCTGGCCTGTGTGGCCGCTGCTCGCCCTGGGCCTGGTCGCCGGCCTCGACGTCTGGATCGTGCGCTCCTCCGCGCCGCTGCGGGCGTCCGAGGTGGCCGACGAGGACGCCGCTCTTGCCCTGCGCCGGCGCCGCCGCCAGCGCACCGATGCCGGTGCCCTCGCGATCTTCAACCTGTTCGTCGTCGGCGTCTGGATGGCGGCCGGCGCCGGCTACTTCTGGCCGGCCTGGGTGCTCCTGGGCTCGGGCATCGCGATCGCGGTGAAGGCGCTGCCCTGGGCCGGCGCCGCGCGCGAGCGCTACGCCGCCCCCTAGTGGCCCCAGTGCTCGGCCTCTTCGTGGCGGACGGTCTCCTCGCCGCGCTCGTCGGTGCGAATTCGCACCGCCTCCTGGACCGGGTAGACGAACACGCGTCCGTCGCCGATCTCACCCGTGCGCGCGCCGCGGACCACCGCGTCCACGGCGGCCTCGACGAGCCCTGACGGCACCACCGACTCGACCTTGATCTTCGGCAGCAGCGAGATGTTCGCCCGCGAGCCGCGGTACTGCTCGGTGTAGCCCTTCTGGCGCCCGCAGCCCACGACCTCGCTCACGGTCAGACCGGACACGCCGAGCTCGTCGAGCGCGTCCTGGACGTCCTGCAGCCGCTCGGGGCGGATGATTGCCTCGATCTTGTTCATACCCGTCCCTCCTGACTGCGTGCGGAGAGCGACATGGCGAGCGCTCCCGCCCGCGCACCCGGCACGTTCGGTGGGTGGTACTCGGACCCGGGCACCGGCATGAACTGCTCCGGATAGCCCCACATGCCGTGCTCGACGATGTCGAGGCCGCGGCGCTCGTCCTCCTCGCTCACGCGCAGGCCGTGGGAAGCCCTGATCGCGTAGAAGACGAGGAAGCTGACCACGAACACCGAGGTGAACGCGGCGACGATCCCGAGGGCCTGCACGCCGAGCTGCTCGAAGGAGCCGGTGTAGAACAGGCCGCCCTCGCCGATCCCGTTGAGCTCGGCCAGCCGTGGGGAGGTGAACAGGCCGCAGGCCAGCGTGCCCCAGATTCCGGCCACGCCGTGCGCCGAGAGCGCTCCCACGGGGTCGTCGACCAGCTTGTCGATGGCGATGATGCAGATGACCACGCCGCCGCCCGCCACGAAGCCGATGATCGGTGCGGCCCAGTATTCGACGTAGCCCGAGGGGGCGGTGATCGCCACCAGAGCGGCGATCGCGCCGTTGCCGGCCATGCCGATGTCGAACGTCTTGACGCGCAGGTGGCTCACGAGCAGCGCGCCGAGCACGCCCGACGCCGCAGCGAGGTTGGTGATCACTGCCACCTCGGCGAAGCGCCCGCCGATCGCGCCCAGGGTGGATCCCGCGTTGAAGCCAAACCAGCCGAACCAGAGCACGAGCACCGCGAGACCGACCAGCGGCATGTTGTGACCGGGGATCACGTTCGGCGTGCCGTCCTTGCCGTACTTGCCGTGACGCGGGCCGAGCAGCAGCAGGGCGGCCAGCGCACCTGTCGCCCCGATCAGGTGCACGACGGTTGAGCCTGCGAAGTCCTGCATGCCGAAGTTCGCCTGCAACCAGCCGCCGCCGAAGATCCAGTGGCTGATGATCGGGTAGATCAGGGCGCTGAAGATCACGGCGTAGATCAGGTACGCGCCGAACTTGATGCGCTCGAGCGTTGTGCCCCACACAATCGCGAGCGACACCGCGCAGAAGACGAATTGGAAGAAGAACTTGGCGGGCACGGTGGCGCTCGAGAAGGCCAGGGCGGGGAAGAGGTCGTTGTCCGTGGTGCCGAGGAAGGTGCCCTCGGTTCCAGCGAACCAGCCGCTCCCGCCGAACGCCAGCGCGAAGCCGACCGCCCAGTAGCAGAGCGCCGCGATCGAGAAGTTGGCCAGGATCTTGGGCACGACGGTGCCGACGTTCTTCATCCGCGAGAAGCCGATCTCGAGGAACATGAAGCCGACCTGCATGAACATGACGAGGATCGCGGCGACGACCACCCAGAGCGTCTCGATCGCCGGGACAACCTCGCCGTTGATGGTGATCTCCATGGCCCTGATCGTCGATCAGGACGGCCGCGGGGTCTTTCGCCCGCTGTACAGGATTCGGGTCGGCGCCTTGTACGGAGGGAGGACCGGGACTTCGGTCGAGGACCCGCCCGTATTGATCGGCGATGACCTTTCTCACTCTCGCACGGGGGATCGCGGTGTCAGTCGTTGTTGTCGTGGTTGGGTGTGGCGAGGGCGAGCAGCCGGCCAACGGTCAAGGGACCGGCTACTCCCGCGCCGACTGGTCGACCGTCTCGGACCCGGCTCACGGCTACAGCGTCAGCTTTCCGAGCTCGTGGCAGATAGCAACGGAGCAGCTGTCACGAATCAGCGAGCCGCGCGAGCTGTTCTCGGTGGGAACGGTCGCGCTGCGCTGGCAGCCCACCAACTGCGATGCGTTTGCTGGGGCGGGCGGCGTCGGCATGGGCTCGAACGATGTAGTCGTGACCGTGTGGGAGCGCCGCGGTGACCGCGACTCTGCCTGGTCGGATTTCCCGCCTAGACCCGAAGGGTTTGCGCCCGTCGAGGAAGCCGAACCTGCCGGGCCTGGCTGTGGCGAACCCCGGGGGACGATGATTCACTGGCGCAACTTCTCCGATTCCGGACGCCACTTCCATACGCTGGTCAGGAAAGGTCCCGAGGCGACGCGGCAGGCTGCCGCGGAGGCCTGGGGCATCCTCGACAGTCTTCGCCCGGACGCCGGCTATCGGCCGTCCTGGCCCGCAACCGGCTGACCATCGTCGGCGACCGCGACGACCCGCGCCTTCACGCAGCGGGCAAGCTCATGCGGATCGACGCAGAAGAGGCTGTGAGGGTCGCCCGCGGCGGCCCAGACGCGCTCGTGCTCGAGCAGCGACTCGTCGAAGATGATCGGCAGGTCGTGGCCGAACGGCGGCACGCCGCCGATCGCGAAGCCGGTGGCGGCGCGGACCTCGTCGGCCGCGGCCTGGCGCACCTCGGCCACGTCGAGCACGTCCGCCAGCTTGGCGGTATCGATGCGATGGCGGCCCGAGGCGATGCACACCACCGGGTCACCGTCGGCCACGAACACGATCGCCTTGGCGATCTCGGACTCCGAGCAGCCCACGGCCACCGCGGCATCCTTCACCGTGCGCGTCGACGCCGAGAGGCGCTGGACGTCCAGCTCCAGCCCGAGGTCGCGGGCACACTCGGAGAGGCGATCCCTCACACGCGCTCCGCGGGCTCGAGCGCGCGCAGCTCGACGCCCGCTTCGGCGGCCAGCTCGGCGAGCGAGTCCTCCACGTCGCGCGCGAAGTCGTCCAGGTCCCAGAGCAGGTCGAAGTCGCCGACGAGCCCGAAGTTGATCCGCCCGTCGTAGGACAGCAGCGCGACGCCGAGGCCCTGGCCGCTTGCCAGCGGCACCATCGGGAACGGGTCGAGCATCCGCCTTCCGAGCAGGTAGAGCGGGAACTGAGGGCCGGGCACGTTCGTCACAACGAGGTTGAAGAAGCGCTGGCGTGACATGAGTCGCGACGCCTGTCCCATGATGTTGGGCGGCGCGAAGCCCGACAGGTCGGTGAGTACCTGGGCACCCACCGCCTGGCTGCCCGACTTGAGCCCCTTGAGCTCCTCGCGCACGATGTCGAGCCGCGCGACCGGCTCCTGGCACCAGACCGGCAGCGGGGCCATCATCGCCGCCACGCGGTTGCCGAGCGCACCTCGCTCCGCGTCCTGGCGCACGCTCACCGGGACCATCGCCTTGAGCTCCAGGCCGTCGGTGTTCTGGCCGCGCCGGCGCAGGTGCTTGCCGAGCGCGCCCGCCACGGTGGCGAGCACGACGTCGTTGACCGTGCCGCCCAGCGCGCCCTTGATCGCCTTGATGTCGCGCAGGTCGGCGCGCACCCAGGTGAAGCGCCGATGCGGTCCGATGTCCTTGTTGTAGGGGCTCGAGGGCGCCGGGTTGAACCCCGCCCAGGCCATCGCGCCAACACCGACGGCGGCATCGCGCGCCCCGGAGAGAATGCGGCGCGGGCCGCGCAGAATGGCACGCACCGACCGAGTGATCTCGCCCGGGATCGTCGCGCGTTCGAGCAGCGCCTCCGCGAGCAGCTGGGAGCGGCTGGGAAGCGGGCTCGGAAGCCAGCGCTCACCGCGGTCGGCGGGGGCTGCCGGCTCGCGCGAGGTGTCGAACAGAACCGACAGGATGTCGACGCCCGAGACGCCGTCCACGAGTGCGTGATGGGTCTTCGAGAGCACGGCGAAGCGGTCGTCCTCGAGACCCTCGACCAGCCAGACCTCCCAGAGCGGCTTGTCGCGGTCGAGCTGCTGGGAGAGCACCCGGCCGGCGAGATCCTTGAGCTGGTCCTCGGACCCGGGGGAGGGGAGGGCGCTCGAGCGTACGTGGTAGCGCAGGTTCAGATGGGGATCGTCGACCCAGCGCGGCCTGCCCTGGCCGAACGGCACGAAGGCGAGCCGCTGGCGGTAGCGCGGCACGAGCCCCATGCGGCCCTCGAAGGCCTCGAGCAGCTCGTCGTAGGGGGGAGGTGGCCCCTCGAAGATCATCACGGACGCCACGTGCATGTGCGAGGAGGCGTCCTCGAGGTGCAGGAACGAGGCGTCGAGCCCGGTCAGACGGTCGGTGGCCATGCCTCGAAGTTAGCGCAATCGCCTAGAGCGAAAGACTAAGCTGATCCCTGGGCGCGACCGGCTCCGCCTGCTCGTCGAGCCCTGCCACGCGCACGCCGATCAGGCGAACGGGCCGCGGCGGCTCGAGGCGCCGCAGCAGGTCCACGGCCACGTCCCAGATCGTGTCCAGATCACTGACCGGCGCGGGGAGCGAGCGGGCGCGCGTGACGATCGAGAAGTCGTCATATCGCACCTTGATCCCGATGGTGCGCCCGCGGCGCTCGTGCTCGACCAGGGTCGAGCAAAGCTGCTCGGTGAGCCGGCGCAGGTGGGGCTCGAGCTCGCCGACCCCGCGCAGGTCGCGGTCGAAGGTAGTCTCGCGCGACTCGGACTTGGCGGTGTGCTCGGTTTCGATGAGGCGATCGTCCTCGAAGCGCGCGAGGCGACCGAGATATGGGCCGAGCCGCGCGCCGAACCAGTCGGCGAGCAGGCTTTCCGGCGTCTCGGCCAGGCGGCCGAGGGTGGCTATGCCCTGGCGCTCGAGGCGCTGGGCGGTCTTTGGGCCGATGCCGGGCACGAGCCCCGGTGGCGAGCCGGCGAAGCGCTCGCGGGCCTGGTCGGCGGTCAGCTCCACGAAGCCGTCGGGCTTCTCGGCGTCCGAGGCCACCTTGGCCACGAGCTTGCTCGGCCCGATGCCGATGGAGCAGCCGAGCCCGGTGCGCTCGGTCACGGCCGCCTTGATCCGGCGCGCGGCGGCGCGGTGGCGCTCGAAGCCGCTGAGATCGAGGTAGGCCTCGTCGAGCCCCACGACCTCCACGCGCTCGACATGCGCGCGCAGCACGGCCATCACCTCGCGGGAGCGGGCCCGGTAGCTCTCGAAGTCCGGCGGGATGAAGATCGCGTCGGGACAGAGCCTGCGAGCGCGCTCCGCCGGAGTGGCGGAGAAGATGCCGAAGCGTCGCGCCTCATAGCTGGCGGTCGTGACCACGGCGCGCGGGCTCGAGCCGGCGACGACCACCGGCTTGCCGCGCAGCTCGGGGCGGCGCTGCAGCTCGACGGTCACATAGAACGCGTCCATGTCGAGGTGTGCATAGACGTGACTGCCGTGGGTCCGGCTCACACGACAAGGCTACGAGCGACCGTGGACGTTCCCGGCACCAATCACGCCCCTCTCGGTCTGGTTGACCGACCGGCGACGGGGGCGTAGCGTCGGCAAGGGCAACTGTCGATGGCACGCATCTTCATTTCCTACCGCCGCGGCCGGACACCCCATATGCGCGCGGCATCAAGGAGAAGCTCGCCGGTCATTTCGGGGCCGACTCGGCGTTCATGGACCTGCGTATCAGACCCGGCCAGCAGTGGCGCCAGGTGATCCGTGACGCCGTCGACACCTCCGACGTGCTCATTGCGATCATCGGGCCGAGCTGGGCGGCGGAACTCAAGGCTCGCGGCCGAGAGAGCCCGGACGCCGACGACTGGCTGCAACTCGAACTGGAGATGGCTCTCGACGGCGGCCTCCCGATCATCCCCGTGCTTGTCGGGGGTGCCCGTGCGCCTCGAACGAGCGAGTTACCTTCCGAGCTAACCGGACTTGTGGACTGGCAGGCTCACGAGGTCACGGATGAGCGATGGGATTACGACACAGACCTCCTGGTCGCAGCGATCGGAAGCTCAGACAGCTCGGATCGAAGCCGCGTTCTCACGAGCGCGGTGGGGATTGAGACCGCGGGCGCGGTAACGGGGAATTGAGGTAAAGGCGAGCTCCGAGGCACTTGCCGTAGATACCCAGCCGGCGTCGGAGTGACCCCGTCAGGTGGGCTGGTTGATCGGGCGGATCAGCACTTCGTTTACGTCCACGTGCGGCGGCTGGGTGAGGGCAAACATGACCGCTCGGGCGATGTCGTCGGCCTCGAGAGCGCCGGTCGGGCTGTCGTCGAAGAAGGGCGTGTCGACCATTCCGGGCTCGATCAGGGTCACCTTGATCTGGGTCTTGGCGATCTCCTGCCGCAGCGCCTCGCCCATCGCCGTCACGGCCCACTTGGTGCACGAGTAGAGCGAGCCCGGCAGCACCCGGCGCCCGGCGACCGAGCTCGTCAGGAGCACGTGCCCGGCGTTCTGGGCCTTGAAGTGCTCGAGGCAGGCGCGAATCGAGAGGGCGGCGCCGTACACATTGGTGTCGATCATCGACTTCCAGTGCTCGACGGACTCCTCCAGAAAGCCGCGCGCCGCGCCGAAGCCCGCGTTGGCGAAGAAGACATCGAGCCGGCCGAAGCGCTCGAGCGTCTGCGCGACGAGCGCCTGCTGGTCCTCCCAGCTCGTGACGTCGCAGCGGATCGCGATCGCCCTCTCCTCGCCGCCGAGCTCGTCCGCGAGCGCGTTCAGCTTGTCCTCCGAGCGCGCGGCCAGGACCACGCGGTATCCGAACTCGACCGCGCGGCGCGCGGTGGCGGCGCCGATGCCGGTGCTTGCTCCGGTGATCACGATAACTGGTTCGTTGGCCATGCCGGGTTTTCTAGCAGGCAGTTGAGGTCTGCCCGCGCTCGCCCGTTCGGCCGAAATCACGCACTGTCCTGGTTTGTGGTCGCTCTGCAACCACAGGGCAGGACGGTGCGCGCGGCTAGGGCCCGAGGCGCTCGATCCTCCAGCCGCCCGTGGGCGCGCCCGGCAGATAGCGGAAGCGGTCGTGAAGGCGGTTTGGGCGGTGCTGCCAGAACTCCCAGGCGGCCGGCTCGAGCCGGTAGCCGCCCCAGTCCTCGCTGACCGGTAGCTCCTCACCGGGGTGCTCGCGGTCGAGCGCGGCCACGCGCTGCTCGAGCCATTCTCGGCTCTCGACGCGCCTGCTCTGCGGGGAGGCCAGCGCGCTCAGGCGGCTCTCGCGCGAGCGGCTGCGCACGTAGGCCTCGGTCTCCTCGCGCGACACGCGCTCCACCGGGCCCTCGATTCGCACCTGGCGTCCCAGCTCGGGCCAGTGGAACAGGAGCGCTGCATGCGGGTTGGCCTCCAGCTCGTCCGCCTTGCGGCTTTCGTAGTTCGTAAAGAAGAGGAATCCGCGCTCGTCGAAGCCCTTGTTGAGCACCATGCGGGCAGAGGGCGCTCCGTCCGGCGTTGCCGTGGCGAGGGCGACCGCCTCGGGCTCGCCCGCGGTGTGGGCGCGTGCCTCCTCGAACCAGCGTGCGAACAGCGCTCCGGGATCGCTGTCGAGGGCTGCCTCGTCCAGGCGGCGGTCGGGGCTCTTGGCCATCGGCCGGGAAGTCTGCCCGACGGCGGGGTCAGCGTCCGCCGCAGACGCGCGGCACGGTCACCATCGGGGAGTCGATCGAGCCCTCGCCGGGGCGGCCGCTGACCTTGCAGAACGCATAACGCCCGGAGACAAAGTCGATCCTTGCGCGGTATGGATGCCCGATCGCCGAGGAGCTCGAGCCCTCGCCGCCGGGCACGTCGGCCGTGATGGCGAGGCAGGAGTAGCGCCCGGCGGAGCGACCCGGGTCGAGGTGCGCCCCAGGGTTGTCGAGACTGCGGGGATAGCGCTCGCAGGTCACGCGCCGGATCGGCCCCTCCAGGGTGCCGGCGGCCACGCGCCGGCGCGCGTCGCGTTCCACGGCCGTGCGGACCGTGCCCAGCAGCGCGGCCCGGGCCGCGAGGTCCGCCCCGGCGGGCTCGGCTCTGCGGACGCGCGGCCGCTGCTCTTCGCGCTGCCTTGCCACGCGCTGCTCACGCAGGCGCGAGAGACGCTCCGACTCAGCCTGCCGGCGCTTGTCCTTGGCGTCGTCGATCCCGGGGCTCAGCAAGATCACGAGACCGACGGCGGCGAGCGCGAGAAGAGCCAGCGCCACCTTGGCGGCGCGGGGGAGGCGCCGCCAGATCCACCCGGGAAGCGCAGCTACGCTGGGCAGCGCCTCGTAGCGGTCCGAGTTGCCGCGCGGCTTATCGGAGTCCACGCGCGAGTCATCGGAGTCCGCGCGCGAGGGGTCTTGCACGGGCGCTGCCATTTCCCGGTAGCATACATGTATGCGGCATGCACATGTCGGGTGCCAGCGGTGAAGTCCGAGCGAGGGGACCGTTGAAGGCCACGGTGGTCGAGGGGGCCGATCCCAGGGCGCGCGAGGCCAATCTGCTCGGCGCCGTGACGCTTGCCGTCAACGACCGGATGCGGTCAGCCGTCGAGGCCGGAGCGGGCCATGGCGGCTCGGCTCCGGCGGCGCTCGTCAGTCTCGCCGGCTATCTCGAGGGAAAGCCGATCGATTCGCTGCGCGGACCGCTCGGGCTGACGCACTCCGCCGCGGTGCGTGTGGTGGACCGCCTGGCCGAGGCGCGGCTCGCCCGCCGGCGGCGGGGCCGCGACCGCCGCTCGGTGGCCATGGAGCTGACGCCCGCCGGGCATCGTGCCGCCGCCCGGGCGCTGACAGCGCGCGAGAATGCCCTGCAAGCCGCGCTCGCAGGTCTGACGGCGCAAGAGCGGGCAGACCTGACCCGCCTCCACGAGAAGCTGCTGGCGACCCTTACCGACGGCCGCGCCGCCGCCGGGAACATCTGCCGGCTGTGCGACGCCGACGCGTGCGGGCACACGGCCGGGCGCTGTCCGGTGACCAACGCAGCGGACGCCGCCGAGCTGGCCGCCGCCGCTCCGGCGGCCTGACGACCTCGGCTACAGTGGCCGTGGGGTGAGGCTCGAGAGCATCCGGACCGGCGACATCGTCCTGGTCTCCAAGGGAGGCCGGCGCTTTCACGGACGGGTCGGGCAGATCAAGGCCGGAGTCATCGAGCTCGAGCCGCTCGAGCGGGGCATCAGCTACCGCCACGCCTCGGCCCGCGAGGTGATCGACCACTGGCAGCACCGCCGCTCGCGGCGCGGACCCGTCGACGACGACGGCGTTCCGCTCGAGGTCGCCAAGGGCCAGCTGTCCCTTGCGGGCCGGCTCGATCCAGCGCCCTGACGCCGATGCCGAACGTGTTCGAACCCGAGTGGGACGCCGAGCGCCACGATCCGCCGTTTCGCTGGCGCCGCGCGCGAATCGCCCGCCAGGCCGGGGCGCGCGACCTCGGCGCCTCGCTGTTCGAGGTGCCCGCCGGAGCGGCCACGTTTCCGCTGCACGCGCACTACGCAAACGAGGAGCTGCTGATCGTGCTGGCCGGGCGGCTCGAGCTGACCGCCGGCGACGGCGAGTCCCGCGGCCTCGGGCCGGGAGACGTGGTCGCATGTCCGGCGGGCCGCTCCGGCGCTCACAGGCTCGACAACAACTCGGGTGAGCCCGCGCGCGTCCTGATCGTGAGCACGATGAGGGCGCCGGAGATCAACGAGATGCTCGAGGACGGCAGCTTCTGGGTGCGCGATTACGCGCCTGGGCTCACCCCGGAGGAGCCCGGCCTCGATGTCCCGGGGTTGAGGCCGGAATAACTCGAGATCAACGCTCGATAAGGACGGTTACGTAAACCTGGGTCGAATTTGTTAGGTTCGCGCCATGCTCGAACGGATTCGCCTTCTGCCACTGGCCCTGGCCACCATCGTTGTCGCGATCGCCCTCGCGTCGCCCGCAGCCGCCTCGGCGCAGAGCGGCACGCCGGCGGCGTGTCCGGCAACCTTCCAGGTGCTCCACGACGACAAGGTCGGGTCGCTGTCGCTGCCCGCCGGCGCGTACACGCTCACGCTGCGCAACTCGGCCTCGCTCAGCTGCGCGCACGCCTCCGACTACTTCCGCCAGTTTCTCGAGGACTGGGACGGCAAGCTTCCGCGTCCATGGCGCTATAGCGTGCAGGGAACCGGCCTGGGCACGTTCAGGCGCGGCTCGAGCTCAGTCGGCTTCAGCGTGGCGCCGGCCTCCAGCGGTGGTGGCGGCGGTGGGCACCATCCTGTCGGCGCCGCCTGCCCGGGGACATTCAGGGTGCTTCACAACGACCGGATCGGCCTGTTCAAGATTCCCAAAGGCAACTACCTGATCACGCTGCTTTCGGTCGGACGAATCACGTGCTCCCAGTCGGCCCGGGACCTGGCCCAGTTCCTGCAGGACTTCGACGGCATCCTCCCGAGCCCATGGTTCCTCGACCCCGAGACCGGGTCGTTCATGCGCGGCGGACGCAACGTCGGCTTCCGCATCAAGGAGCTCGTGGGACCCCCGAGCCCGAGCGGCGGCGGTGGCGGGACGCACCCCACGGGCAACCGCTGTCCGAGCACCTTCCGGGTCCTCCACAACGACCGGATCGGGAAGCTCCGGCTCGCCAAGGGGCCCTACAGGATCACCTTGCTGAGCGGAGGCGGCCTCTCCTGCGCGCAGGCGTCGGCGCGGTTCACCTCCTTCCTGGAGGACTATGCGGGCACCCTCCCGCGGCCGTGGGTGCTCAACGCCACGACCGGAACGTTCTCCCGCGGACGGGGCAGCAAGACGGGGTTCCGAGTAAAACCCGCCCGCCCGTAGTGCAGACCGTCCGACCGCGAGCCATACTGCACGTCATGGCCTATTCGGAGACCAGCGACACCCAACCCCCGCGCTTCCAGCGCGGGTCATCCACGGTCGACCGGCTGCAGGATGTGAGCTTCCCGCTCGCGGTGCGTGGATATGACCGGCGCTCTGTCGACGACTTCCTCGCCGAGGTTCGAGCCTTGGTGGCGGACCTCGAGTCCAGGCAGTCTCGCGAGGACGTGGTCCAGAATGCCCTGGACGAGGTGGGTGTGCAGACAGCCGGGATCCTCCAGCGCGCAAACGCGACCGCGGCTGAGCTCACCGCCCGCTCACAGGCCGACGCCGAGAGCATCATCCAGGCGGCCGAGCGCGAGGCCGAGATCGTGCGACGTGACGCGGACATCTATTCGGAGCAGATCGTGGTCGACACCCGTCGGCTGTGGGACCAGCGCCAAAGCCTGATCGAGGACATTCGCGCGCTGGCCGACGAGGTCCTGGGCCTATCCGACGACGCGCTCGAGCGGGTGAAGATGCCAGAGCCGCTGGCGCGCGATGACCTGGAGCCGGAGCCCGCGACCTCCGAAGACCAGTTCGCCGGCCCGATCGGCCTATCGGGCGAGGCAAACGGGCCGCAGCCGATCGATTTCGATCCCGTCGACGGCGGGACCGAGCCATATCGCGTCGATTCCGGCGAGGACGAGACCGCGGGTGACGAGGCGGAGGCCTACTGGCTCGAGCCCGTCGCCGAAGATGCCTCCGCGGCCGACGAGCCGGGTCACACGGTTGAGCTCGAGGCGCTTCCCGGCGGAGCCGAAGACGAGGGCTCGGAATCAGAGCCCGAGGATTCGGACCCCGAGCCCCGCGACTGACTAGAGGGGCAGCTTGCCGCGGCCGCGGCGGCCGGTCTCGGCGCTCTTGTTCGTCGCCTTGCGCGACGTGCCGAACGACTTGGAGAACAGCCGTCCGATGATGCCGGGGGCTTTGCCGCCGGTGCGCTGGCCGACGCCCAGGGTGCGGTCGACGCCCTTCTGGGGCTCACGCGAGAGCCGCGGCAGGAGAAACCCCAACACCAGCAACAGGATGCAGACGCCAACGATGATTCCGATAGTCATGGCGTCCTGCTACCCATGTTTCCGGGCTCCCGAAACCGGCTACTGACTCCGCAATGACCGAACGAGACCCACAGGACATCAGGGAGAGTCGCGAAGCGGAGGCCGCCGCGTACGACGCGGGCGCGATCGGAGGCCGGGCGCCCGGCGACGAGGATCCGGCGCGCCGGCCGGTGGACGAAGCCGGCGGCGGCGAGGCCGAGGGCTTCGAGTTGGCGGAGGAGGACCTGCGCGAGAACGCCGAGCACGGCGCGGTTCACCTGCGCGACCCCAGCCGCGATGCCTTTACGGGCGAACGCGAGAGCGACCTGTCCGGCGCCGAGTACGGCGAGGGCGACGACGCGCGCACGCACGACCGCCCCGACGAGGACTGAGGTTCCCAGCCGGGCGGTCCTAGTCTGGCAGACTCTCTGGGGGTGGCCAAGCAGAAGCAGATGAAGATGCAGATGCAGGTCGGGGCGCTCGCCGCGATCCCGCAGCTCGAAAGCCGGACCGACGAGCAACTGCAGAGCGAGTCAAAGCACCGCGTGGCGGCCAAGGCGATACTCGGCGCCCGTGCGGCCGAGCGCTACGACGTCGACGCCGCCCGTCAGTACTTCAACGAGGCGCTCGCCGGGTGCCATCCCCAGGAGCGCCCCGCACTGCGGCAGATGATGAAGGCCTCCATGGCGCTCGCCGAGCGCAAGCCGGATGAGTTGAAGGCGGCGATGGAGAAGCTCGGCCAGGAGGCGCCCTCCGGCCGCCAGATGTTCTTGTTGCGGATGATGGGGCTGCTGATCCCGCCCGCCAGCGCCGGCCTGCTCGCCCGGATCCGCGGCATCGTCCTTCTGATCCTGCTCGTCCTGGGCGTTCTGGCCATCGGCACCGGTCTTGTCCTGCTGGTCACGCTGCCCTTCGGCGGCGTCGGACTGGGAAGCGCGATCTTCTTCGGCTTCGTGCTTCTGGTGGTGGTGGTCGGGGTGCTGGTTCTGTTCGGCCGAAGGCGCCAAGCGCGGGCGCGCGAGGCCAGGGCGGGCGGCGCCGCGCCGCGCTAGTAGAGCGCCGCCGCGAGCCGGCGCCGGTGCTCGCTCGCGAGCGGATCATCCGCGCCGAGCTCTGTGAAGATCGCAACCATCACGCGCCGCACGAGGTCCCGCCGCTCGGGGTCGAGCAGCGCCACCTGGAGCGTCTCGAGCGCCGTGCCGGGGTCGCCCGCGTCCCACGCCTCGAAGGCCGCGTCGAGCTCGGGGTCGCCGGCCAGTTGCGCGCGTGCGGCGAGGCCGTCCGCGACGAAGTCGCCCACCACGCCATCGAGCAGCTCGAGCGCCTCCGAGGTCTCTCCGCGGCCGAGCATCAGCCGCCCCAGCTCGCGGCGAGCCACCGGGTGGTCGGGCTCGAGCTCGAGGGCTTGCCGCAGCGCGTCCTCGTCGCCCCCGCCGACCAGCTCGTCGGCCTCGGAGGGCACGAGGGCGTCGACGAAACGCTCGACGGCTACGGCCGGCTGGGCACCGCTGAACTCGCTCTCCACGCGCCCGTCGCGGAATGCCTTGACCGTGGGAAGGCCGCGCACCGCGTAGCGGGCGGCCGTGGCCTGGTTGGCGTCGACATCGAGCTTCGCCAGCTCGATCTTGCCCTCATGCGCCGCCACCGCCCGCTCGATCAACGGGGCCAGCGCATGACAGGGCTGGCACCAGTCGGCCCAGAAGTCCACCAGGACGGGCAGCTCCGACGAGCGCTCGAGCACCCGTTGGTCGAAGTCCGCGTCGGTCACGTCGAAGGGCATTGCTTCGAATCTACCGACCCGCTTCAGCCCTTTACGAGCTCCGCGCTCTCGATGACCACCGGCTGAAGCGGAGTCCCGGCCCCTCCGCTGGCCGGATCGCCCAGCTCGCCGATCGCGTCGACCACGTCCTGGCCCGCCACGACCTTCCCGAGCACCGCGTACTCGGGTGGCAGGCCGGCGTCGGGGGCGGTCACGATGTAGAACTGGCTGCCCGACGTGCCGGGCGGCTCGGTGGCCGTCTTCGCCATGGCCACGACGCCCTGGGTGTAGACCGTGTCCTGCGGCGGGACGTCCCGCGTGGAGTAGCCCGGCCCACCGCTGCCCGTGCCGGTGGGGTCGCCCCCCTGGATGACGAAGCCCGGAACGATGCGGTGGAAGGCGGTCCCGTCGTAGAAGCCGGTGTCCACGAGGTTGGCAAACGACGCCGCGGTCTTGGGAGACGTCTTCTGGTCGAGCCGAATGGTGATCTCGCCGCAGCTCGTCCGCATGACCACGTCGTACTTCGCACCGGCCGCGAGCGCGCGCTTGGGCTTCTTCGCGCCGCCGTCGGGCTTGGGCGCCGGTGCCTCGACCGTCTCGCAGCCGCCGCTCTCTTTCTGCTGCGCCTGCTCCTCTGTCTGTGCGGGCGCGCCGTCGCTCGAGCCCTGCGAGCTCGGCTCGTCGTCGTCACCGCAGGCGGCGAAGGCGAATGCCACCAGGAAGAGCAGCACCATGAGCGGCCGGAACACGGGCGCGTAGGCTAGCGACGTGTCGCTCACCCCCCTCGCCGCCCGCTACGACCAATTCATCCTCGACCTCGATGGCTGCGTCTGGGTTGGCGGGCAGCCCACACCGGGGGTGGCCAAAGCGCTCGACGCACTGCGCGCCGCGGAAAAGGGCATCGCCTTCGCAACCAACAACGCCTATGAGTCCACTGAGGACCTGCTGGCGCAGCTCTGGGGGATCGGAGTGAAGGCCTCGCTGCGCGACGTTGTCACCGTCGGTGGCGCCATGCAGCACGTGCTCGCCGACACCTACACCGGGCGCACCGCCTTCGTGATCGGCACCGCGGCGATGTTGCGCCACGTGTCCGCCGCCGGCCTGAAGGTGCTCAACTCGACCGACCTCGCCTCGCGGGCCGAGGTCGTGATCGTTGCCGGCACCACCGACCTGGTCTACGACGACCTGCGCAACGCCGTCCAGGCGGTAATGCGCGGCGCGGACCTCCTTGCCACGGCACGCGACCCCACCTATCCGCAGCCGGATGGCCACTGGCCCGGCACGGGCGCTCTGCTGGCCGCCGTGGAGTACGCCACCAAGAGCACGGCGCTCCTGGTCGGAAAGCCCGAGCCGCAACTGTTCCTGACCGCCCTCGACCGCCTCGGCGAGGGGCGAACGCTCGTGGTCGGCGACCGCGTGGACTCCGACCTGGCGGCCGCGGCGGCCGCGGACCTCGACGCCGCCTACGTGCTCAGCGGCGGCGGCGAACGATCGGCCCTCGACGGCATCGAGCCCCAGCCGGTCGCGGTCGCGCAGACGCTGGCGCGGCTGCTCGTGGAGTAGTGGGCGACCCTCCGGGACGAGGATCACGGCCTGGGCGCGCGGGCCCGTCTTCGGAAGCTTGTCGACTTGTTGACCGCCTGGGACAGAAAGTCGACACGCTTCGGCCCACGCGCGCAACCGGATGCACGTCGCCGAGCTCCCGGCCATCAGGCCGCCCCCCGCAGCGCCTCCACCTGCGCCGGGCGCACGCCGAGCAGGGCGCAGGCGGCGTCGGTGACGGTCAGACCCGCCGCAGCGGCCCGCGCGAGCGCCTGGGCTGGGTCGACGCCGCGGTGCTCGTGCAGGTGGGCGGCGCCGGCGGCGGCCACGAAGTCCGTGTAGCGGTCGCCGTGGATCGCGATCGCGCCACGCCGCCGCGTCTCGCGGCGCAGCAGCGAGAGCAGCTCCTCGAGCGCCTCCGCGCCGTCCTCGGTGGCCGCGACCGGGACGTGGTGCCACTCGAGCCCCGCCTCGTCGTAGGCCGGGAGGTTGTGCCGAGTCCGCATGGTCGAGACCACCAGCACGACCCCGCGCGAGCGCAGGTACGCGATCTCGCCGAGTCGCCGCTCGGTCCGGTGATTTCTCCCCCCTCCCCCGGGTCGCTCCAGCGCGCACAGCTTGCGCGGGCGCGCCCACCAGATTCGCTTCGGTTCGGCCACTGGCAGTTCCATGCCGGGCTAACCCCCGGCGCCCCGAAACTCGCCCCCGGTAAGGTTGCGGCGTCATGTGCCGCGTGTTCGGCTGCGTAGCCGCGGAGCCGGCCTCGATCCGGCATGAGCTGGTCGAGGCGGAGAATCCGCTTGTCCGCCAGTCCGAGGAGCACGACTCCGGGTGGGGAATGGCCGTCTACGAGCGCGCCGACGGCCTCGACCCGACGCTCGTGCGCTTCCCCCACGCCGCCCACGGCGACGGCGAGTTTCTTGCTGCGACGAACATGAGCGGGCGGATCTTCAACGTCCACGTGCGCCGCGCAACGATGGGCGGGCTGTCAGCCGAGAACACTCATCCCTTCTGCCTGGGGAGCTATTCCCTCGGCCACAACGGGACGATCCTGCGCTACCCGCGCCTGCTCACGGAACCAGGCGTCGCCGAGCCCAAGGGCGATACGGATTCGGAGGTGTTCTTCAACTTCCTGATGGCCGGCTACGACGCCGCCGACCCGATTGAATCCTTCCGCCGCTGCGTCCGCAAGACAGTCGAGTGCTCGCCGTTCAGCGGGCTCAACTTCCTCTTCTCTGACGGCGATCGCCTCTACGCCTACCGGCTGGGCCTCTTCGACCTGCACTGGCTGCACCGGCCCGGCCAGCTGCTGGTGGCCTCCGAGCGAGTGACGGCCGAGCAGTGGCACACCGTGCAGCAGGATGTACTGCTGGTGCTCGATCCCGACGACCTCGAGGAGCCGCACGCCGAACGGCTGATCGGCGAAGAGCTGCTCGCTCGCGCGGAGATCCGCAGGATCGACACGAGCGCGCACCTGCGCGGCGAGGCCCGCGGGGCGGCCGCCGCCGAGCGGGCGCGCGCGGCAGCGACGGGCGAGTGAGCCGCCGCTTCGCGCTGTTGGTCAACCCGGCCTCGGGCGGGGGCAGGGCGCTGACGGCACTCCCGGCCGTGCATGCCGAGCTCGACCGCCTGGGCGCACCCCATCGCACCGTGACCACCCGCAGCATCGAGCACGCCGCCGAGGAGGCGCGGACGGCGGCCGACGCCGGCGAGACCGTCGCCGCCCTCAGCGGAGACGGCCTGCTTCGCCCGCTCGCGGGCGCCCTGAAGGGCCGCGAGTCCGCCCTCGCACTGATCCCCTGCGGGCGCGGCAACGACCTGGCGCGCGTGCTCGGTGTCCCGACAGACCCGACGCAGGCCGCCCGGAGCGCCGTGGAGGGAAGGGAACAGGTTCTCGACGTGGCGGATGTCGACGGCACCCCGTTCATGGGCATCGCGAGCTTCGGCTTCGACTCCGACGCCAACCGGATCGCAAACGACGCAAAGTGGGTCAAGGGCGACGCCGTCTACGTCTACGCCGCGCTGCGCGCCCTGGCCGGCTGGAAGCCCGCCCGGTTCACCGTGACCGTGGACGGCACCGAGCACGAGCTGACCGGCTTCACGGTCGCCGTCGGCAACTCGAAGGCCTACGGCGGCGGCATGATCATCCTCCCCCACGCCGTGCTCGACGACGGCAGGCTCGACGTGATGCTCTCGAAGGAAACCTCCAAGCTCACCTTCATGCGCGAGCTGCCCAAGGTCTTCAAGGGCAAGCACGTCGACTCGCCCTACGTCGAGTTCCTGTCCGGGGAGCGAATCGAAGTGGCGTCGAACCGCCCGTTCGTCATCTATGCCGACGGCGACCCGATCGGCGCCACCCCGGCCACGATCACCGTGGAGCCCCGGTGCCTGCGCGTAATCGTTCCCGCCTGATGTTCCGAGCGGCCCGCACGGGTGCCCGGGCCGCCCGGGCGGTTAGCCGGCGGGCCGGCCGCACCGGCGGGACGACCGCGCCCGGACGCGCGCTGATGAGGCTCTACCCCCCGGCGCTGACCCGCATGGCGAGCGAGCTGGAGGCGGGCTCGGTGCTCGTCTCGGCCACCAACGGCAAGACCACGACGTGCGCAATGATCGCCGCCTGCCTCGAGCGAGACGGACGAGCGGTCGTCCACAACCGAGCGGGATCGAACATGGCCTGGGGGGTGGCCACGGCGCTGCTCGACGCCGGGCGCGAGCCGGGCCAGGTCGGGCTCTTCGAGGTCGACGAGGCCTGGCTTGCCAAGGTCGCCGAGGACGTCGAGCCGCGGCTGCTCTTGCTCTGCAACCTCTTTCGCGACCAGCTCGATCGCTACGGCGAGCTCGACCTGCTGGCCGACCGCTGGGCGGAGGTCGCGGCGGACCTCGACGGGAAGGCCGGCTTCGTGCTGAACGCCGACGACCCGCTGGTGGCTGACCTCGGGCGGGGTCGCTCGGGCGTGACCTACTACGGCGTCGAGGACGACTCCCAGGCGCTTCCCGGAATGCAGCACGCGGCCGACTCGAAGCACTGCCGCAACTGCGGCGCCGCCTACGCCTACAAGGCCATCTACCTCGGCCACCTGGGGCGCTACCGGTGTCCGAACTGCGGGCGCGAGCGGCCCGCTCCCCAGGTGGCGGCCACCGCCGTGGCCCTGGACGGCATGCGCGGCTCGCAGGTCGTCCTGCGCACGCCGCAGGGCCGGCTCGAGCTCCGCCTCCCCCTTCCCGGCCTCTACAACGTCTACAACGCCGTCGCGGCGGCGGCCACGGCGCTCCAGCTGGGCGTCCCGCTCGCGGCCGTCGGCGCGGCGCTCGAGGGCTTCAGCGGCTCGTTCGGGCGTGTTGAGACGATCCCCATCGACGGTCACCTCCTCTCGATCCTGCTGATCAAGAACCCGTCCGGCGCCAACGAGGTGCTGCGAACGCTGACGCTCGAGGACGAGCAGCTCGACCTCTGGCTCGCGCTGAACGACCGTACGGCCGACGGGCGCGACGTGTCGTGGATCTGGGATGCCGACTTCGAGGTGCTGGCAGGGCGAGTGCGCCGCGCGACCTGCGCCGGCACGCGGGCCGAGGAGATGGCGCTGCGCCTCAAGTACGCCGGCATCGACGCCCTGATCGAGGTCGACAGCGACGTGGAGCGCTCACTCGACACGGCCGTGCGGTTGGCCGCGGCCAAGCAGGTGTACGCGCTTCCGACCTACACGGCGCTGCTCGAGCTGCGCGACCTGCTCGCCCGGCGCGGACTGGCCAAGCGGTGGTCGGAGTGAACGACGCGGTGATCTGGCACGACGTCGAGTGCGGCGGCTACGGTTCGGACCTTCCGCTCTGGCGGCGCATGGCGCGCAAGACCGACGGGCCGGTCTTGGACCTCGGCGCCGGCACCGGCAGGGTGACGCTGGATCTGGCGCGCCACGGGCACGACGTCACAGCGCTCGACGCCGATGAGGACCTCCTCGGCGAGCTCGAGCGGCGTGCCGGCGAGGAGGGCCTGACCGTCTCCTGCCTGCCGGGCGATGCCCGCGCCCTGACCGCCGGCGATCCGTTCGGCCTGATCATCGCCCCCATGCAGCTGCTGCAGATCGTGGGCGGAGCTTCGGGGCGTGCCGAGCTGCTGGCCGGCGTCGCGGCGCGCCTGTCGCCGGGCGGCAGCTTTGCCGCCGCGATCTCCGATCTCGACGAAGCGGTGCCCGCCGAGGACGCCGAGCCGCCCCTTCCCGACGTCGGCGAGCGCAGGGGCTGGATCTACTCCAGCCGCGCGCTCGACGTTCGCACGGAGCCCGGCGGGATCGCGGTGGAATGGCTGCGCCAGAAGGTGTCCCCCGCCGGGGAGCTGACGGAGGTCCGCCATACCCAGCGCCTCGACTCGCTCAGCCCGGACGAGCTCGAGCGCGAAGCGGGGGCACAGGGCCTGCTCGCGGCGGCCAGGCACGCGGTGGGCCAGACCACCGCCTACATCGGAAGTACGGTGGTGGTATGCCGGCGCTGAGGGTCTGCTCGCTCTATCCCGAGCTGATGAACATCTATGCCGATCGCGGCAACATCGCCGTGCTGCGCGCGCGTTGCGAGTGGCGCGGGATCGGCTTCGAGCACGCAGCGGCGAGCCTCGAGCAGCCACTCGACCCCAACGCCCATGACCTCTGCTACATCGGCGGCGGCCAGGACCGCGACCAGGCGGCGGTCGCGCACGACATGGCAAACACCAAGCGCGACGCCCTCCATGCAGCCGCCGACCGCGGCGCGGTCGTGCTCGCCGTCTGCGGCGGCTACCAGCTGCTTGGCCACTCCTACGAGGTAGGAGGCGAAGAGCTCCCTGGCGTCGGCCTCGTCGACCTGAAGACCATGCGCGAACCCGGCCCGCGGCTGATCGGCAACTGCGCAATCGAGGCCGACATCGGCTTTGGGCCGATGACGATCGCGGGCTTTGAGAATCATGGCGGGCGCACCTACCTGGGCCCGGGCGAGCTGCCGCTGGGCCGCGTCCTGTCGGGACACGGCAACAACGGGCGCGACGGCCTCGAGGGCGTCAAGGACCGCAACGTGATCGGCACCTATCTGCACGGGCCGTTGCTTCCGAAGAACATCCGGCTCGCCGACCGCCTGATCGAGCTCGCCCTCGGAATCGAGCTCGAACCGCTGAGCGACGACGAGCTCGAAGACGCCGCGCACATGTCGGCGCGCCGCGCGGCCGGGGTGTAAGCGTCCCTGGCCGCCTAGCTCGTGCCGAGCACGCGCAGCACCTCGGCCACCGAGGTCACGCCGCGGCGCACCTTCTCGATGCCGTCCTCGCGCAGCGTGCGCATGCCCTCCGAGCGTGCGGCTTCGCGGATCTCGTCGGCGGAAGCGCGCTCCAGGATCATCCGGCGAATCTGCTCGGTCACGAGCATCAGCTCGTAGATCCCGATGCGCCCCTTGTAGCCGGTGTGGCCACAGCGCACACAGCCGCTCGGCTCGCTGGCCGTGAACCCGCGCGCGATCTCGAAGCCGTTCTTGTTCAGCGCTTCCTTCGTGAGTTTCGTCGGCACCTTGCAGTCGCACAGGCGGCGCGCCAGGCGCTGCGCCACGATGCACTCGACCCCCGAGGCGACGAGATAGGGCTCAATGCCCATCTCCATCAGCCGGGCCACCGCCAGCGGAGCATCGTTCGTATGAAGCGTGGTCAGCACGAGGTGACCGGTGAGCGCTGACTCGATCGCGATCTGAGCGGTCTCGCGGTCGCGCACCTCGCCCACCATGATGATGTCCGGGTCGGCGCGCACCATCGAGCGAAGCCCGGCGGCGAAGGTGAGGCCCGTCCTGGTGTTCACCTGGACCTGCTTGACCCCGTCGAGCTCGTACTCGACCGGGTCCTCGACCGTGATGATCGTCTTGTCGGGCTTGTTGACCTCGGTCAGGCCGGCGTACAGGGTCGTGGTCTTGCCCGACCCCGTGGGCCCGGTCACCAGGACCGAACCGTGCGTCGAGCTGATCACCCCTTCGAAGCGCTCGCGATCGTGCTCGCCCATCCCGAGCAAGTCGAGGTCCATCACGACCTTCTCCTTGTCGAGAATTCGCATGACGACCGACTCGCCGCGAACGACGGGCAGGGTCGCCACGCGCAGGTCCACGTAGTGGCCGTCGACCGTGAGCCCGATCCGGCCGTCCTGGGGAAGACGCTTCTCCGCGATGTCGAGATCGGACATGATCTTCACTCGCGATACCAGGCCGGCGACGAGGTTGCGCGTCACCGTGGTGGTGTCGAAGACGACCCCGTCGACGCGATAGCGCACGCGCATGTCGCCCGCCCGCGGTTCGAAGTGGATGTCGGAGGCCCCCCGCCTGACCGCATCGGCGATGATCGTGTGGACGAGCTTGACGACCGGGGCTTCGTCGGCCTGATCGCGAAGCTCGATCACCTCGGCGGTGGTGGTGTCCTCCTCCTCGTCGATCTCGTGGACCGACTCCCCGAGCCGTGACATCTGGCTGATGAGCGCCTCGATGTCCTCGGGGGAGGCGACCGCGCGGCGCACCTCGTATCCCGTCGCCATCGTGATGTCGTCGAGAGCGAGCACGTTGGCCGGATCGGCGGTCGCCACGAGCAGGGTCCCCTCGCCGACAAACGCGATCGGGATCGTCTGGTAGCGGCGTGCCTTCTCGGCGTCGATCAGGTTGGCGGCACCCTTGTCCACCTCGAAGGAGCTGAGGTCGACGAAGTCGAGGCCGTTGCGCTCGGCGAGCGCGTGTGCAAGCTGGTTGGAGTCGACGATGTCCGCCTCGATCAGCGACTGGCCGAGGGGCATGCCGTCCGAGTGGCCCTTGTCGATCACCGACTCCACGAGCTTGCGCTCGGCGAATCCCAGCATGACGATCACGTCGCCGATGCGCCGCTTGGCGCCGGTTCGCTGGGTCGGGGGCGTGAGTCCGGGCACGGGGAACGGCCCCGCCGCGGCGGCCTGGGTCTCGGTCATGCCTCAGATATCGGCACACCCGGCCTGGAGTTGAAGCTCAGTGCACCGCGGGAAGCGCTGCCAGGGCCGCGCTCTCGCGATCCGGGCAGACACGAAGCGTGTCGACCATGTCGGTGATCTCGAAGACTCGACGCAGTGGGCCGGCCGGACAGACCACGGCGAAGCCCTTCTGGCGCCGCGTGAGGCGGCGGTGCGCGTTGATCAGCAACGCGAGCCCGGTCGAGTCCATGAAGCCGACCGCGGACAGGTCGACGATAACCGAGTGGACGGCATCGGTCACGGCCTGATTCAACACGGAGATCAGCCGAGGGGCGGTGAAGATGTCGATCTCCCCCTCCACCGACAGCATGTCGACGCCCTCGCGCGACGTCCGCTCCACGGCAAGCGGTACCACGGGCCGCCAGCCTACACCCGGCCGGTTCTGCCGCGCCACTCGATAGGTTGCCTTCGTGCGTATCTCCGACTACCAGCAACGCTCCCGCGCCACCGCCGTCTACCCGGACGCCGGCTCGAATCTCACCTACCCCGCTCTGGGGCTCTGCGGCGAGGCGGGCGAGGCCGCCGAGAAGGTAAAGAAGGCGATCCGAGACGATGGCGGGGAGCTGACCCCTGAGCGCCGAGACGCGCTCGCGGCCGAGCTCGGCGACGTGCTCTGGTACGTGGCCCAGCTCGCGACGGAGGCCGGGCTCGATCTCGGCGAGATCGCGCAGGCGAACCTCGACAAGCTGAGTTCGCGCCACGAACGCGCCGTGCTGCACGGCTCCGGCGACTTTCGCTGAGGCCTAGATGACTAGCGGCCGTTCTCGGAGAAGCGCGCGAAGCGCGGGGCGGCCGATGCCGGCACGCGCGCCTTGATGCGCACGCCCTCGGCGGTGTCGGTGCGCTCGAGCTCGCCCGCCAGCTCGTGCAGCTCCGAGAGAGTGCCGCCCTCGTCGAAGGGAACCAGCAGCTCCATCGACTCGAGCGTGGACAGGAAGCGCGCCTCGACGGCGTCGCGCAGCTCGTCCAGGCCGGTGCCCTCCAGCGCCGACACCTGCACCGCCTGCGGGAAGCGGAATGAGAGGCCGCGACGACCCTCCCCATCGCGCAGGTCGGCCTTGTTGAGGGCGAGCAGGCGCGGCGTGTCTCCCGCGCCGGTCTCGACGAGGACCTCGTCGACCGCGGCGATCATCTCGATCAGCTCTCCCTCGGACGCGGAGGCGTCGGCCACGTGCACGATCAGGTCGGCGCCGAGCGCCTCTTCCAGCGTTGCCGAGAAGGCCTCGACCAGCTGGTGCGGGAGCTTGCGGATGAACCCGACGGTGTCGGTGAGCAGATAGGTGCGCCCGGAGATCTCGAATGAGCGCGTGGTGGGATCGAGGGTATGGAAGAGGCGGTCGCGCACGCCGACCTCGGCCCCCGTGAGCGCGTTCAGCAACGTCGACTTGCCGGCGTTGGTGTAGCCCGCCAGCGCCACGGTCGGGAGGGCGGCGCGCTCGCGCTCCTTGCGCATGGTGTCGCGCGTCCCGCTGGTTTGGCGCAGCCGCCGCTTGAGCGCCGCGATGCGGTCGCGGGCGAGGCGGCGGTCGGTCTCGATCTGCGTCTCGCCCGGACCCCGGGTGCCGATGCCGCCATCCATGCGGCCGGCGCCGAGGCGCTCGAGGTGCGTCCACAGCCCGCGCATGCGCGCCAGGTTGTACTCGAGCTGGGCCAGCTCGACCTGGAGCTTCCCCTCCGCCGAGTGGGCGTGGTCGGCGAAGATGTCGAGGATGATCGCCGTGCGGTCGATGACGGGCACGTCGAGCGCCTGCTCGAGGTTGCGCTCCTGGCGCGGCTTGAGCTCGTCGTCGCAGGCCACGACGTTCGCGCCCGACTCCTCGACGGCCTGTTTGAGCTCTGCGAGCTTGCCCTTGCCGAGGTAGCGGTCGGGATCGGGCGCCGGGCGACGCTGGCTCAGCTCCCCCGCCACCGCCACGCCGGCGGTGCGCAGCAGCTCCTTGAGCTCGGCGAGATCCGCCGGCCCGGGACCGGCTGAGATGCAGAACGCGCGCTGGCGCGCGCGCGGGTTGCGGACGCCCTCACTGCGGCCGTGTTGGCCTTTTTCCATAGACCCAAGTCTAGGCGCGACCGGTCGCGGCGCTACCCGGGGAGCACCGGCAGCCGCAAGCGTTCCACCGGCGGCAGCACGCCCTGGCGCGGGAACTCGGACGGCAACGCGCTTCCCGGAAGGACGATCACGGCCTCCTCGGGGTCTCCGAGCCACGAGGCGTGGCCAAGCGCGTAGCGGTGCGCGCACAGGGCGCAGGCGGCGGCGTCGAGCTCCTCGATCCGGCGGTGCCAGAGCTCGCCGCCCTCGTCGAGCACGTGGTCGCCCTCGAGCTCCTCGATGCGCAGCTGCAGTCCGAGCGGGTGGCGCTTGGCCGGGAGCCGGCGGCCCTGGAGGGCGCAGAAGATGCCATCGGCGTTGCTCTCGAACAGCGGGAAATCGTTGTATGCGCCCTCCCCCACCGACCCTTCACCCTCGCCGGCCTGCGGCTCGAAGCGGGGCAGCTGGCCGAGCAGCTCGACCAGGCGGCGCGTGGCGCGGTCGGGCGGCTGCGGCCCGACGCCGCGGCGCAGCAGCAGGGCATCGCAGTCGCGGCCAGGGCGCCCGGCGCGCGGTCCGGCGAGCGGCGCTCCCACCGCGATGGCCATGTCACCGAGCGAGGTCAGCTCGGTGGCGACCTGCTCCGCGGAGCCGGGCTCGAAGAAGATCGCCGAGAGCCGGATCGGAGGCTCGGGCGTGCGGACCTCCTCCAGCATCGCGAGCTGGAGCGAGCCCTGCATTGGGACGACGCCGCAGTAGTGCATGAGACCGACGAGGCTACCTCGCGGCGAGGCTGCCGCGTAGGCGCTCGAGAGCCTCGGCCAGCCGCTCATCCGACAGCGTCAGCGAGATGCGGAAGAAGCCGTCGCCGTTGGGCCCATAGGCGCCGCCCGGCGACACGACCACGCCCGACTCCTCGAGCACCATCTCGCAATAGGACGCCGAAGTGTGTCCCTCGGGCACCGGCGCCCAGACGTAGATCGTTCCGCGCGGAGGGGTCACGTCAACACCGATCTCGTGCAGCGCGTTGCAGACAAGGTCGCGCCGCCGCTTGTAGATGGAGACCATCTCGGCAGGCGCGCCGGCGTCGAGTGCTGCGATCGCCGCGAGCTGCACGGCTTCGAACATCCCGGAGTCGATGTTCGTCTTCAGCTTCCAGTACGCGGCCACCGCCTGAGGGTTGCCGACGATCGCAGCCGTCCGCCAGCCGGTCATGTTCCAGCCCTTTGAGAGCGAGAAGACCTCCACGCCAACCTCCTTCGCCCCGGGGGTCTCGAGGAAGCTGGGCGCGACGTAGCCGTCGAAGGTGGTCTCCGTGTATGAGGCGTCGTGCACGATCAGCACGTCGTGCTCGCGGCCGAACTCGACGGCGCGCTCGAACAGGCCGTCCGGCACCACCGCGCCGGTTGGGTTGTTCGGATAGTTCAGAAACAGCAGCCGGGCGCGCGCGGCCACGTCGGCGCCGATTGCGTCCAGGTCGGGCGCGAAGCCGAGCTCGGGCACGAGCGGCATCAGGACCGCCTCGGCGCCCGCGATCAGTGGGCCGCCGGTGTAGACCGGGTAGCCCGGGTCCGCGGCCAGCGCAACCGTTTCCGGATCGAGGAACGCGAGGCTCAGGTTGAAGACGCACTCCTTGGCTCCCAGCGCCGGGATGATCTCGCTGTCGGGATCGAGCGCAACGCCGAAGCGCCGCTCGTAGAAGCGCGCGAAGGCCTCGCGCAGCTCGGGCCGGCCGCGGTTGGACGGGTACTGATGCGTGCCGGGGTCGCGCGCGCCCGCGGCGAGCGCGTCGATCACGACGTCGGGAGTCGGGGTATCGGGATCGCCGATCCCGAGGGAGATCACGTCCACCCCGGCCGCCTTGCGCTCCGTGATCTTGCGCTCGAGCTCAGCGAACAGGTACGGCGGGAGGCGGTCAAGGCGGCTACTCGGCTGCATGGAGCTCCTCGACAAACTCGTCGCTCAGGGTGCCGGCGTACACGGGGCGCGCCCAGCCGGTCAGCTTCACGTTCATCTGCTGATCGGCCTCGACCTCGAGCTGTCCTCCGTCGAGTCTCACGCTCACGGGGCTCTCGACGCCGCTCAGGATGGCGGCCACGGCCGCACCCGTCGCGCCGGTGCCGGAGGACCTCGTCTCCCCCACGCCGCGCTCGAAGATGCGCGCCCGAATCTCGGAGTCGCCTACACGCCGCCAGAACGACGTGTTGATCCGGCGCGGGAACAGCTCGTGGGTCTCGATGCCGGGACCGTAGCGATCCAGATCGAGCTCCTCCAGGCCGTCCGGAACCTCGATCGCGCACTGCGGGTTGCCCACTTGCACGAACTGGAAGTCGAACTCCCGCCCGGCGGAGCGCAGCGTGCCCCGGCCGTCGGCTCTTCCCGACGGGAAGTCGTCGGGCGCGCTGAGGCGCACTTGTCCGATGTCCATCGTGCACAGCTCGCCGTTGATGGTCGGCCGGACAACGCCGGCGGCTGTCTGCACTGCGAAGGCGTCGGTGTCCACCAAGCCGCTGCGGC
This sequence comes from Thermoleophilaceae bacterium, assembly GCA_040509755.1. GTDB lineage: Bacteria > Actinomycetota > Thermoleophilia > Solirubrobacterales > Thermoleophilaceae > JACVRW01. Next base: position 5,894 of record JBEVKF010000126.1, on the reverse strand, counting down.
GCAGGTACATGACTGCCTGGCGCACGCCGTTGCCGGACAGCTCGGCCTGCGACCCGTCGGGGTTGTAGATCTGGATCTCGGCGACGGAGGAGGCGTCGGAGCTCTCGCGGAGCAACAGGATGCCATCGGCGCCGATGCCGGTGTGTGGCGCGCACAGGCGCCGCACACGCTCAGGTGTGAGCTCGAAGGGGAGCTCCCCTTGCTCGACGATCGCGTAGTCGTTTCCCAGCGCCTGCCACTTCGCGAACTTCACGCGCCGACGATACTCAGCGGTGCCCCTTGAACTCGACCACCTGCTGGATCCCGCTCGGGCGGTTGGTGTAGCGCATCGTGTAGGGCAGCAGGCCGGGTAAGAACGAGATGCGCTCGCGCACGGCGTCCGCGGACCAGGCGGCCGGGTCGGCACCCTGAGCCGCCTCGAGTTCCACACCGGCGGCATCGAGCGCCGCCCACAGGTCCGCGCGGCAGACGTTGATGTCACCGAGGCCGCAGTAGCTGTTTGCCAGCGGCCCCTTGACGGGCTTGCCGAGCAGCCGGCGCAGGTCCTTGGACATGTACATGTGCCACCCGCCGAACTGGCCGCCCGGCGGCAGGTCGAAGCGCCGGTGCAGAGTGTCGTTGAGCTGGTCGGCGAGCGGCTGGCCCAGCGCCGGAACGAGCGCGGCGTCGGCCAGGCGCTTCCAGGCCGTGTCGAGGATGGCCGCGCCGGGATGGTCGATCCGGCCGTTCAGGTCGGCATCGAGGCGGCTACCGCCCTTCGCACGCCAGTCCTCGAGCAGCTCGAGCATGCGCGTGGCGCGCGGGCTTGGCGACGCACCGCCCTTCAGCAGCTCGGCCAGCAGCGGCACGAAGGTGACCGCGCGCACGTCCTGCGTGGCCGCCGCGTTCATCGCGCCGGTGAGCGTCGCCAGCGTGTGCTTGCCGCGCTTGGCGGTGTTCATGTTGAGCAGGTCGACGCGGCTGATCGCCCCGTAGGCCCATTGGTCGTCGGAGGCGGGGAACCCGCGCGCCGGCTTGTTGTTCCAGTTGTTCAGCACGCCTGAGCGCACGATCCCCTGCGGGTGGTCCTTGGGCTTGAGGAAGCCCCGCCACTCATGCGAGCCGCGGCCGTCGGTGGGCAGGCCCTGATCGACGCCCTTGGCCCGGATCGGCAGACGCCCGGTGGTGATCATGGCCGCTTCGTCGTGGTCGGCGTAGAACGTGTTGAACGTCTGAGGCGAGATCGAGGCCGCGTCGATGAAGTCGCGCGCGCTTCGCACCTTGCCGCGCGTCAGACGCTGGAAGAGCAGCAGATCGACGCCGTCGAGCAGGTAGCTCGAGCGCTTGCGCGAGACCGCCACGCGTGTGCCGTTGACGCTCGCGTAACCCACGACCGGGCCATGGACCGTGCGATCGAAGCGCACGGGCTGGCCATCGAGCGTTCCCGCGTTGAAGGGCGTCATCTCGCGGCACTTGCCCTTGTAGAGGTACTTGGTGTCGCTGCCCTCGCATAGCGTCTCGATGAAGATGTCGACGATGTCCGCGCCCGCCGACGTCAGCGTCCAGGCGAAGTCCTCGCGCCGGCCGATCAGGATGTACCCCGGGAACGGCGCCGACGTAGCGCCGCGGGCTGTCCATCCCGGTCCGTGCAGGTCCATCTCGAGCGTCAGGCCCGGGTAGAAGTAGCCGATCTGCGGACCGCCAACGAACAGCGGGTTGCCCGACTTCGAGCGCTTGCCGGCAACCATCAGGATGTTGCTGGCCTGGCGGCGCATGGCCGTGGAGGCCTTGGCGGCGTTGGCGCCGGGCACCGGGATCGGCTGGAACGAGCCGTTGTCGACGACGACGTTCCCCGAGCGGTCCTTCGGGAGCGGCGAATAGGGGAAGTTGCCCTTGACGGACACGGGGGTCTCCGGGTCGTGGCGCTGGCGCAGGTCGTTCCACAAGGAGAGTCCGCGATCGGCCCCATGGGCGTCCTGCAGGCCGTCGAGCAGCTGGGCGGCGCGCACCTCGCTGCCGCCGCCTTCTCCAAAGAGCTCGCTCTTGACGGCGTTGAGCGCGATTACGTCGTTGCGCTTCCAGGGCTTTGCCTTCGAACCGGCCTTGCGGTACTGAGCGTTGATCCCCTTGACGAAGACGTCGATGTCGTGGAGGAAGCGACGTCCGCGCTTTCCATAGTGCTCGCGCAGGATCTTCGCCTCCTTGGCCACCTCGCGCTCGGTCTGCGCGCTCGGCTGGAAGCTCTTGAGCCTCGTGATCAGGTCGATCGCCTCGAGCCCGGGAGCGTCGACGGCGGCGACGCGCGCGTTGTAGCGCGCCTGCTCGAGCAGCAGCGTGCGGTCCTGGGCGAGCGCCCAGCCGGCGCCGAAGGTCACGTCGTCATTGGTCTTGCCGTAGATGTGCGGGACGTTGAAGCGGTCGCGCACGATGCGCACGCCCTTGCGCGGGCGCTCGGTCTTCAGCGGTCCCTGCCCCTTCGTTCCGAGCAGCTCGGACTTGAAGTAGCGCGTCAGGTCGCCGCGGCCGACACGGTCGAACAGCGGCGTCAGCGCGTCGTACATCCGCGCCTGGTCGTCGGCCTTGGCCACCGGCGGCGCGCCGCCGTATTGGCCCGAAGGAATGATGTTGAGCGCTGTACGCGCGTAGTCGCGCACCGCATACGCGGACGGGACCAAGACAAACAAGGCCGCAACGGCGGCGACCGACACGATCGTGCGCTTCACAGATTCCCTCTCCTTAGAACTGCGCCTCTCCTGGCTGCGCGGCCAGTATATGGGCGATCTGGTCCGCCGCCAGCTTCGGCGAAGAGGAAACGAGCTCGATCTGATGCACGTCGGGCAGCCGGCGCAACCAGGTCAACTGGCGCTTCGCGTAGTTGCGCGTGCGCCGCTTCATGCCCTCGACGTCGCCGCTGAGGAGCTCTTGGAAGCCGAGCGCGCTGCGCGCGGTACGCGACGCGCCGACCTCCTCGGCGCGTCTCACCTCCTCCGCTGCGCCGCCTGCTGCGATCTCGTCGACTCGCCTGTCGATGCGCTCGTAGAGGGCCTCGCGCTCCATGACCAGGCCGAACAGCAGGGTCGGGTGACGCAGGCGCGCGGTCCAGAGCCGCGAGTCCGCGCCCCCCGGTGCCGGCTGCGTACCCATCTCGACCAGCTCAAGCGCGCGCACCACCCGGCTGCCGTCGCGGGGATCAATCGAGGCGGCGGCCTCCGGCGCGTGCGCGGCCAGCTCGGCATGGAGCGCCGGGGCGCCTCGCTCCGCGAGCGCCGCCTCGATGCGCCCACGAAGCGCGGCGTCGGGGGGCGGGCGCAGCTCGAGGTCGGTCAGCGCCGCCTGGAGATAGAGCCCGGTGCCCCCCACCACGATCGGGCGGCGGCCTGCCGCCAGGGCCGAGTCGATCTCGGCGTGAGCGCGAGCGGCGAACGCGCCCGCCGAGAAGGTCTCTGTCGGCTCGACGACCGACAGCAGGCGGTGCTCGAGCCGAGCCTGCTCGGCGGCAGTCGCCGCGCCGGTCAGGACCTCGAGCCCGCGATAGACCTGCAGTGCATCGGCCGACACGGCCAGCGGATCCTCCCCGCGGCCCCGAAGCAGCTCCGCGAGGGCGATGGCAACCGCCGTCTTCCCGACGCCGGTGGGCCCGAAGAGAGCGACCACGTGCACGCGGCTAGGAATAGCACCGCCCTGAGGGCCGCCGTGGAAGAAGCCGGGGTCAGGGCCAGATGATGCCGTTGATCAGGCAGTCGGCGCCACCGATCTTGATGCCGACGAAGGCTATGCCCGCAGGCGCCGCTCCGCCTGGGCCCACAGCGCTGAACGGGAAACCGATTGTGTACACAGAGCCCGAGCTGACGCTGTTGAACGCCTCGGCCGGCGAGCCGGGCGAGACAGGCTGGCCGCCACCGCCAAAGTCCGCAATGAAGCCGTCGGGCTCGGTGCTCTCGACGGTCACGATCAGCCTCGTGTTGCCGCCGGGATCGTCGCTGCACGCTGCCGTCCAAGTGAAGGGCCCACTCGTGGCAACCGTCTTCGTCTCGCCCTGTGCGAGCTTGATCGGGCCGACCCTGAGCTGCTTGTCGCTGCCGAGAAACGCGCTCGCCGGCTTGCCGGCGAACATCTGGGCGTCGCGGGCGCTGGGGACCGTGCCGAGCGCCGACTCCTTGACGTCGGTGCCGGTAATCGTGTTGTCGCGCACGTCTCTGCCCTGCAGGTCGCCATCCCGTACGTCGGTGCCGCGCACGGTGTCCTTGTGGATGTCGCGGCCGCGCACGTCGTTGTTGTGCAGGTCTTCCGAGCGGACGCTGTTGTTCACGATCTGCTCACTGCCGACGCTGAGCGCGGCGTAGGAGGTGCCGCCGAGCGCCACGAACAGCGCCAGCAGGGCAGTCAAATTGGCAAAGGTAAGACGATCGCGGAGAAGGGCAAACCTGCTCGTCGTGGGGCTACCACCGGGACGTGTATTCATCAGATCCTTGCTAGAACCTCGGGGACCACAGGTGTGTCGGCAGACCAGAGCAAGACTTGAGCGTCGCTGGTAGATCGCCAGGGGGCCGGTCGGCGCGATGGTGCTCAAGAGAGGGGTCTGGGTGTCGGATGGCGCTGCTGTAGTGCAGGCTTGGCTGGAGCCCCGCGCGGATGAGATGGCTGTACTGCTGCAGGATCTGGTCGCCATCGATACGCAGAACCCGCCCGGTCGTCAGCTCGGCCTGTGCGGCCGTGCCCTGCACGACGCGATGGAGAGGGTGGGTCTGTCGCCCGAGCTGATCGAGCTGGGCCCGAGCCGTGAGCTGGAGGATCCGTGTGTCGTTCGATGCAGCATCGGCGACGGCCCCCGCACGATCTACTTCCACGGGCACTTCGACGTCGTCCCGGCGCAGGATCCCGCACAGTTGCGCCCGGTACGTCGCGACGGCAGGATCACCGGGCGCGGCACCGCCGACATGAAGGGTGGGCTGGTCAGCATGCTCTACGGCGCGCTCGCGGCGCGGGAGCTGGCACTGCTCGACGGCCGTCGAATCGTGCTGCACTTCGTCTGCGACGAGGAGACGGGCAGCGTCGCCGGCTCGGGACACCTCCGCGCGGCCGGCCTGATCGATCCCGACGCAGTCGCGATGCTCACCGCCGAGCCGACCGGTGGCGTCGTCTGGCACGCATGCCGCGGCGCGATCACGCTACGAGTCCAGACCTCCGGGCGTGAAGCGCACGTCGGCTACGTCCACCAGGGCATCAACGCCTTCGAACACATGATCCGCATCGCAGAACCTCTGACCGTGCTCTCCCACGAGCTGCTCAACAAACAAACGAGGTTCCCGGTCGAAAGTGAGGAGGCCGCCGGCTCGATGCTCGTCGTCGGCGGACAGGCCGGTGCCGGCGCCGGCTTCAACGCCGTTCCGGGCTCGGCCTGGTTCTCCATCGACCGGCGCTTCAACCCAGAAGAAGAGCTGGAGCAGGAGCTCGCACGCCTGACCGGGATGATCAACAACGCAGCCGACGCCGCCGGCGCGAAGGTAGACATCGACGTGCTGCAACAGCAACCCTCCGGCAGCACCGACCAGGCCCACCCCACTGCCCAGGCACTGGCTCAATGCATCCACGCCGTGGAAGGCTCCGAACCGAGCTTCCAGATGTGCCCCGGCGTGCTCGACACCCGCTGGTACTCACAGCTCGGCATCCCGGCTTTCGCCTTCGGCGGGGGTCGCCTGGACATCTCCCACGGACCCGACGAGTACATCGACGAAGCCGCCATGCGCCGTTGCGCCGCCGTCTACGCCCTCTTCGCTTACCAGTCAGGCGGGGCGAGCGAATGCGTGTGAGGTCCGGACCAGACCCTCGATGACGTCGAGCTCCGCCTCGTCGCGTGGCGCGTAGAGCATCACCGCGGTCGCCGGGATGAGACCTCTCAGAGCGACAGGGTGGGG